>NZ_JBGQOK010000003.1:0-461303 GCF_052119605.1 Leeuwenhoekiella sp. W20_SRS_FM14 | reverse complement strand
TTTTTGCCCTAAACTCAGATCGTAGACTTGAGATATTAGACTTGAGACAAGAGAAAATAGAGAACAGAAAATAGAAAGCAGAAATTAGAAAACAGAAAATTACTATCTCACTGTATTAGGGATAGTAGTGAAAATCCTTCTTTCAAGCAATAGCGTCAAAAAGATTGAAGCCAAAAGCCCCGATCTGGGGATCAGGTTCTCTTAACTTAAACGTTTTACCTCATTAGCTAACCTACCTGAGATTTGTGGAGAATCTTTACGATTATAAGTTGCGTCAAATCTTGGATCAGCCACATAGGCCATTCGCACTAGTTTATACACTTCAACAGAAAAAAAATCAAATTCTTCAACTACTTTACCTGTAATTTTATAAATTCCTTTTCCGCTAAATTGATATTTCCTGGCAATATCAGGAAAATGTACCGTATCTAACCAATTCCCTTGTTGATCTAAAAATGTGCCAAAATACATGTATTCTTTCCTTGAGGTAATTGCTTTTTTTACAGTTACTAAATATCCATAAATGTTGATTATCTTATTTAAATAATTCTCTAAATCATTACTACATATTGTGTTTTTAAGTTCACGCTCTAATAATAAATATGGGGTTTCTAATGTATAAGTAAGTAGTTCTAATTGATCAAATGCATTTTCTAATTTCGTTATTTCAAATCTCGGTAACTTAAAATCTTGCATTGATATATTAAAAAACTGTTTTTGATTTTCAATTTTAGGAGTGTTGTTTTCTTTGTAATAAGCTTCCCATAATAAGCTTCTTTTATCTTTACCTAAGCTTCTTAGTGCATCTATGCGTATTAATATATCAAGCTGTTCTATACTTAAAGGTACACGTTGAATAAAATCTGTAAACGATTTAAAAGAACTAAAAGCTCGTGCGTTTATAATCTTAATCATAGATTTTTTTTCAAGACTGTCTAGATGCTGAAGTCCCAAATAAATAGTTTTATTCTTTATTATTGTTTCAATATTACTTTGGTTTATACAAGGTGCTTCAATAATAGCCCCTTTCATACGGGCTTCGTGAATATAAGTTTCGGTATTATAAAAACCACCGCCATTATTTATGGTTGCGACCATGTATTCTAAAGGGTAATAGCATTTTAAATAAAGACTTTGATAGCTTTCTACAGCATAAGATGCAGAATGACCTTTGGCAAATGCATAACCGGCAAAACTCTCTATTTGCCGCCATACTTCATCTACTATTTCTTGTTTTTCCCCATTATGAATACAGTTAGATTTAAATTTATCTTTTACATCTTGAAATTCTTTTCTAGATCTGTACTTCCCACTCATTCCTCTTCTCAATACATCTGCTTCTGCTAAATCAAGCTTTGCATAATGATGTGCCACTTTAATAACATCTTCTTGATATACCATAATGCCATAGGTGTCTGGCATAATCTCGTACAACACCGGGTGCGCTTCTTTGCGCCGCTCCTTATTTCTATGTCTTAAAATATATTCGCGCATCATACCACTTTTAGCTACCCCTGGTCTAATAATTGAACTTGCTGCTACGAGGGTAAGATAATTGTCAACTTTTAATTTTTTTAAAAGCATACGCATAGCTGGTGATTCTACATAAAAACATCCTATACATTCTGCTTGCGAAATCATTTTATTGATTTTTGAATCTTTAAAAAACAAACTTGCATTGTGTATATCTGGAAGTTGAGCTTCTGGATGATTTTTTTTTATAATGTCTATAGCATCTTTTATTTTTCCTAATCCTCGCTGGCCTAAAATATCAAACTTGTATAAGCCAACATCTTCTGCAATATGCATATCAAATTGTACAGTCGGAAAATTTTTAGGAGGTAAGTGGGTCGCAGAGAAGTAATGAATGGGTTTATCTGCAATTAAAATTCCTGCAGCGTGAATGCTTAAGTAATTAGGTTTGTCATTTAAATAGGTACTGTATTTTAAAATTAATTTTGATATATCATCAAGTTGACCAAAACTATAACGACCATCACTAAGTTTATCTATTTCATGTTTAGGTAAGCCAAAAACTTTTCCTAATTCACCTACAGCCCCGCTATGTTTAAAAGTTACATAAGATCCTAGAAGAGCAGCCTGGTTATTTTGCCCAAATTCTTCAAAAATAAATGATGTTACATCTTCTCGATCCCAGGTCGAGAAGTCGATGTCAAAATCTGGAGGACTGCTTCTAAATTCATTCATAAACCGTTCAAAATATAAGTCAAGTTCAATAGGATCTACATCTGTAATACGCAATAGATAAGCAACAATACTATTAGCACCACTACCTCTACCTACATAGAAATAGTTTTTACTGCGTGCATATTCTATAATTTTCCAGTTTATTAAAAAAAATGAAACAAAATTTTGACTTTTAATAAGCGTGAGTTCTTTTTCTACACGCTGTTTTATTTGGACTGTAATTTTATCATAACGTTGTGGTAAACCTAATTGACAAAGTTCATTGAGTTTTATAAAATCTAATTCTTCAGAACCTAAAACTGTTTTTAGATTTTGAGGTTTTCTATCTTTTGAAAAGTCAAAATGAATGGTACACGAATTTAAAATTGAAGTAGTATTCTCTATAATATGGGGATACTCTACAGTAATCTGATTAATTATTTCCGAAGAAAGTATTTTCTCATCTGGCGACGCCTGTTCTTCTTTTGGTAATTTACTAAGTAGAGAATTAGTGTCTATCGCTCGTAAAAGGCGATGGGTATTGAAATCTTTTTTATGACGAAAAGTTACTGGCTGAAGCAGAACAAGTTTATTTTTAAAACTACTATAACTAGAAAAACGAAGCTTATTTAGTTCTTTGAAAGCGACTCCTATATATTCATTTTCTAAAAAACTAAATTTATCGAGTTCGAGTACTTTTTCAAAGGGATAGATAATAATAGCATCTGAAATTAGAGGTGAATGATCTGGGAATTTAGTTTTATCGTGTAAATGCTTAGATAAGAAACTATTAATATTTAAAAATCCATTATTATTTTGTGCAAGCATGACGTAGCACTGTCGCATACCATTTCTAAAATCTACACCTACTACAGGCTTTATTTTTTTTTCTTTAGCCTTACTAATAAACTTTAAGCAGGCAGAAGTGTTATTAATATCTGTGAGCGCAATACAGCTTTGCTTATTTTGAATAGCAAGATCAATTAACTCTTCTTCTGAAAGCGTACCGTATCTTAGACTGAAATACGTATGACAGTTTAAAAACATAATTAAATTATTTGCTTAATTAGAGATGTGTCTTATTGATGCCTATGAGCTAAAACTATAGGAGGCTGGCCATTAAAGGGATTTCCCTGACCACCTATAGTTCTGGAGCCTTCTCCCATAGTAGCCGCTCTCATTACGCTGCGATCGCCATAGCGTATACGTATTTCATCCATAGCTTTATATAGACTTACGGTACGGTTTGTATTTTCAAAAAGATCTATTTGATAATGACCTTCAGTAAGGCCGCTAAAGCGAACACCCACCAGCCTAATAAGTAATCTCCTATTATACAATTTTTCAAAAATCTCTAATACCTGTGGTATCAAATTATGATCTGCAGCAGTGTATGGTATTTTTAGTTGCTTAGAAAAAGTTTGAAAATCTGAATACCGAACTTTAACCGTAATACAAGAAGTTAATTTATTACCACGACGCAACTGAAAAGCCAGATTTTCAGCCATTGCATGAATAGTTGTTTTCAATTTATGTATATCTGTGGTATCCTGCCCATAAGTGCGCTCACTTGATATAGATTTACGCTCGTGGTATTGAATAATAGGAGAGCGGTCTATGCCATTTGCGCGTTCCCAAATTACTCTCCCATTTTTACCAAAAACGGAAATCATCATCTCGACCGGCATTTGCTGAACAAGACCTATATTCTTTACTCCAAGGTTGCAAAACGTACGGAATGTTTTCTCGCCCACCATAGGTATTTTTTTTATAGAAAGCGGTTCAAGAAATAGTTTTTCATAACCAGCATCAACTTTAAGCTGACTGTCTGGCTTCGCTTCATTAGTAGCAACTTTAGAAACCGTTTTGTTTACAGAAAGTCCAAAAGAAATAGGTAATCCCGTTTCTCTAATTACTTTTGAACGTAGTTCTTTAGCAAACTTGTAGCAACCAAAAAAGCGATCCATACCGGTGAGATCTGCATAAAATTCATCAACACTAGCTTTTTCTAGAATAGGAACTTCTTGCTGAAGAATATCGGTAACCATTTTTGAATACTTAGTATAGGTGCCGGCATTCCCTCTTATATAAAATGCTTGTGGTAAAAGTTGTCTTGCCATTTTAATAGGCATTCCTGAGTGAACACCATACTTTCTTGATTCATAACTTGCTGCGCTAACCACACCGCGATCTCCAGTGCCTCCTACTATAACAGGTTTTCCTATGAGTTTACTATTCGCTAAGCGTTCACAAGAGACAAAAAAAGTGTCAAGATCTAGATGTAGTATATTTCGATTCATAAAATTGGAATTATTACAAAAATATGGAAATATTCCTAATTTTAGGAAATAATCTGATTTCTGAATAGTTAATTATTCAGTTTTAAATTATTAAAAATTTTTTAAGTTATTCAGAAATAGGAAGTTGTTTAGGTTTTATATGTTCATAAGTTTCCTGAATGAGTGCTTTAGAATATTTACGTTCTAAGCGTCTCAATGTAAAATGTGCGGTTGCTATTTTTTGAAAATGAGAAATGAATAAGACATTGATAGACGCACCAGCAGCAGCACCTAATACAGGAATTGCCTGAGCAGCAAATTTTTCACTTACCTGAACACTGAAACGTGCCGCAACCTGATTAATAAGTTTTGCTAGTGGTGCAGCTGTTTGAGAAGCTAGTGCTTCAATTATATTTTTGGTACCATTTTCTGCAATATAAACACTGGTTTGATTCATAGCTGTATGCAGTGCCGCCCTGGTTGCGTAATAACTTGTATCTAGTTCGTCATCATCGTCAGATGTCCCACCTAATGCGAAAACTTGCAGACACGCTAATTGTGTATTTATATTGTGAATATCTTCTCCCTGGCTTCGCGCGATATCCATAATAGATCGCATCATAAATTTTGTAGAAATCAATAAGTCTGCAGTGAAACCAGCTACCCCAAAAAAACCACCTGTAGCACCAGAAAGACCGGTTACCACTTTGTAGGTAATGTTTGAAGAGGGAGTGTATTGTCTTCCTTTATTAAGTGTTTTCAAATTTGCCTTTACAGAAAGTTGAAGGGCTTTTTGAATAGTGCTGCTTATTTTGTCCTGATATTTTTCAGGAAGTAATGTCAAGCCAGAATCTATAGGTGTACCTATGGTGTTTAAAGCACGCATTAAAAAGGAAACTTCATCAAGGTCTTTTTTAGATTTTTTGATTAAAACCAAATCTTCCAAACTTATTTTTTCTAGTTGTGCTAAATCTGTCATTGATACTTTTAGTTAATTCGATTTAAAAATTTTTAAACGCTATAATTTTTTATTTACACATTTCTAACGTTTAATTTCATTCATTATTTTCACGAAAACACCCTACTGTAAGTTATTCTGATTTCAAATAGCTAAGTAAATAAATGCTTCTCAAAATATATTAAAAGAGATGCTTGGGAAAAGAGATTTAATTATTTAAAAAAAGTGTAAAAACAAAAAACCCCGAAACATAAGTTTCAGGGTTTTGTTGTGGTACCTCCAGGAATCGAACCAGGGACACACGGATTTTCAGTCCGTTGCTCTACCAACTGAGCTAAGGTACCTTGCCTAAGCGGCTGCAAATATAAAATCAATTTTTAGATTGCACAACCTATTTTATGAGAATTAATGATTTTTTTTTGTGAGCTTTTGCTAAATGTATGAGCGCGAGGCTTCGAGTATTTGTATTATTGCAAAAAAAAAATCAGCAATGATAAATCTGGCAATCGATTTAGGTAATACCCGTATTAAGTTTGGGGTATTTGATCAGAATGTTTTAAAAAGTAATTGGGCTGGTAGTGTTGATGCTGCAAAAAAGCAATTTGTAAAAATTACAAAAGAATTTGAAATAAACCATATCGTGATTTGTGCTACAGGCAATTCAAAAGATTTTGTCACGTTTATAGAAAATAGGGGTCTTTCTTTTGAATTAATATCGTCACAAACACCTATGCCCTTTAAAAATGGTTATAAAACTCCACAAACACTAGGCCTAGATAGGATGATTTTAGTTGCAAGTGCACATGAAGATTTTTCTGGTAAAAATGTGTTAATCATTGATGCCGGCACGTGTGTTACATATGATTTTAAAGATGCGAGTGATACCTATCAGGGAGGTTCAATCTCTCCGGGTTTACAAATGCGTTTTAATGCGATGCATAAATTTACTGCACGATTGCCACAATTAACACCTGTAGAAACGGTAATTGATGTAATAGGCAAAGACACAAATGAGGCAATGCAGTCTGGTGTTGTGAATGGTTTAATAGCTGAAATAGACGGTCTAATAGACTGGTATAAAGTAAAATTTGAAGATTTAAAGATTATTTTAACAGGAGGAGACGGGCTATTTTTGTCTGGTAGGCTAAAAAATGGCATCTTTGCCAACTCAAATTTTCTCCTGAAAGGACTGAATTATATAACAGTATTTAATAAAAGTTAATGATAAAAAGATTTTTAGTAGTTGTTTTGGTTTGTATCTCGGCTTCTGCGTTCGCTCAGGAAGGTAATTCTTCACCGTATTCTTTTTACGGTTTGGGGATTTCGAACTTTAAAGGTTCGGTGGAGAATCAAGCAATGGGAGGTTTGAGTATTTTAGGAGATAGTACCCATATCAATTTTAGAAATCCAGCTGGTTATGGTGCTTTAAAGTTGACAAACTTTACAATAGGTGCTAATCATAGAGAAACAGATTTAACCAGTAATGGCGAAAACGGTCATACCACTTCTACTACAATAGATTATTTAGCCCTGGCGTTTCCGATTTCTAAAAAATTAGGAGTAGGTTTTGGTTTAGTTCCCGAAACTTCTGTTGACTATCAAATATTAAATGCGGGCGAAACAAGCCTTACTCAGTATTCTGGTAGAGGTGGAGCTAATCGCGCATTCTTAGCAGCGGGTATTGAGATTTTTAAGAACTTCAGATTGGGAGCGGAAGGAAGTTATAACTTCGGAAACATTCGTAATGAAATTATTCAGGTAGATGCAGGTCAGCAATATAGTGTGCGTGAAATTGATAGATCTGATATTCAGGGATTAACTTATAATTTTGGGGCTCAGTATGAAGCTACATTAGCAAAAAAATATAAAGTTTATTCTTCAGTAAGTTTTCAGCCGGAGACTAGTTTAACATTAAGTAATGACAGATCATTACAGTCTGTTGTTTATTCACAGACAGATAAAGCAGTTGTTAGCGTTATAGATTCTCAAGATACTAATTTAGCAGATACAGAAAGTATTGTGCCTAATATGTATTCTTTTGGATTAGGGTTTGGAGAGACTAACAAATGGTTCGCTGGGGGGCAGGTAGAGTTTTTAGAAAGCAGTAAATTAACTAATAGATCTTTTATTACTCCTGAGGCAGCTTACGATGATTCATTTAAATATCGTTTAGGAGGATATTTTGTTCCAGACTATAATTCTATCACAAGTTATTGGAGTAGAGTTACTTATAGGCTGGGTGCTCGATATGAAGAATCAGGTTTAATGATACAAAACGAGTCTATTGATGAGTTTGGCATATCTTTTGGTCTTGGGTTACCGTTAGGACGAGGATTTAGTAATGCCAACTTAACTTTTGAATACGGTCAACGCGGAACAACAAACGCAGGCTTAGTTAAAGAAGATTTTTTTAAAGTAGGCCTTAGTTTGTCATTAAATCCACTTAGACCGTGGTTTGTGCCTAACAAATACAACTAAAATTATTAATATTGCTTTTAAACCATTTAATGATGAAAACTAAATTAACATTACTATTTATAGCCCTTGTAGGAGCAGTAAATTTCGTTAGCGCTCAAGCTACTGAAGAATGCGTTACAACAATGTCTATTTTTTCTGAGCACGCAAAAGTTAAAAATTACGATGCAGCTTATGAGCCATTTATGAAATTACGTAAAGAGTGTCCTACTACTTCTTTTGCGTTGTATCAATATGGAGAGCGTATCTTAAAATACAAAATCGAAAAAACTTCAGGAGCTGAGCAAATGGCTTTTCTTGAAGATTTAAAGAAAATGTATCAAGAGAAGAAAACTCATTTTGCTGCAAAAACTAATGAAGGTGAAGATCTTGCCGATGTAGCAACTATAATGTATGACAACAAAATAGGAACTGCTCAAGAGCAATACGCTCAATTTAATAAAGCCTGGGAAACTGATAAAGCAACATTTACAAATGCAAAAGGTTTATACGAGTACTTCGTAGTAGCTGTTGAGTTACAAGAAGCAGGTTCTATTGAGTTGCAGGAAGTTTTTGATATGTATGATAAAGTACAGGAAAAAATCACTGAAGAGCAAGATGGTTACGCTAAGCGTATGGAAACAATCTTAGAGAAAAAAGAGGCAGGTACTGCACTTACTGCTCAAGAGAAAAAATTAGAGCAGGTTGCAGAAGTAAACCTAGATAACTACTCTAAAGTTTCTGCAGGTATCAATCAAAAATTAGGAGTTTTAGCTGATTGTGATCGTCTAGTTCCTTTTTATGAGGCTGCCTGGGAAGAGAAGAAAGGTGATGTGACCTGGGTTAAAAATGCTGCAGGACGTTTAGTTTCTAAAGAATGTACAGATAGTCCGCTATTTGTAAAGTTAGTTGAGCAATTAAATACATTAGAGCCTTCTGCAGAAACGTCTTATTACTTAGGTCGTCTTGCAGAGCAACGTGGTGAAAATGCTAACGCATTAAAGTATTATGAGGAGTCTGCAAATCGTCAAACAGACCCTTCTAAAAAAGCTAAAGTATTTTATCAGCTAGCTGAGAACTTTAGAAAAAAAGGAAGTATGAGTAACGCACGCAGCTACTACTTAAAAGCTGTAGGAGCAAAACCTTCAATGGGTATTGTATATCTTAAAATTGCAGATATGTATGCAAGTAGCGCAAACAGCTGTGGTGATAGTGTGTTCAATAAAAGAGCAATCTATTGGTTAGCTGCAGATATGGCTGCTCGTGCAGGAGCTATTGATCCTTCTTTATCTGGTGTTGCTCAAAAAACTGCCGCTGCTTATAGAGGTTTAGCTCCAGATCGTACGATGATTTTTAACGCTGGTAACGCTGGTCAACGTATTAACTTTAGCTGCTGGGTAGGTGGCGGAGTTACCGTTCCAAATTTATAAGTGAGTACATCACATAAACATATAATCTTAAACTTAGTCACAGCATTAGCTGTGACTTTGTTTTTTAGTTGTGGTAACAGCTCAGAAGAATTACAAAAGTTTAACCAGCGTACAGATGGTCCTTCTGCAGAAGGTGAAGGCGTTGTTTTAAAATATACAGATTCTGGTAAAGTAGTTGCTACGCTAAAAACGCCATTACTTATAGATTATGGCTTATTAAACTTTCCGTATCAAGAGTTTCCTAATGGTGTAGAAGTTACTTTTATAGATGACGCTAAGAAAGAGAATTATATTACGGCAGACTACGCTATTAGATACACCCGAACAAATTTAATTGATATGCGTAAAAATGTGGTTCTTATAACAAGCGATTCCACGCGATTAGATGCCTCTCAATTGTTTTGGGATCAACGAAATAAATGGGTTTTTACAGATAAGCCTTACACTATTAAGTTTCCTGATGATTCCTATAATAGTGGAGATTTATTTGACAGCAGTGAGGACTTCAAAAATTTTATATCTTTAGATAATCAAAGTAGAATGTATGTTAAAGAAAATCCAGATTCTACTAAAAATGATAGCTTATTATAATGTCTAAGTACTTTAAATATTTCGAATACGCCTACTTAATTTTTGCTGCACTGTTTTTATTTGAAGCGGTAAGAGTATGGTCTGTAGAGCCTAGTAAAGCCTATCTTTATTTGTTTTTCGTAGTAATTGCCATAGGTATGTACTTCTTTAAGCGTCGCTTTAGGAAAAAGTATGAACAAGGCAGTCAGAAATAATATATGGAAACAGAAATTCTGATCATTGTAGTTTCCTTAATTCTTTCCGCATTTTTCTCGGGTATGGAGATAGCATACGTTTCTTCTAATAAGATTCATATCGAGATAGAAAAAAAACAAAATGATCTTATTGCTAAAGTTCTTACCCGTTTAACCGAAAAACCATCTAAGTTTATTGCGACCATGCTGGTGGGAAATAATCTGGCACTGGTAATCTATGCCTATTTTATGGGTGATCTTTTACAGGGTTGGTTAGAGGGTGCAGATTTTGGTTATGCGTGGCTTACTAACTTTTTTGTAGAATTTAGTTTGCTAACGCAGACAATTATTTCTACACTACTTGTACTATTTACTGCAGAATTTTTACCTAAAGTATTTTTTCAGATTTATGCAAACTCACTGCTAAAGATTTTTGCGGTTCCTGCATATCTATTTTACGTTGTTTTTAGTTTCTTGTCAACTTTTATCATCTGGATTTCAGATTTACTTTTAAAGAAATTTTTTAAAACTGATGGTGACGAAGTCCAATTGGCTTTTACTAAAGTTGAATTGGGGAATTATATAAATGAGCAAATAGATTCTTTTGAAACCAATGAAGAATTAGATTCTGAAATACAAATCTTTCAGAATGCCTTAGAATTTTCAGAAGTTAAATCACGCGAAGTAATGATACCGCGTACCGAAATTGTAGCGGTTGAGAAAAATCAATCTCCTTCAGATTTAAATAAACAATTTACAGAAACAGGGCTTTCAAAAATACTGGTATATCAAGACTCTATAGATGATATTATAGGATATGTACACTCTTTTGAACTCTTTAAAAAGCCAGTAACCATTACAGATGTATTGATGCCTGTGATCTTTGTGCCGGAAACTATGCTTGTAAAAGATGTTTTAAACATACTAATCAAAAAGCGCAAAAGTATGGCTGTAGTTATAGATGAATATGGCGGTACTAGCGGTATGATGACCGTTGAAGATATTGTAGAAGAGTTATTTGGCGAGATTGAAGATGAGCATGATAGTGTGGTTCTTATCGAAGAGGTATTAGAAGAAGACACTTATAAATTTTCGGCACGACTTGAAGTTGATTATTTAAATGAAACCTATAAGCTAGAATTGCCTGAAGATGAGAATTATGAAACCCTGGGAGGACTTATTGTAAATCATACTGAGGGGATTCCTGAAGAAGGTGATATTGTGGATATCGAGGGGTATCAATTTCATATTATTCAAACCTCAAATACAAAAATTGAATTGGTAAAGGTACGTGTTGTTGAAAACGATTAATACCTAGATTAATAACTCTTTTTATTTTGCTGATTTTACATTTCATTTTTTCATTTAAAATGGTATTTTCGCCCACTATTTGACAAACACATAAACAATGGCAGTTTTAAACAAGATTAGACAACGCTCGGTATTCTTAATTGCAATTATAGCTCTGGCTTTATTTGCATTTGTATTGGCAGATGTGCTAAAAAACGGTGGTTTTTCTACTCAAAAATCACAACGTATTCTAGGTTCTGTAAATGATGAAGATATAGAACAGCAGGAATTTGCTGGGCTGGTTGAAAGCCAGACTGCACGTTACGGGGCAGGGATCACTACCACTCAGGCGGTAAATGCTGCCTGGGAGCAAGAAGTGCGTCGCATTTTACTTGATGAGCAGTACGAAGATTTAGGTATTACTGTAGAGCAAGATCGTATAAATAATTTGTTGAAAGAGGCATTGCAAAACGATCCTAACTTTCAAAATGACGGTGTTTTTAGTGAGCAAAAGTTACGTGAATATGTAGCGACTTTAAAATCTACAAATCCTACAATGTATGCACAGTGGGTAGATTATGAAAAGCAATTAGCAAATAACGAACAACAACAAATATACTTTAGCCTTATTAAAGCTGGTTTAAACACAAGCTTTAAAGAAGGTCAAATGGCTTACGAGTTAGAAAATAATCTTAGAGATTTAGAGTATGTTCAAATTCCTTATACTTCTATTGCAGACGATCAGGTAACAGTTTCTAAAGAAGATATTGCTGCTTATCTTGAAGATCACAAATCTGAATTTAAATCTGAAGCTACCAGAAATCTTCGTTACGTAATGTTTTCAGAAGCACCTTCGCTGTCTGACGAGGAAGCTTTAAAAGCAAGTGTTGCTTCACTTTTAAATAAGCGTGTAGAATATACAGCTGCCACTAAAACAAATGATACAGTTAATGGCCTGGCAGCAACTACAAATCCTGAAGAATTTGTAAATGAATACTCAGATTTACGATATTCAGATGCTTATTTATTTAAAAACGAATTGCCTGGTTCAGTAGGAGATACTCTGTTTGGTTTAAATGAAGGGTCTGTTTATGGTCCTTACAAAGACAATGGGTATTACAAAATATCAAAAGTAGTGGGTGTAAGTCAAATACCTGATTCTGTAAAAGCATCGCACATACTTCTTACCTATGAAGGTCTTGCAAATGCTGCAAGCCAAACACGATCTAAGGCAGAAGCTAAGAATTTAGCAGACAGTCTTGCTTCAGTAATAAAAGCAACGCCATCTAAGCTTGCAGAATTAGCTCCTGAGTTTTCTGCAGACGGAAGTAAAGAAAAAGGTGGTGATTTAGGTTACGCTACTAAAGGAAGATATGTTAAGCCTTTTAATGACTTTATATTTAATGGCAATACAGGAGAAGTAGGAGTTGTAGAATCTCAATATGGTTATCACGTTATCAAGATAGATGACCAGAAAAATAAGCAACGCGCTATTAAATTAGCAACAGTTGCAAAAGAAATAGAGCCATCTCAAGAGACAATCAATGAAGTTTTTAATGCTACTACAAAATTTCAAATGGCCGTTTCAGACGATAAGAATTCATTTGAAGATGCAGCTAAAGCTGAAAACTATACAGTTAGACCTGTAAATAGCATTAAAGCCTTAGATGAGACATTACCAGGACAGGGTAGTCAACGCGAGATTATTCGTTGGGCGTTTAATGAAGAAACTAAAACAGGAGACGTGCAGCGTTTTAATGTAGAAGGAGGTTACCTGGTAGTACAGCTTACAGCTAAAACAGAAAAAGGATTAATGCCGGTAGATCAAGCTTCTCCGCGAGTAACTCCAATAATTCGTAATGAGAAGAAAGCTGAACTAATTAAGAAAAAAATTACAGGTAAAGATCTTAATGCAATTGCTTCTGCAAATAATGTAAGCGTTCAAACTTCAAACGGAGTAAATCTTAAAAATCCTACTTTAGCAGGAGCAGGTACAGAGCCTAAAGTTATGGGTATTGCTTTTGGTCTTGATAAAGGTAGTGTCTCAAATCCTATTGCAGGAGATAAAGGTGTTTATGTAGTGAAGGTAGTAAATGTTACTCCTGCTCGTAAGCTTGATAATTATGCGAGTTTTGCGATACAAAAAGATAATGCAGATAGAGCTAATGTGAATTTTACTGTTCTACAAGCATTAAAAGACGCAGCTAAAATTGAAGATAAACGAGCTGATTTTTATTAATCAGTAACATAGAGTACAAAAAAAAGAGCCGTTTTTAAAACGGCTCTTTTTTTTTGTATAAAATTTAGCTTCTAATATGCCATATCACTGTAAGAAATTATTGTGTGGTATCCTTTATTTCTAAAATAGTCAAGATCTTCCTGATTTGCAGTTACAAGAATAAAATCACCGCCCCAGCCTCCCAGACTTTTAATGCTTCCGGGGTAATCTGCAAATAATTGCTGCTTTATAGTTTGGGTATTGAGTACTGAAGCAATAATGCGCTCGTGAGCGTCTATAAGCGCCCTAAAACTGAGTAATTCTTCACAGCTGAGCAATGTTTCGCTTATTCCGGAAACCTTGTTAATCGCGCTCTCCAGGCTTTCTTTAGGTTGTTTTCTATAATTTAAGATTGCGTCTCTGCTGTTTTGTTTTTTATTGAGATGTATAAAAAATAATTGATCTCTAAATGGTGGATTAAACTGTGTTTGTAATACGCGGGGTTTTTGTTCTTTTAGTTGGTACAGAATTGGAGTGTGATTACTTGCGCAGGCAATGTCGTAGCCGCTGCCACCAAATGTAAGATTTAGTAAGGCATATGCATCAACTTCTGCCCATTCTGCAAGTGTATAAATAAGTGTAGAAGAAGAACCCAGTCCCCAATTACTTTCAAATTCTAAAGTGGTGGTTACTTTTATATTTTTAGCATCTCTTAAAAATTGCGGATTCAAACTCTGTGCTGCCGCAAGTAGTTGAATTAAACGGTCTTTAGGATCTGCAGGTTGTTTGGGTAGTGATTTTTTTAAATCGTCATAGGTTAGATGCGTAGTAAACCAGAGTTCACCAGAAGACTTAAGACTTACCCAGGTTATTCCTTCGATGTTTACATCTTCTACAACCAGACTTTGTCCTTTTTGAGTAGGTATAGCCAGTGCTAGAGCTCCATCTAAAACAAGATATTCTCCAGTTATGAGAAGTTTTCCGTGGCCGTAAAATCGCTTACTCATAATATTTCTTAGATTTTTGAGGTTGTGATGTTATAAACTGCTGAAGATTATAAATAGCCTCAACAGCTTCGGTAGAAGCTGTATTCATAAGTATGACAACTGCTATATTTTTATTTGGTAAAAGTACAGTATGGCTGTAGTACGTACCTGCACTGCCATCATGAAAACTCATCTTTTCAGAATCCTTAATTACATTTCCCCAGCCATAAGCGTACGGACTTTGACCAAAATGTAACCAATTATAATCATCTGCATTAAGATAAGTACTCGTTCCTAAAAGCCCGTTTAGATGCAGCTGTATAAATTTGCTGTAATCGAGTATATTCATGCTAATGTCTCCGGCACTAGACATATAATCTGGTAATTTATAAGCGTGCTCTGGTGAGAGGGCTTCAAATACTCCCTTTTGATCCCAATGTCCCCAGGGATATGTAGCGTTTTGTTTATTGGGAAATCCTATGAAGTACTCTAAATCTAATTCCTGCATAGTCTGATCTACCAATTCCCGGTAGGTCTTACCCGAAGCACGTTCTAGCATTAAAGCTGCTAATACGTAACCGGCATTAGAGTAGGTGCCTTTTTTTACAGCTTTTTGGGTTAAAACACTTTTTGAAAACGTATATCTGTTTTCACTAATTGAACCTTTTAATCTATTGAATTTTGTGAGCTCAGAGCCTTTAGTGTAAGGGCGTATTTGAGCATTATGCGATAATAGATCTCCTAAAGTAATATCAGAATAAACAGATCTACTTGTTGATTCTAGTTCTGGAAAAAGTTTGAAGAAAGGAGTTCCCCAACTTATTTCTCCTTGCTCAGTTAGGCGCATAGCAATAAAAGAAGTTATTGCCTTTGTATTAGACCCTAAATGAAATTTAGCATTTTTAGAAATTTGCTCTTTCTTCGAAAACCTTGCTTTTCCATTTACATAACTAAAAATAGAATCTGGTGTAATTAAACTAACTGCAATTGCTGGTATTTGATGGGCTTGCTGCGCTTGCTTTATTTTGATTTTTAAATCTTCAGAAAGTTCCTGAGCAGTGCACAGGTTTACTAGTAAAATAAAAGAAACCAGGCTAAAAGTTAGTTTCATAAGTTATTCGTTACGAGCATTTTTAATAAATGAATCAACAGCACTATGGGTTACTTTGTGCGTTTTAAAATGATTTATTGCTTGTGCCTTTTCTGCATCTGTAGCCTCAAACTGATTCAACATATTCATAAGGTGCATTTTCATATGCCCTTTCTGAATTCCGGTTGTGGTAAGTGATTTAATCGCCCCAAAATTTTGAGCAAGACCTGCCACTGCGATGATTTCCATAAGTTGCGGTGCGCTAGGGTTGCCCAGCATTTCAAGATTCAGTTTTACTAACGGGTGTAATTTTGTAAGACCACCTACAGTTCCTAATGCCAAAGGTACTTCTATCCAGAATCTAAATATTCCATTTTCAACCGTAGCGTGGGTAAGACTTGAGTAGCTTCCGTTTCTTGCTGCATAAGCATGAGCACCGGCTTCAATTGCTCTAAAATCATTTCCGGTAGCAAGAACGACAGCGTCAATACCATTCATAATTCCCTTATTATGAGTAACTGCGCGGTAGGTTTCTACCTCTGCGATACGTACTGCCTGTACAAATTTTGATGCGAAAACTTCAGGATCTATACCGTCTGCTTCTGTAAGTTCGCTCACTGCACAACATACTTCAGCGCGTACAACACATCCCGGTACATAATTAGAAAGAATGCTCATGATGACCACCATTTCTGCCTTACTTTTGGTAAAAGCTAAATGATTATTAAACTCCCGTTGCCAGCTTTCTGCAAGTTGCTCTAGACATGAATTGATGAAATTTGCACCCATGGCGTCCAGGGTTTCAAATGTTACATGCAGTTGATAATAGTTTTCTAAATATTCGGTCTTATTAACGAGATCAATGCCGGTAATGCCACCGCCACGATTTTCCATAGAGGCGGTAAGTTCTTTGAGGTCTGCTAATAATGTAGCTTCTATATCATCAAAAAACTCATTTAATACTAGATTGTCACCTACGTAGGTGAAGTGAACCTGTCCTATTTTTTGTGTCCCTAATATTTCAGCTTTAAAACCACCTCGAGACATCCAGAATTTTGCAGCTTTACTTGCTGCGGCAACAACAGAACTTTCTTCAATCGCCATAGGTATTGCAAAGGTTTTGTTATTAATAACAAAATTAGGAGCAACGCCTAATGGCAAATAGTAATTTGAAATGGTGTTTTCTATAAATTCATCGTGCAATTGCTGCAACTTGGTATTAGAATTCCAATATTGTTTAAGCGTAGAAACCGCATTAGGTGAATCTGGTAGAAAATTATCTGCAAGCCAGTTTATTTTTTCTTCTTTACTTAAGCGGGAAAATCCTTGTATTGTTTGAGGCATAATCAGGTAAAAATATTGAAGCGTAAAGATACTATTTTGGCTCATGTTTAAGCTCTTTATACGCTTTGTTATATTTTAAGAGTAACTCATTTAGGAGTAAAGGAAGATTTAATACTTGAGGTTATTATAATGATACTCGCGTATTTAGCTAAAAGACTGCGTATTTAACAACGATAAGCAGGGTTTTTTGATTAATTTTTAGTAAAATTGGCGGTCTATTTTTAAGTTAAATTCCACTATGAATATAAAAAAAGTACTGTTTCTGTTTGTATTTATTGCTACCGTAGCAACTCAGGCACAACAGAAAAATATTAGCGTTGAAGAAATATATAATGGCACTTTTAGAATGCAATACCTTGATAGGTTGCATCCTATGCAAAATGGTAAAGAATATGCGGTTTTAAATACAGACCGAAAATCTGGTATTAAAACACTAGATGTTTACAGTTATGAAACCGGTGAAAAGGTAAATACAATTATAAACTCAAGTGAGATTGAAGGCTTAGATTATTTTATAGGCTATACCTTGAGTGCTGATGAAACTAAAGTTTTGCTGAGCACAAACCTTCGTTCTATATACCGTCGTTCAAGTCTAGGTGTTTATTATGTATATGATTTGGTTTCAAAAAAACTGACACAGGTTTCAGATCAACCAATACAAGAACCTACGTTCTCACCAGATGCTTCTAAAGTGGCTTATGGCCTCAATAATAATTTATATGTAAAAGATATTGCTACAGGAGCAACTACACAGTTAACTACAGACGGTGTAAAGAATAAAATTATTAATGGTATTACAGACTGGGTTTATGAAGAAGAATTTTCTTTTGTGAGAGCTTTTGACTGGAATGCCGATGGAACTAAAATTGCTTTCATTCGTTTTGATGAGACCGAAGTTCCTGAATTTAGTATGGATGTCTTTGGGAGTGAATTATATCCTTCAAAAGATACCTTTAAATATCCTAAGGCAGGAGAAAACAATGCAGTGGTAAGTCTTCATATTTATGATTTGGCTACCGCCGAAACTAAAGCTGTTGACTTAAGCGGTTTTCAAAATTATTACATTCCCAGACTAGAGTGGACACCAGATGCTAACGTACTGGCAGTGCAAACAACAAGCCGCAAGCAAAATGATCTTAATCTTCTTTTTGTAGACGGAACTTCAGGTAAAGCAAAACTCATACTTTCAGATAAGGATGATGCTTATGTTGATGTAACAGATAACCTAACTTTTTTAGATGATAATGACTTTTTATGGACCAGTGAAAAAGATGGCTGGAACCACATTTATCATTATGACAAAAACGGAAAATTAAAGACTCAGGTTACAAAAGGCAATTGGGAAGTAACCAACTATTATGGTTACGATGCTAAAAGTAAACGTGTTTTTTACCAAAGTTCAGAAAACGGTTCTATAAACCGTGGTGTATATTCGGTAAAAATAAATGGAAAAGATAAAAAAGCGCTTTCAACTAAAGCAGGCACTAATTCTGCAGATTTTAGTACAAACTTCACGTACTATATAAATAGTTTTTCAGATGCTTCAACTCCATATGTATTTACATTACACAATGCAAATGACGGAAAGCTAATACGTAAGATAAAAGACAATCAAGAGCTTAAAGATCAATTCTCAGACTATGTGATTTCTGAAAAAGAATTCTTTACACTTCCTATTAATGGTGAGGAGCTTAATGCATATATGATTAAACCGAAAGATTTTGATGCATCTAAAAAATATCCTGTTTTTATGACGCAATATTCCGGTCCCGGTTCTCAAAGTGTTGCAAACAGTTGGGATGGCGGTAATGGCTACTGGTTTCAAATGCTGGCTCAGGAAGGGTATATTGTAGTGTGTGTAGATCCTCGTGGTACTGGTCTTAAAGGAAGAGATTTTAAGAAAATGACGCAAAACGAATTGGGTAAATATGAGGTAGAAGATCAGATTGCTGCTGCAAAGGCACTGGGTAAACGCGATTATGTTGATGCAGATCGTATAGGAATCTGGGGATGGAGTTATGGTGGCTTTATGGCTTCTAATTGTATCTTTCAAGGAGCAGACACGTTTAAAATGGCAATTGCTGTAGCGCCGGTTACCAGCTGGAGATTTTACGATTCTATCTACACAGAACGTTACATGACAACGCCTCAGGAAAACGCTGGTGGTTATGATACCAATTCACCATTATCTCACGTAGATAAGTTAAAGGGTAAGTTTTTATTGGTACACGGTAGTGCAGATGATAATGTACATGTACAAAATACAATGCGTTTAATTGAAGCATTAGTACAGGCAAATAAGCAGTTTGACTGGGCAATCTATCCCGATAAAAATCACGGTATTTATGGTGGGAATACACGTTTACACCTGTATACGAAGATGACTAATTTTATTAAAGAAAATTTATAAAACAACCTAATGGCACAATCAGCACAATTTACCAAACAAAAAGAATTGTTTGGACATCCGGTAGGACTATACATTTTATTTTTCACAGAAATGTGGGAGCGTTTTTCCTATTACGGGATGCGTGCATTATTGGTACTTTATATGACTGCTTCAACTATTCAGGGAACAGATGCTAGAGGAACAGGATTGGGGTGGACAGATCAAGAAGCGTTGGCTTTATACGGCTGGTACACGATGCTAGTTTACGTAGCTTCAATACCGGGAGGTATGATCGCAGATAAATTAATAGGTCAGAAAAAGGCCGTTCTTTTAGGTGCTATAATCTTATGTATAGGTCACGGCGTTTTAGTGCTTACAGATGTCTGGGCTTTTTATACCGGTCTGGGTCTTGTAATTGCTGGAGTAGGATTATTAAAACCTAATATCTCTACAATGGTAGGTGGCCTTTACAGAGAAGGAGATATTAGAAGAGATAAAGGATTTAGTATTTTTTATATAGGTATTAATACAGGTTCACTAATTGCAACTTTAGTCATAGGCTTTGTAGTAGCTGAATATGGATGGCATGCAGGGTTTGGTCTTGCAGGTATTGCTATGGTTCTAGGGTTAATTGTGTATTTGTATGGTCAAAAGTATTTAAAAAACGTAGGAAGTTTATTAAAAGCTGAAAGTAAAGAGGACGAGATTTCCTACGGAAAACTTTATGGAGAACTATTTAGATCTCCAATGCAACTTGCAGTTACAGGTGTTTTAATAATTTTTTCAATGGTAGGCTGGTATTCTATGGACTGGGGATTTGGTCTTTTATTTTTATTTATAACAGCAATTGCCGCTTTAATGATGATGATCTATAAAGATCTTCCATCACGCATTTTTAAAGATCGTTTTATGGTCTTATTACTTTCTTTTATTATGACCATAATTTTCTGGGGCGCATTTGAGCAAGCTGGAGGTTTGATGAATTTATATACAGATTCTAAAACAGACCGAATGCTATTTGGCTGGGAAGTGCCCACTGTAATGTTTCAAAGTTTAAATGCCGGTTTCATCATCATTTTTGCAACGATAGTAGCTAACTATTGGGCTAAGCGAAAGCTTAAAGGAAAAGAAGCTAGCTCGATTTTAAAAATGGCAATGGGTATTATTATAATGGGCTTTGGCTTCTTATTTATGGTATTTGCTGTTATGGAATTTGAGAAATCTGGAACTTCAAGTATGCTTTGGTTAGTGTTTGCATACCTGTTTCATACTATAGGAGAACTATGTATCTCGCCGGTAACGCTTTCTTTTATTACCAAACTCGCACCGGTTAAATATGCGTCACTGCTTATGGGTGTGTATTTTGCAGCCACAGGTCTTGGTAATAAAGTTGCAGGTCTTATTGGGGAATCAGCAAGTGAATTTGGTGAATATTCGGTATTCCTGGGTATTTTAATATTTACAAGCGCAATAGGGATTGTATTTATTTTAGCTTTAAAACCATTAAAGAGACTTACGCACGGTGCAGAAGATAATGAGCGCGAGATTTTAGAGCAAGAAGATTATGAACTTGCAGATCCTAAAATCAATAATTAACAAGATTTAGATTACGATGGCTACATCATCTACAGAACAATTTTTCAAAAATCCGGTGTTGGGTCATCCCGCCGGATTATTTGTTTTATTCTTTACTGAAATGTGGGAGCGTTTTTCCTATTACGGAATGCGCGCACTTTTAGTGTTATTTTTAACTTCTTCTCTTTTTGATGAAGGTTGGGCCTGGCCACGAGAGCACGCATTGGCGTTGTATGGTACCTACACGTCATTAGTTTATTTGACGCCAATTTTAGGAGGTTATATAGCAGATAAAATCATTGGTTACAGAAGAGCGGTTGTTATTGGTGCATTGCTAATGACTCTGGGTCACGCAGCAATGGCTGTAGATACTCATTTTGCACTATACCTGGGTTTATTTTTCTTAGTAGTGGGTAACGGCTTTTTTAAACCTACAATGACTTCTATTATTTCTCAGATGTACGAGAACCACGAGCATAAAAAGGATGGTGCCTATACCATTTACTATATGGGAGTAAATGCCGGGGCGTTTCTAGGTATTTTATTATGCGGTTATACGGGTGAACAATGGGGTTGGCATTGGGGTTTTGGTCTTGCCGGTGTTTTCATGTTTGCAGGTATGCTTCAGTTTTATTTTGCACAGAACATTTTTGGTGAAGTAGGTAAGAAGCCTGTGAAAACCAACAAGGATGAGGTAAGTATTGATGCTTCCATAAAATTAAATCCGTTTTTGACTATTGATAAAGTATTTATCGCAATAAGTGCAATCATAGGTCTGATTTGGATTATCAATGACCCAATGTCTAAAATAGGAGGTACTAATGTTTTTGATTTTGAAGTAGGACCACTTTCCGGAAGCAACTTTATGATCTTATTTGCACTGGTCATATTTTTAATATTATTGGTTTCCAGAATCACTAGATATGCACCTCTAGTACGTGATCGTATGATTGCCGTTTCAATATTTGCCTTTTTCACTATATTTTTCTGGGCAGCTTTTGAGCAGGCTGGAGGATCGATGACCATTTTTGCTAATGATTATACAGATCGCGTTTTAGAAGGCAGTGCGGGTACTATATTCAGAATTGCAAATACGCTAATAACAATAGTCCCATTGTGTGTTATTACCTGGGTTTTGTGGATGCTTTTTAAACAAACCTTCGGAAAATACAAACTTGCAAATCTTATACTTGGAGGAAGTTTTGTCATTATATGGGCGTTAGTAATTACGATGCTTTATGAGCAATATACTGCTGAAGCACCAGAAGTACCAGCTTCATGGTTTAGCGTTTTAAATTCACTTTTTATAATCATTTTTGCGCCGTTATTTTCAAAATTATGGGAGAGTAAATACAACCCAAGTGTTGCGGTTAAATATGGCATAGGACTTATTCTATTGGGAGTTGGTTTTGCTGCCTTGGCTTATGGTGCAAGTGATATTCCACAAGGTGCAAAAGTTGCTGCAGTTAGCATTATATGGCTTGTACTTGCCTATTTCTTTCACACTATGGGAGAACTTTGCCTATCGCCGGTAGGGTTGTCTTATGTAAGTAAGCTGGTTCCCGGAAGAATGATTGCGATGATGTATGGAGTGTGGTATCTTGCAATTGCGATAGGAAATAAACTTGCAGGAAGCAGTGGTGGGATGATAGATCAAATTACGGCAGAGTACTCGCTATCTACATTCTTCCTATTATTTTTCTTTATTCCTGGAGGGGCGGGTGTACTTATTATACTCTTACACCCTTTATTGAAAAAATTAATGCACGGAATTCACTAAAACGGTCTGCTTTTTGAAATTCTCTTTTAAAATGAAATTATGCGAAAATTACTAATAGCAACCTTACTACTAGTTTTGGCTTCAACAGCTGTGACTGCTCAAAAAGCAATTAATTGGATGTCTTTTAATGAAGCATTAAAAGCTCAGAAAAAAGAACCTCGTAAAATTTTTATGGATGTGTATACAGATTGGTGTGGGCCGTGTAAATTATTAGATCAGAACACATTTCAGAACAAAGATGTAGCAGCATATGTAAATGCAAATTATTATGCAGTAAAATTTAATGCCGAAGGTACAGAGTCTATAAAGTATCAGGATTTTACTTATACAAATCCTAATTATGATCCTAATAGAAAAGGGCGTAACAGCCAACATTTATTTGCTCATGCCTTAAAAATAAGCGCTTATCCCAGTGTAGTCTTTTTTGATGAAAAAGGAAATTTAATTCAACCACTACCCGGTTATAAAACACCACAGCAATTAGAGATTTTTTTAAAAATGATTAAGACTGATGCTTATAAACGCATCACAACTGCTGAAGCATGGCAAGAATACCAGTCTAATTTTGAAAGTAAGTTTAAAGGCTAAAATGCGTTTATTCTATTTTATAAAATCCCATTTCATACGTATTATGAAATGGGATTTTCTTTTTTCTACACGTAGCTTCCCAGCGCATTACATAACTTTTGTAATTACTGCCGTCTGCAATTATTTTAACTTCAGGAAATTGATGTATCAATCGGTCAAGATTAATTCTGGGAGATTGACTTAAAATGATGTAATCTGGTTTTAAACCGGGAATGTCATAGACCCCAAGACTATCTATGCGTAGAATTTTCTTAGTGTTTGCCAGATAGAAATTTTTGAGAGGTTTATTTTGAATGCTATTTATAAATTGATTTTCCTTAAAATTCCTGACGATAGATTTCGAAATATTTTTGTTTTCAGGTAAATAAAATATAAGTTTTTTACTAGAATCTTGTTTTGCTAAAAGACTCGTATTGTATTGATGCAGTACGTAGAGCGAAGAGTTTGATTGTTGTTTTCTTAAAACTAGAATGCCTGTAGGAAGCGCTATAAGTGTTATCAGAAATATACAAATACGTGTATAACTAATCTTATTTATAAGGTTTCCGAAGGAAAAGATAATTGCATACCCTATAAATACCAGTGTTATTGAAAAATAAATATTTGTGATTAGGAATGAGTCAAATTGAGCAAGGTAGCGTATTACCGTATTCAACAGAGTCAGCAAGAAATCATACGCCGAAGCAACATGGGCAGGGAGCATATTCAAACCAGCTAGAATAAGTATGACAATACCGAAAATTAGAAGAATACCTAGTACGGGTAGAATAATCATATTTGCCACCAAAAATAATCCCGGAAACTGATGAAAATAATACAGACTTAGGGGTAATACACCTATTTGAGCAGCAATGCTTACCACAATTAGCTGCCAGTAGTATTTTAATATTTTATTTTTGGGTTCCCATAGCATTTCAAACTTAGGATACAGCCAAATGATAAAAAATACTGCGGCATAACTTAGTTGAAAACCCACTTCATAAATGAGTCCGGGGTTTATTAGAATTAATAGAAATGCAGATATAATTATGGCATTTAATGAAGCTTGCCGCTGGCCGAGTAGTAAGCCTAGTTGTATAAAGCTAAACATAGTTGCTGCGCGCAATACAGAAGGCGATGAGCCTGTAAACAGAGCAAATGCCCAAATGATAGCGATTACTAAAATACAGCGTAAAATCCGGCTTGTTTTGAAATTACCTAATGGTTTCAGTAAAAATTGAACAAGCAGCATGAGAATGCCCACGTGCAATCCTGAAACTGCGAGAATATGTATTACACCCACATTACTGTAACTCTCTTGTAAATCGCTTGAAAGTTCTTGACGCTGCCCTAAAAGTAGCGCATTGAGTACAGCTCTAGAATCTTTATTAAATGAATAGCTATTTATTTTCTGCTGCAGATGAGATCGGCTTTTAGCAGCATAACCTTTTAATGTTTTTACCTGTTTTTTGAGATTTACCAGATCTTTAGACGAAGTGGTAATTTGAGCGTATATGTTTTTCCCATTTAGATAAGCAGCATAGTCAAATTGATACGGATTGCGTGCTGGAGTGAGTTTTTCTAGCTTTTGATTTACATAGATTCTATCATCAACTTTTAATTTTGATCGTTGTACCGTACTATCTTTTGTAATATTTAAAAGTACCAGCCCCGTGGTAAAAATGGAATCTGTCTGATTTAGGCGTGCTATATATTTGGCATCATAAAAGCCTGGCTTAAGTTCTTCAACAATAGTAAGAATTAAATGCTGTGAGCTATTTGCTGAAGTTACCTGAGTATAGTGATTGGTCTTTTTGAGCGGATCATTAAATTGAGTGACCGTAACCCCCAGAAACATAAAAAGTAGAAATGCTAAAATGCCTGTAATAGGATGCTGCCCTCTTCTTAGTTTTAGAATAAAATGTACAGTGGTATACAGAACCAGTATGCCAGACAGGAATATTAATAGTGCCTTATGTGATATTGGTAGATAAGACTCACACAAAATGCCGGTTAAAAGACCGGCAAGAAGAATAAGTATAGTAGTATTTATACCTTTCACAGATTAATCAATTCCTGAGTAAAGGAGGAATTAATTACAATACTACTCAAAAAATCAATTAGTTACATATATTTTCGGGCTTCTTTAAAAGCGTTATTCCAGTAACCTTCATTGAGAGAAGATACAATTACCCCTTGCGAAGTAGAGGAGTGTATAAATAAAACTTGACCCGGTAAAACATCAACTACAAGACCTACGTGGTTTATATGTTTGCTTTTACGACCGGTAACAAAAAAAAGTAAATCTCCGGGTGTCACATTTTCTGCGGCAACGCGTTCCCCTTCTTCGGCCATAAAACGGCTTACTCTGGGTATTGCTACTGATTCTTTTAAAAATGCTGTATAAATTAGACCGCTGCAGTCCATCCCTTTTTCTGAAGTCCCTCCATATTTATAAGGCGTACCCTCAAATTGTCGTGCATTATTTATGATATTGTAGCGTAATCTGTTTTCGTCTGCTACTTCAATCTCAGAGAGGTAAATAAAGTCTCGTTTAGCCGCCGGCTTATTTATTATGGGTTTCGTATCCTGCTGAATGTAACGTGTTTTTTTTGTAGGTTTTGAAGTTGTAGCAATGCTTTTGTGGCTGCTTCCACAGCTGATCACTGCTAGACTTAACAATAGGGTAAAAAAGACTCTGATCATAAAGCTTAAGAAATACTGTTAAAAATTAATTTGGCGGTTTTGTCGCTGGCTCCTCTTCCGCCTAAATTCTTCTCTAATTCATAATAAGAATTGAAAAGAGTTTTGCGGTTTTCTTCCTGCAAGATAGAGCTCAACGCCGTTTTTAAAGTTTTAGTATTGAACTCAGATTGAATGAGCTCTTTAACTACTTCTTTATTCATAATTAAATTAACTAAAGATATGTAATTGAGTTTAATAACTCGCTTTGCAATTTCGTAAGAAATTTTACCTCCTTTGTAACAAACCACCTCCGGAACTTTAAAAAGAGCGGTTTCTAAAGTTGCAGTTCCTGAAGTTACCAGTGCTGCGTAAGAAACGTCGAGTAAATTATAAGTTTGATTCATTAAAAGATGAACCCGGTTTTTCTGTAAAAAGGGTTCATAAAACGCTAAATCCTGACTGGGCGCGCCGCCTATTACAAACTGGTACTCTTTAAAATCTGGAGTTATACTAAGCATAATCTCGAGCATTTTCTGAATTTCCTGCTTTCGGCTTCCCGGTAAAAGGGCGATTATAGGTCGTTCATCAAGATTATGTTGCGCTCTAAAGTCTTGTGGTGAAATAGGATTGCGGCTACTTATCTCATCAATAAGGGGGTGTCCTACAAAGTGAACCGGAAAATCATGCTTTTCCTCATAGAATTCTTTTTCAAAAGGGAGTATAACGTACATCGCATCAACATCTCTTTTAATAGCTTTTATTCTGTTTTCTTTCCAGGCCCAGATTTGAGGTGAGATGTAATAATGATTTTTATAACCTTTTACACGAGCCCACTCTGCAATGCGAAGATTAAAACCGGGATAGTCAACATAGATGATCACATCCGGATGGTAACTGGCGATATCTTTTTTGCAAAACGCAAGATTCTTAGTAATGGTACGCAGGTTCATAATAACCTCCAAAAAACCCATAAATGCTAAATCCCGGTAATGCTTAACCAGAGTGCCGCCTACTTTTTGCATTAAATCACCACCCCAAAATCTAAAATCAGCATTAGGGTCTTCAGCTAAAAGAGACTTCATTAGGTTTGCAGCGTGCAAATCACCACTAGCTTCACCGGCTATTATATAATATTTCACGGGATTTTGTTTAATTAATTATGCCTGTCGGAAAATTTAAGAGGTAAAACTCCATTTATTTAAAGTTGCTACAAAATCGTGTGCTGTAAGGTCAAACTGCACCGGTACCACCGAAACGTAACCATTTGCTAAAGCCCACTCGTCTGTATCTTTTCCTTTATCTTCATTTACAAACTCACCACTAAGCCAATAATAATCGCGACCCATAGGATTTGTACGTTTATCAAATTTCTCTTTCCACTGTGCTTTTGCTTGTCTCCCTACCTTTATTCCGCAAATTTCACTGGCTTTTAGTTTTGGGATATTTACATTGAGCACGACACCTTTTGGCAATCCGTTTTTGAGGACCTGTAAGGTTATGCTTTTTACAAAGGTATCACAATGTGAAAAATCTGCATCTATAGAATAATCAAGTAATGAAAAGCCAATTGCGGGAATCCCTTCTACACCGGCCTCTACTGCAGCACTCATTGTGCCAGAATAGATGACATTTATCGAAGAATTTGAACCGTGATTAATACCACTTACACAAATGTCAGGTTTACGGTGCATGATTTCCTGTACAGCAATCTTAACACAGTCTGCAGGAGTACCAGAGCAACTGTATTCTTTATGGTTTTCATCTTGAAATTCCTTTACAGGATCACAATAAATAGTGTCATTTACTGTTATAGCGTGACCCATTCCGCTTTGCGGACTGTCAGGAGCTACGACAACAACATCACCTATTTCTTGCATGATGCTAATTAGTTTGCGAATGCCGGGGGCGGTGATGCCATCGTCATTAGTGATTAAAATTAACGGTTGTTGCTGAGCCATATAAGTTTTGCTTTCTAGTGCTAAAATACTAAATTACCGAGCCATTACACGGCTTAACGTTTAACAAATTATTAGCGTAAACTTAGGGTCGTGGCACGGTTTTTAATGTAGCTTGCTAGTAAAAAGAAGAAAATGCAACGAATTATGATAAAAAATGTGAAAGTTCTGGTTTTAGCATTATTGTTGGGAGCTGCGTCTTGCAGTTTTACAACAAATAATGAAGATCCGGGAAAAGATAAAGTTCTCATTAGTTTGATTTCATATGTTTTGGAAAAAGGACATTACGATGCTAAAGAATTTAATGATGAATTTTCAGAACAAGTTTTTAAAGACTTTGTAACGGCACTTGACCCATTAAAACGTTATTTTTTACAAAGCGATATTAAGGAGTTTGAGGTCTATAAATTTGAGATAGATGACCAGATTCGTAAAGAAGATATTACATTTTTTGATTTAGCCTACACGCGTTTAAGACAACGTATGGAAGAATCTAAAGAGATTTATATAGATATTCTCGATAAGCCTTTTGACTATACAGAAAATGAAACTATAGATACAGACTACGAGAATCTGGAGTATGCTAAAAATAGAAAAGAGCTTAAAGACCGTTGGAGAAGCCAATTAAAATTTAGTACGATAGGTGTGTATTATGACCGTATTGAAGAAGAAGCTAAGAAAGAAAAGGACTCGTCAGGATACAAAGCACTTAGCAACGCAGAGCTTGAAAAAGAATCTCGAGAAAGTACAAAAAAATCATATATAGAATATTTTGAATTTACAGATGATTTTGATCGCGAAGATTATTTTTCGGTATATATAAATTCTATAGTTGAAGAATTTGACCCACATACAGCATACTTCGCTCCTGTAGATAAAGACCGTTTTGATATGCAGATGAGTGGGCAGTTTCAGGGAATAGGTGCTCGTCTTCAGAAAAAAAGTAATGAAATTAGTATTACTGAAGTTATTTCGGGAGGTCCTGCCTGGAGAGGTGAAGAGCTTGAGGAAGGTGATATTATTTTAAAAGTTAAGCAAGAAAAAGAAGAGGTTGCTACCAGTGTTGTTGGTATGCGTCTTGATGATGCGGTAGAGCTTATTAAAGGTCCAAAGGGAACTGTTGTTACTTTAAATGTAAAGAAGAAAGACGGGACAATAAAAAATATTGCAATTACTCGTGATGTTGTAGAGCTTGAGGAAACCTATGCAAAATCTACTACGGTAGAGAAAAATGATCGTACATATGGCGTAATCAATTTACCAAAGTTCTACTTTGACATGCAAAATGCAGAAGAGCGTAATGCAGCTACAGATGTAAAAAAAGAAATTATTAGACTTAACGAAGAAGGTGCAGATGGTCTGGTAATAGATTTACGTAATAATGGTGGTGGTTCACTTTCTACAGTTGTTGATATCGCCGGTTTATTTATAAAAGAAGGACCTGTAGTGCAGGTAAAATCTAATGGTGCAGAAAGCGAGATTTTACAGGATAAAGATCCTGAGATTATATGGGATAAGCCTTTAGTTATTTTGGTAAATGAGATTTCTGCTTCTGCAAGTGAGATTCTTGCTGCAGCAATGCAGGATTATAAGAGAGCGGTTATTTTAGGGAGTAAGCAAACTTATGGAAAGGGAACCGTACAGAATGTATATGACCTAAACCGCTGGTTACGTCAAAATGATTTAGGAGATATGGGAGCCTTAAAAATAACCACACAAAAATTCTATCGTATAAATGGAGGTTCAACCCAACTTGAAGGAGTGAAGAGTGATGTTGTTGTCCCAGATAAATATAGCTATATTGATATAGGAGAGAAAGATCTTGAGAATCCGTTACCGTGGGATAAAATTGCAGCTGCAGATTATAAAGTTTGGGATGGTTATATAGATTATTATCAAACGATAAATAGCAGTAAAAAAAGAATGGCTCAAAATGAGTATTTAAAACTTGTAGAAGAGAATGCTAAGTGGATTAAGAGTAAACAAGATGATTCAATTTGGCCACTTAATTTTGAAGCTTATAAGTCTAAAATGGAGATTAATGTAGCTGAAGCTAAGCGTTTTGATGGTTTGCGAGATTACAATTCAAATCTTACTTTTAAATCATTGCCTTACGAAACTCAATTATTCAAATCAGATACTACGCTTGCTCAAAAAAGAGAGCGCTGGCATGCAGAATTAGCTAAAGACGTTTATATGGAAGAAGCTATTAATGTGCTTGAAGATTTAAAAGTAAATAATATTAGAAGAAGCAAATTGGCTGACGTTAGGGATTAACCTATGGCAGATCATTCAAGTTCTTTATCTCAATTAGCGCTCCGGAAATTTTTAAAAAATTTCTGGGGCGTTTTGAGTTTAATATACATCGTCGTTTGCGGTTTAGTTGCAGTATTTGCTTATCTATTGGCTCCAGATGATACTCAGAATGCAAATCAAATGCATCTCTCGATTCATTCTAAAAAGCCCGGTTTTACGGTTACCATGTTAACTGTTCCGGGGTCTAGTAATACTAAAGAGGGTTTTTTAGAAACAGCTTTTAATGGCAAGTCTAACACAGATACAGAAATTCCGATTTTTAGTTATAAAATTTTAGACACCGAAGTAGAGTATGTGCCTTATACAGAAGATGGTGTCACCGAATTGACAAAAGCTATTCCATTATCAGATTTCAATCTACAAGCTATAAATCAAATTGATTTTGAAGAGCAGTTTATTAGCGAAAAAACATTTTTATTGGGTACAGATAAATACGGGAGAGATCTTTTGAGTAGAATGCTTATAGGTACGCGTATCTCGTTTAGTATAGGTTTTGTTGCCGTCTTAATCTCTTTGATAATTGGTGTTTTTTTGGGGGCAATAGGTGGTTACTATGGCGGTAAACTTGATGCTTTTATAATGTGGATTATTAATGTCACCTGGTCAATACCCACCTTACTTCTTGTTATTGCAATAACATTGGCTCTTGGTAAAGGTTTTTGGCAGGTTTTTATAGCTGTAGGTCTTACGATGTGGGTTGAGGTAGCTCGAGTAGTAAGAGGGCAGGTTTTGAGTGTCAAAGAAGCGCAATATGTTACCGCAGCCAGAGCTTTAGGATATAAAAATATGCGTATTCTTTTTAAACATATATTACCTAACATTCTTGCTCCGGTTATTGTAATAAGTGCTGCAAATTTTGCAGGAGCTATTTTAATTGAAAGCGGTCTAAGTTTCCTGGGTATAGGAGCACAGCCACCCATCCCGAGTTGGGGAGCAATGATAAAAGATCACTATTCTTATATTATTTTAGGTAAGGCTTATCTTGCTATTATTCCGGGCCTTGCCATTATGAGTTTAGTTATGGCATTTATGCTAATGGGTAATGCGTTACGTGATGCACTAGATGTAAAAGGCGTTAATTAATAAGTTATGAGTAGAAAATATACCTATCCTCTTTTAATGATGTTCGCTATTGCTGCTATTTATGTAGGTGAAAAATACATAGAGAAGCAAGATAAAATAGAAGTTGTCGATGCCGGCATACTCGTTAAAGAGACTAATTTGAGCTACTTCTTACCAGAGGCCGTAGCTCAAACTATAGTGCATCATACATATTATAGTCTAAGTTATAATGAGAAAGCAGAGCAGGCTGCCTGGGTTGCTTATACACTTACTAAAGATCAGCTGCATGGAGAAGACCAGTCAAGACCCTATTTTGATATAGATCCTGCCGTAAGTACAGGAGCTGCAAACTGGCGTAATTATAAAAATAGTGGTTATGATAGAGGACATTTATGTCCTGCAGGGGATCGTAAATTTAGTACTCAGGCTTATAATGAAACTTTTTTGACGAGTAATATTAGTCCGCAATTGCATGATTTTAATAGTGGCATCTGGAATCGTTTAGAGATTCAAGTGCGCGACTGGGCGAGGAAATATGATTCTCTTACAGTGGTTACAGCCGGAGTATTAGATAATCCGCTAGAAACAATAGGTAGTGAGCGTGTTTATGTTCCTAGAGCATTTTATAAAGTTATATTGCGTAAAACTGATTCCGGGTATACGTGTATAGCCTTCTTAATTCCGCATAGCGAAAGCACAAAAAAATTAAACGAATTTGTTGTTACCGTTGATGCTTTAGAAGCTAGTACCGGAATTAATTTCTTTCCGCAGTTAGACGATGCAATTGAAGAAGTTATGGAGCAGCAAACTAATCTAAGCGACTGGCAGTTTTAAACGCTAAACTACCACTGGTTGATTCTATCTGAATCGAGTTTAACGAAAATAAATAGTAAAATCGTGAATCCCCAAAGTCCTGAACCTCCATAACTGAAAAAGGGCAACGGGATACCAACGGTAGGAAAAACCCCGGTAACCATCCCTATATTTATTATAAAATGAATAAATAATATGCCGGCGATACTGTATCCATAAATACGGCTAAACTGACTCTTTTGCCGTTCTGCCAAAACGATAATTCGCAACATTAAGCCCACAAATAATGCAATTACCAACGTACTTCCTAAAAAACCCCATTCTTCACCTACAGTGCTAAAAATGTAGTCTGTATGCTGTTCGGGAACAAAGTCACCTTTAGTTTGAGTTCCTTTTAAAAAACCTTTTCCGGTGAGGCCTCCATTACCAATTGCAATTTCAGATTGATAGGTGTTATATCCTATGCTTTTCATATCTACATCTTTACCTAAAACCACATTAAAACGGTCACGGTGACGCTGCTCAAAAACATTTTGAAATATATAGTTTACCGAAAAAACAAAGAGAATTGATACGATAGGGAGAATGTAAAACAGGCGTTTTCCAAAGCGCTTTTTGCGATTTTTAAATAGTAATGCAAGGGCTATTAAAACAATTCCCAGAACCACCCATAAGGGGCCAAAGGCCAATGTGAGTACAAATAAAGCTATGGTAACCGAGCCAATAATTAAATAAACACCAGATAAACCCTCTCTGTAAAGCGGAAAGAAAAAAGCAGCATAAACTAGAGCACTACCGGGATCGGGTTGAGGTACAATACAAATTGCTGGTAGGGCAATAATCACAAAAGCACGTAACTGATGCATAAATGATTTAACATCGGTTTGAATATCGCTTAAATATTTTGACAAAGCAAGGGCTGTTGCTGCTTTGGCAAATTCACTGGGTTGTATACCAAAACTTCCAAAAGAATACCAACTTGTAGCTCCGGAAATATTTTTACCAAATACGAAAAGTCCCAATAATGAGACAATAGATATGACATAAATCACACTTGCAAAACGCTCAAAAAACTTAGCGTCAAGTGATAGTATAAAAATTATTATGAGAAAACTTAGGCCTATAAAAAGAAGCTGTCTTGTAAATAAATTATCAAAGCTAAAAAATTCGGCAACCCCCGTAGGATCAACGGAAGCTGAGTAGATATTAAGCCAGCCTATTAGAACTAGTGCTAGAAATAAAACAATTATAACCCAGTCAAAATTACCGTAAGCTTTAGAAAAACTATTCATTAAAGCTCTACTTTTTTAGGAACACCACTTATTTTTTTACCATCGTTAATGGGAAACGGCTTTCCGCTAAGTGGCTTTGCATACTCGTCTTCAAGACTATTTGATAGGACGTATTCTTCAATATCTTTACGTGTGACCTCACCTTTAATGTATTTTTCGATCATTAAACTGGCAATTTTGCCTGCATATCGAGAACCCCAATATCCATTTTCTACAAAAACGGCTATTGCAATTTTAGGATTGTCTTTAGGTGCAAAAGCCACAAATATGGAGTGATCTGTTAATTGAGCTCTATGCCCATCTATACGGGTATAATTTTCAGCAGTACCGGTTTTTCCACAAATATCTATACCGGGTATTTTAATTCCTGCCGCTGTACCGTAATTATAGGCACCAAACATACCTTCAACTACCGGTTCAAAATTTGAAGCATCTATAGTGGTAACGTTTTTAGTTCTATATTCTTCAGGTATTAACTCAGTTTGATGTTCTATACTTTTTAAAATATGAGGTGTGTAGAACCAGCCTCTATTTGCTATCGCTGCGGTTACATTTGCTAATTGAATAGGAGTAAGACTCACTTCACCCTGTCCAATAGAGTTTGAGATTGTAGCTGTGCTAAACCATTTGTATTTTGGGTAATCGTAAGCCTTATTATAATATTTACTATCAGGAATAAAACCAGGCTGACCTGTAGGTAAATCTGTACCCATATAACCTCCAAGACCAAAACTCTCCAGGTGATTTTTCCAAACATCCATGCCTTCTTGTGGAGTGTTATATTTTTCAATTACCCTACGGTATACATTAGCAAAATAGGCGTTACAAGAATTTGCAATACCCGGTATCATACTCAGCGGACTAGGATGGTGGTGGCATCCTAGTTTTCTACCATGAGAACCGTAAAAGTAACCACCATGGCAGGAGAATGCTTCTTCAGAATCTACTACATCTTCCTGTAGTGCAATTAGTGCATTGAGCGTTTTAAAAGGAGATCCTGGGGGGTATTGTGCCTGTAAGCCTCTATCAAAAAGAGGTTTTGCTATAGAGTCGTAGTATAATTTTGTAAAATTTCTTGAGCGTTCTCTACCTACGAGTAGTGCGGGATCAAAGTTAGGGGCAGAGATAAGTGCTAGTATTTCTCCCGAAGAAGGCTCTATTGCTACAATTCCGCCACGTTTATTGATCATTAAATCTTCACCATATTGCTGAAGATCAGAATCTATTGTAAGGGTCAAATCCTTACCCGGTGAAGGTAAGGTGTCAAGGCTTCCATTTTTATAGGGGCCAATATCTCTATTAAAGCGATCCTTTTGTATGTATTTAACTCCTTTAACACCGCGTAGAACTTCTTCATATTGTTTTTCAACGCCTGTTCTTCCTTTTAAATCCCCAGATTGATAGTAGGGGTTGTCTTCAATATCTTTGTAATTAACTTCGGCTATATAGCCTAAAAAATTTGCTCCGTAATCTATTTGATAATCCCTTAACGATCTCTTTTGAATAAAAAAGCCTTCATATTTACGCATCTTTTCCTGAAGGTAAGCATATTCAGATTTAGTAAGTTGGGGTATGACAATAGATGGTAATCGTGGAGAATAAACCCGGGCTTTTTTAAGTCGGTTTATAAGCATCTCCTTATCCATTTTTAAAAGTCCGCAAAACTCGAGCGTATCAAATGGTTTAACCTCACGAGGAATCACCATAACATCATAAGAAGGCTGGTTGCTTACTAGAAGATTGCCACTTCGATCATAAATATGACCTCGCTGCGGATAATCAAAAAAGCGTTTTATGGCATTATTTTCTGAAAGACTGGCGTAGGATGTATCTAATATTTGCAAATAGAATAGCCTTCCGGTGAGCAAAAAACCGGATATAAGTACAATTGAAAAAAGTAAAATTTTTCTCATTTACGCTTAAAGCTAAAAAGTGTTATGAAAATCATACAGAGCAGTACGCTAAATATACCACTGAAGAACGTTTTCTTAAGTATATAGATTATGTCTGAGAAGTTAAAACTTTCAACAAAGAATAGTATTAGATGATGTGTAAAAACTAAAATACTTACATACAGGAGGCGTTCTCCAAAATCTGCTTTAGTAACCTTTATTGCATTATACTCATAAGCTACACCAAAAATAGATTGCAAAATCCAAGGCCTCAGATAAGCTATGGTTACACATGATGCTGCGTGCATACCACCACTATTGCTAAACATATCTAATGTGAGTCCTAGTAGGAAGCTTAAGAAAATAAGTAAAGCTCTATTGTCACCTATAGGAAACAATAAAATGAACAAGACATATGGATAGGGATTGATATACCCCAAAAAATTGATGTTATTAAAAATGGCAACCTGTAGAAGTATTAGTAATACAAATCGCAGAATATTTGTGAATATGCTACTGCTCATCTACGGTCTGTTGTTCTAAAGTTTTTATCTCCTCGCTATCAAGATTTTCAATAACATAAACATAGCCTACATTAGTCATGTCATTAAAAAGTTTGATTTTTATCGTATAGAAATTCTCGCTGGGATCAAGTTTAAAGTTGTCTATAGTACCTATTCCTATACCCTCAGGAAATATTGTTGATTTACCTCCTGTAACAATAGTATCGCCAAGAGCAACCGGTGCTTTTGATTGTACATCAACAAGATCAACAATATTGGGATCTCCTCCTTTCCAAACTAAAATACCAAAGTGATTACTCTTTTTTAGTTTTGCGTTAATTTGAGAATTGCTGTTTAAGATGCTTAAAACTGTAGCATATTTATTTGATACCCTATCTATAATACCTACCAGTCCTTTACTTGTTATTACACCAAGATCTTGTTTTATTCCTTTTTTTGAACCACCGCGTAGTGTGAGAAAGTTATCTTTTAAGTTGTAATTGTTATTAATTACTTTAGCTGTAGTAAAACGGTATAATGAATTAAATGCTAATGTATCAAGATTTTGTACGTTCTTATCTGTAATATTATAAAGCCTTGAGCGCAGCCTGTTATTTTCTTCTACGAGTTGCTTATTATGAATCTTTAAATCAAAATATTCATAAATATCATCAAGGCCACCGTAAATACCGCCGCTTAGAAAATTAGCAGAATTCACAAATTTACTACGGTGATACGAGTGTGACTGTATGGTAAAAACTAGTGATAAGAACAGCAAAAAAGCAAATAATAGAAAATTTCTATGCTTTATTAGAAAATTTACAATTTGCTGCATGAATCAATACCCTAATTATTTTACAAAAATACTCTTGAACTTAGCCAGGTTTTTTAGCGTAATACCTGTACCACGCACAACGGCACGTAAAGGATCTTCAGCAATATAAACCGGTAAGTCTGTTTTTTGTGATAAACGTTTGTCTAACCCGCGCAGCATACTACCACCACCTGCTAAATATATACCGGTATTGTAAATATCTGCAGCAAGTTCTGGGGGCGTTTGCGAAAGCGTTTCCATTACAGCATCCTCTATGCGTAATATAGATTTGTCTAATGCTTTAGCAATCTCTCTGTAGGATATAGAAACCTGTTTAGGTTTACCTGTAAGGAGGTCACGACCCTGTACACTCATATCTTCTGGTGGAACTTCTAAATCTTCGGTAGCTGCACCTATTTGAATCTTTATTTTTTCTGCACTACGTTCTCCTACATAGAGGTTATGTTGGGTGCGCATATAGTAAATGATATCATTCGTAAATACGTCACCTGCAATTTTTACAGATTTATCACACACAATACCTCCTAAAGCGATTACTGCAATTTCTGTAGTACCACCACCTATATCAACAATCATGTTACCTTTAGGTTGCATGATGTCTACACCTATACCTATAGCGGCTGCCATAGGCTCGTGTATAAGAAATACCTCTTTACCGTTAACACGCTCACAACTTTCTTTTACAGCACGCATTTCAACCTCTGTGATTCCTGATGGGATACAAACTACCATACGCAATGCAGGAGCAAAAAGCCTTTTCTTAAGCGCAGGGATTTCTTTAATAAACATGCTTATCATTTGCTCACTGGCATCAAAATCTGCAATTACACCATCTTTGAGAGGGCGTATTGTTTTAATGTTTTCGTGAGTTTTACCCTGCATCATTGCAGCTTCTTTTCCGGCAGCGATAATTTTATTAGTAACGCGATCTCTGGCAACAATAGAAGGGCTGTCTACAACAACCTTGTCATTATGTATTATAAGAGTGTTTGCGGTACCGAGGTCAATCGCTATCTCTTCAGTTAGAAAATCAAAAAAGCCCATAGGATGTAAAGTGAGAGTGAAATATGATAATCAGGTTAGTCTTAAATGTACTGAAAAATTTCGTCTTAATTAGTGTTTAAAATGTCTTGTTCCGGTCATTACCATTGCAATATTATTAGCATTGCAATAATCTATGCTCAACTGATCTTTTATAGATCCGCCGGGTTGAATAATCGCTGTGATACCCGCTTTATCTGCTATTTCAACACAGTCAGGAAACGGGAAAAATGCGTCACTTGCCATTACCGCTCCTTTTAAATCAAAACCAAATGCAACCGCTTTATCTATTGCCTGGCGCAATGCATCTACACGAGAAGTTTGGCCAGTACCACTTGCGTAAAGCTGGTTTCCTTTTGCAAATACAATAGTATTTGATTTTGTGTGCTTACAGATTTTTGAAGCAAATATTAGATCACTTAACTCTTGATCTGTAGGTTTATTGTCTGTGGCTGTAGAAAGATCAGAAAGGCTGTCTGTGATAGCATCCTTATCCTGAACTAAAATACCGTTTAAACAACTTCTTACCTGATCGTTAGGTAACGCTACAGGTTTCTGAACTAAAAGAACTCTATTTTTCTTTCCTTTTAAAATTTCAAAAGCTTCTTCAGAAAAACCGGGAGCAATTACAACCTCACAAAATAAAGAATGAATCTCTTCTGCTGTTACTTTGTCGATTTCTGTATTTGATATTAAAATTCCGCCAAAGGCTGAAACAGGATCTCCTGCTAAAGCATCAACATATGCCTGGTGAATTGTTTCTCGTTGAGCTAAACCACACGCGTTATTATGTTTTAAAATAGCAAACGTAGGATTCTCATCTTTAAATTCTGCCATAAGATTTACAGCAGCGTCAACATCTAACAGGTTGTTATAAGAAAGTTCTTTTCCGTGAAGTTGATCAAACATTGCATTAAAATCGCCAAAGAATGTTCCTTTTTGATGCGGATTTTCACCATATCGTAATGTTTTTCCTTCGCTATAGCTTGCTTTGTAAACTACTTCTTCTTCATTAAAGTAATTAAATATTGCAGAATCGTAGTGTGAGGAAACATTAAAGGCTTTTGCAGCAAAACGTTTACGGTCTGCCAGCGTAGTAGTGCCTTCATTTGCACTTACCAGTTCAAGTACTTCCTTGTAATCATCTACGGAAGAAACGCATAACGTGTCTTTAAAATTCTTAGCAGCAGCGCGTATTAATGAAATACCACCTATATCAATTTTCTCAACAATATCTTGTTCTGAAGCTCCTGAGGCAACTGTTTTTTCAAATGGGTACAAGTCAACAATTACAATATCTAATTGCGGAATGTTATATTCTGCCATTTCAGAAATATCACCTTCGTGGTCCTGACGATTAAGAATACCCCCAAAAATTTTAGGATGTAGTGTTTTAACTCTTCCGCCCAGTATTGAAGGATACGAAGTAACCTCTTCTACAGGCACTACCGGAACACCTAGATCCTGAATAAATTTTTCGGTACCTCCCGTAGAATAAAGGGTGATACCTAATTCATTAAACTTTTTTATAAGTGGTTCAAGACCTTCTTTACTAAAAACTGAAATTAGTGCGGCTTTAGCTTTTATGGCAGTACTCATGAAGAATTTTTTTATTTGGCTGCAAAAGTATGAATTAAACCCTTAAGAGGAGTTGATAATTGTTGTATTTTCTTAGCTTAAATTTGTAACGTTCAAGACACTTATACGTCCTATGGTCGTTCATGTTAACACACATCTATGCTCATTTATCTTAGGGTATTAAAAGAAAGTCTCGCATTTGCGATTAATGCACTGCGTAATAATAAGTTGCGTACGCTGCTATCACTACTGGGTGTAACCATAGGAATATTTTCAATCATCGGAGTTTTAGCTGCGGTAGATTCATTAAAACAGGAGATCAAAGGCAGTTTGTCTTCATTAGATAACAGTACTATTATCTTAATGCGTTTTTCTTTTGGGCCTTCGGAAATTCCCCAGTGGAAACGGGAGCAGTTTCCTGATGTAAGCTATGAGGAGTATCAATATATTAAACGAAATGTGCCTGATGTTGATGCTGTTTCGTACAGCTTAAATGTACGGGCAGAATCTATTAAATATGGTGATAAGCTGGTTACAGGAGTTGGCATTGCACCTGTTACTGAAGGTTATTATAATATTGAATCTCTTAAATTAAAAGAGGGACGGTTTTTTAATGAATCTGAGTCTAATAGCGGATCGCCGGTAATTGTTTTAGGAGATGAGATTGCTGATGGATTGTTTGGCAACTTAAATCCTATAGGTAAAGAAGTGCGTCTTTATGGTCAACGCTTTACAGTTATAGGTGTTCTTGAGAAAGAAGGAACCAGCCTCTTTGGTCCGTCAAAAGATGGTTCTGCAATCTTACCGGTAAATGTGGTGCGGCGTATTTATGGGAGCAATAATAAATCTGCTTTTCCTTCAATAGTTATTAAACCGGCTTCTGGTGTAGATATTCCTGAGTTTAATGCAGTACTTGCCCAACGGCTAAGACAGCTGCGTGGTTTAAAGCCAGACGACGTAAATAATTTTTTCATCAATCAGCTATCAGGTTTTACAGATCTTATAGATAATATAACCGGCACCATGTCGACTATAGGTGGTTTTATAGGCTTATTCTCTCTGCTTGTAGGTGGTTTTGGGATTGCAAATATTATGTTTGTGAGTGTTAAAGAGCGCACAAATCTTATAGGTATTCAAAAAGCACTGGGTGCAAAGAACAGGTTTATACTGCTTCAATTTTTATTTGAGTCTATAATTTTAGCAACTATAGGTGGACTCATAGGTCTTGGTTTAGTTTGGATTATTACTATTATAGCATCGCAGTTTACCGGTGACTTTGAGTTTATACTTTCTGCCGGAAACATATTTGCGGGTTTATTTAGTTCTGTTGTAATTGGCCTTATTGCTGGTATTGTTCCTGCATTAATGGCCTCACGATTAGATCCTGTTGAAGCGATACGTACCGGTATGTAGATAGGGTACAAATACAAAAAAAAGAGCCTGCTTTATCAACAGATAAAGCAGGCTCTTTTTTATAAATTCTTTTAAATTTAAGCTTCTAATATATTAGCGACTTGTACATTTACCCATTCTAAAAACCTTTCGTCTGCTTCAGTAAAAGGATCTGGAGTGTTAGAGTCAATGTCAATCTGGCCTATATTTTTTCCGTCTACAAATAATGGAACAACAATTTCTGCTTTTACCGTGATGCTACAAGCGATATAATTGTCCTGTGCATTTACATCAGGCACCACAAAATTTTGATTAGAAACTGCTACCTGCCCGCAAATGCCTTTTCCAAAAGGAATAATGGTATGATCTGTATGTGCTCCCGCGTATGAACTTAATTTGAGTTCGTCTTTATCACCATTCTTGAAGTAGAATCCTACCCAGTCATAATGAGCTATAGTTTCTTTGAGAAGGTCGCATACTTCTTGCAGTCGTTGTTCAACAGATAAGCTTGCGCTATCTAATATTTGCGATACTTGAGGTTTTAGAGTTTCAAAAGTCATTTTTCTTGTATTTTAGACCGGTCAATAACCGTTATCAGATTGTTAGATTTAATTCGCAAATATAAGTCGGTACTTCTATTTATCCTTACATTTTTAGGAGTGTATGTGGTGCTTAGTGTTGGCTATGCAATTTACTTAAAACAAGAGTTTTCTATAGCGCATTATCCTGATTATGTAACCCATCAGGTAGCAGTGCAAAGTAATTGGATTATTAATAAAACGGAATACTCAAGTTTTATAGAGCCGCATTCTGAAGAAGCTTCTATGAAGCTTTTTGTAGAAGATTATTTTGTAGTACGCGTGGTAGAGGGATGTAATGGGGTGAACGTGATTATTTTGTTCACCGCCTTTGTTTTTTCTTTTTATCAGGGATTTAAAAAAACTATGGTATTTTTTATTCTTGGTAGCCTGCTTATCTATGGGATTAATGTGCTGCGGATTGTTATTATAAGTATAGGCTTATATAAAATTCCTGAGTACAGTAAAATACTACATGATATTTTGTTTCCAGCAATTATTTATGGTACCGTAGTTTTACTTTGGCTATTTTGGATAAAGCGATTTAAAAAAATATCCTCTTGAAAAAAATAGTTCTTGTTCTGGTGGTAGGGTTTCTTTTTTTAATACTTGTGGCTATGCGTTATTTTCAGCAGCACTTGTTTTATGATCCTTTACTGATATTTTTTGAAAAGGATTACTTGAATTCAGAATCATTACCTCAGTTAGATATTTTTAAGATGCTTTTTTCTATCAGCATTCGCTTTTGGATTAATTCTATAATTTCTATTTGTATATTAAAGTTACTTTTTCGAGAAAACGAACTACTTAAGATACTCATTCTAATCTACGGTGTTATATTTGGGTTACTAATTATTGCTTTCTATTTCTTAATTGCTCAATACCAAGTATCGTTTGAACTCCCCTTGTTTTATGTAAGAAGATTTTTAATTCAGCCTATGTTACTTTTAATATTATTACCTGCTTTTTATTATCAAAAGCTGCGCAGCAACTAGTCTATTTGTATATTTGGGTTAAATAGTAATTTACAATATGAAGAAATTATTTTTAGTACTGAGTTCCTTTTTGATTTTAGCCTGCGGCGAAAGCAAAAAAAATCAGGAAACAGTAACCGTTTCCGGTAGTGAGGCGAGCACAGGTAAACTAGTTTATAACGGAGCAAAACGAGATGCTAAATTTAAAAACGATGAGGTAACAAGTGTATATGACAACTATAATAAGTTGAAGACGGCTCTTGTAAATACAGATTCTGAAGCCGCCCAAAATGCAGCAGAAGAAATGATATCAAGTATGGAAGCTGTAGAAGTAGAAGCAGATTTAAAAGAAGCCGCTCAGGCAATAGCAAATACAAATGATATTAATAAACAGCGTGTACATTTTAAAAAGTTAACTTCTGGAGTAAAAACCTTTGTAGAAGAAAATATTTCTGGCGGCACACTCTACTATCAATATTGCCCAATGGCCTTTGATGGTAAGGGAGCATACTGGATTTCTAATGAGAAGAAAGTTTACAACCCTTATTTTGGTGATGTGATGTTAAACTGCGGGACAGTGAGTGAAGAAATAAATTAATTTTTTTTGATTCATTTATATAAAGAAAAAGCCCTTCAGAATTAACTGAAGGGCTTTTTTAGTATTTAGAAATTGATGCTTACATCATTCCCGGCATACCGCCACCCATACCACCTGGCATTCCACCACCGGCATTTTCTTCTGGGATATCAGTTAATGCGCATTCGGTAGTTAAGATCATACCAGAAACAGATGCAGCATTTTCAAGAGCCACACGTGTTACTTTTTTAGGGTCTATAATACCAGCAGAAAGCATATTTACATAAGTATCTGTTTTAGCATCATAACCATAATCTTCTTCGCCTTCTATTACTTTAGCGATAACTACAGAACCTTCACCACCTGCATTTGCAACGATAGTACGTAAAGGAGCTTCGATTGCTTTTGCTACAATTTTAATACCTGTAGCTTCATCTGCATTAATAGCTTCAAGATTTTCTAAAGCACGTTTTGCACGTACAAGCGCAACACCACCACCAGCAACAATACCTTCTTCTACAGCAGCGCGTGTAGCGTGAAGAGCGTCATCTACACGGTCTTTTTTCTCTTTCATTTCTACTTCAGAAGCAGCGCCTACATAAAGAACAGCAACACCGCCGGCTAATTTAGCTAAACGTTCCTGAAGTTTTTCTTTGTCATAATCGCTAGTCGTAGATTCGATCTGAGCTTTAATTTGGTTTATACGACCTTTAATGCCGTCTTTATCACCAGAACCATTTACGATTGTCGTGTTGTCTTTATCTATAGTCACGTTCTCGGCAGTCCCAAGCATGTCTATAGTAGCATTTTCTAACGTGAAACCACGTTCTTCGCTAATAACAGTACCACCGGTTAAGATCGCAATGTCTTCTAACATAGCTTTACGACGATCGCCAAAACCTGGAGCTTTAACAGCAGCAATTTTAAGTGCTCCTCTTAATTTATTTACAACTAAAGTAGCAAGTGCTTCACCGTCTACATCTTCTGCAATAATTAATAAAGGCTTACCAGACTGCGCTACCGGCTCAAGTACTGGTAATAAATCTTTCATAGAAGAGATCTTTTTATCAAATAATAAGATATAAGGATTCTCTAATTCAGTTTGCATTTTTTCGCTATCTGTAACAAAATATGGTGATAAGTAACCACGGTCAAACTGCATACCTTCAACTACATCAACATACGTCTCTGTACCTTTAGCCTCTTCAACGGTTATTACGCCTTCTTTACCTACTTTACTAAAAGCTTCAGCAATTAATTCACCTATTACATCGTCGTTATTTGCAGAAATAGCTGCGATTTGCTTTATCTTTTCTGAAGAGTTACCTACTTCTTTAGTTTGAGAAGCAAGATCTTTTGTGATAGCCTCAACAGCTTTGTCTATCCCGCGTTTTAAATCCATTGGGTTTGCACCGGCAGCCACGTTTTTAAGACCTTCCTGTACAATTGCCTGAGCAAGTACAGTCGCAGTAGTAGTACCGTCACCGGCTAGATCGTTAGTTTTAGAAGCAACTTCTTTAACCATCTGAGCTCCCATATTTTCTAAAGGATCTTTAAGCTCAATTTCTTTTGCTACCGTAACCCCATCTTTAGTCACTTGAGGAGCGCCGAAAGATTTACTAATGATTACGTTACGACCTTTAGGGCCTAATGTTACTTTTACTGCGTTTGCTAGTGCGTCAACACCGCGTTTAATACCATCTCTTGCTGAGATGTCAAATGTTATCTCTTTTGCCATTGTAAATTTTATTTAAAATTTTCGCGACTGCGAAAAAATATAATTGTTATTTATTTAATAGAAGAAAATTAGGTTATTAGATAACCGCAAGAATATCGTCTTCGCGCATTATTAAATAATCTGTACCATCTAATTTTAATTCGGTACCAGAATATTTACCGTAAAGAACAGTATCACCAACCTTAACGGTCATATCGTGATCTTTTTTTCCATTCCCTACCGCTATAACTTTACCTTGTTGTGGTTTTTCTTTAGCTGTATCCGGAATGTAAAGTCCAGATGCTGTTTTTGTTTCAGCGGCTGTAGGCTCTACTAAAACACGGTCTGAAAGTGGTTTAATGTTTACTCCCATTTTAATATAAATTTTTTAGTTAATAAAGTTCGTAATGATGTAGCCTGTAAGGCAGAAATTATGCCACCAGACTTTGGCTGACAAAAAGACAAAAAAAAGACCGCATAAATGCGGTCTCTATATTTTATGTATGACTAAAATGTCATTTAGTTTGATTCTGTATTTTCTGCGGGTGCTGCTGTTGCTGGAGTGGTAGCATCTGGCACAGGCATTATATTCTCAACATCTTCTCCCTGTATTACTTTTGACTCAGAAGAATTACCTCCGCCAAAAATTGTAACATTAGAGATTAAAATTAGAACAAGTAAAATAGTAGCAAGTCCCCAGGTACTTTTGTCTAAAAAGTCACCGGTTTTTTTAACACCACCTATTTGTTGTGTTCCGCCTCCTCCAAAAGAAGAAGATAAACCACCACCTTTAGGGTTTTGTACCATTATAACAACAATAAGTAAAAATGCTACAATTACGATTAAAACTAAAAATATTAAAAACATAGTTTAAGGCTTTATAAAGGCGGATTTCAAAATTTAAATGTGCCGCAATTTATTATTTATTTTCTTGCAATTTAACTATTGCCCGAATTTGGTCTGCAAAGAAACCACTTTTTTCCGGATATTTCAAACATAAAATTTTATATGCCTGCTTTGCTTTTTGATAATTCTTTTGCTCGACGTAAACTCGTGCTAAAGTCTCTGTCATTAAGCTTTCATTAGGCTGAAAATCACTTTGTAGATCTTGTTTTTTAAACCCTTCTTCAGGAGATTTTACCTTGATCTTAGGGTTTGTTTCAATAAATTTATCGATTAATTCTAATCTACGTAGTCGATCAGGATCTTCACTATCTTCCTGAACTTCTGAAAAAGAAACCAATTGCGTAGGTTTTGGGTCTAGCTTTATTTCTTCGGTTGTATTAGATTTTTCAGCAGGAGAGTCAGAATTTTCGGTTCTGTCAATCTTATTAAATGAAGTTATCTTTAACCATTGGCTAAATGAGTGAGTCTCACTCTTTGTAAATTCTAAAGGTTTTCCTATTTGTAACTTGGTTTCAGTGGCCTGTATGTCATTATCTTCTATACTTTCCTGATGTTGTTCCTTCGGAATAAAAAAGTCACTTGATAATACCTGATTGGCTTTCGCGATTTCTTCAGCATCTAATTCTGCTGAAATATCAATAAGGTCGTGTACAGGCATATCGCGCAGTTGCTCTTCCTGTGCTTTTATTTGCTCGCTTATAGCTGTTTGATTAAAATTTTCTGAAGTAATGTAATCAAATAGAACAGTACGATCCTGAGTATAAGCAGCTGTTTTTTTTAACTGATTATTATATAAAAAACTATCCTGATTTTTTAAACCTTTTAAGTAGAGTGCTCGAGCCGCCTGAAAATATGGATACTCTTTTACAACCTCATTTAATGCTGAGGTTTGCTCCGGAGTAATTGTATCAGGATTTTCTAAAAGATATGTAAAATCTAAGGTGTTCATTTACCAGTTTGCAAGCGATTCATTAAAAATGTCTTGAGTAATACGCTCAAAAATTTCTGCGATTGCGCTATCTAAAGCACTGCCTACTAATTGAGAATTACCGGGTGTGTCTACAAAAAATGAGAATCGCTTTTCAAAGTCATCACTGCCATCTTCTTTTTTAGTATTGGTAAATCTACACAAAACAACTATGGTTAATCTGTTTTGAGCTGCAAGGTTGTCTGATGTAGCAGTTTGAGGAGCTATGTAATAATCTACAATCTCACCTTCATATATTAAGTCTGCATTAGCAGCATTTGTAGCTAGATTTAGGCTAGTTTGGTTCTGAATTAAATCAGAAAGAGCAAATGTGAAATCTCTGTCAATACCAGGCTCTACAATAGGAGCGTTGTTTTGAAAAAAACTTACATAAAAGCTTTCAGTTCCCGGTTGAATAGAAATACCGGTAAATGAATAAAAACCACAACTGTTAATACAAAGGCAGCTTAATAAAAGAAGTGTTATTTGAAGTTTTCTCATAAGTTTTAAATAACCTCTTTTAAAGATCGTATTGTTTAATTTTTCTGTACAATGTGCGCTCGCTAATTCCTAATTCTTTTGCAGCTGCTTTGCGTTTGCCGCTGTGGCGTTCTAGCGATTTTTCAATGAGCTCTAACTCTTTTTCCTGTAGTGATAAGGTTTCTTCTTCTTCTACATCTTCTGCAAAATGATACTTGTCTGCCAGAGAAGATTTAGCAGCAGACTCTTGCGGAAGTTGTAAAACTTCGGTGATATCTTCTGCGCTCTCGTAGGCATCTGTCTCGTCTTCGCTGTATATTTTTTTAATAAGTGATTTGTTTTCTTCCTGAACGCTAGCGTTATTACCTTTTTCCATTAACTCAAGCGTTAATTTTTTAAGGTCATTCAGGTCACTTTTCATATCAAAAAGAACTTTGTATAAAATTTCACGCTCACTGCTAAAATCACTTTCACTCTTTTTAGAGCCTATCACAGCCGGTAAATTTGAGCCTGTATCGGGTAAGTAATGACGTAATTTATCTAAAGTTATACTTCTATTTTGTTCTAATACAGAAATTTGCTCGGCTACATTGCGCAGCTGTCTTATATTACCACTCCAGCGGTACTTTAAAAGCGCGTTTATAGCATCGTCTTCGAGGCGTATTGTTGGCATTTTGTACTTATTAGCAAAGTCTGAAGCAAACTTTCTAAAAAGTAAATGAATATCTTCTTTACGTTCTCGCAAAGGCGGAAGATTTATATCTACAGTACTTAATCTGTAAAATAAATCTTCTCTAAAGCGTTCCTGATTAATAGCGTCAAACATTTTTACGTTTGTTGCTGCTACAATGCGTACATCTGTTTTCTGAGTTTTTGAAGAACCTACTTTTAGAAACTCTCCGTTTTCTAAAACCCGAAGGAGACGTACCTGAGTAGGCAGTGGCAACTCACCAACTTCATCAAGAAATATGGTTCCGCCGTCTGCTTCTTCAAAATAACCGCTACGTGTAGAAGTTGCTCCTGTAAAAGCTCCTTTCTCATGACCAAAAAGCTCGCTGTCTATAGTGCCTTCAGGAATAGCACCACAGTTTACAGCAATGTATTTATTATGCTTACGATGGGATAATGAATGTATTATGCGTGGAATGCTTTCTTTACCTACACCACTTTCACCGGTAACTAAAACCGAAATATCTGTAGGAGCTACCTGTATCGCTTTTTCAATCGCACGATTGAGTTTGGGGTCATCTCCAATAATCCCAAAACGTTGTTTTATAGCGTGAACTGATTCCATTAACTATTAATTAATTGTTTGAAGAATAACCTACAGCTTTACCTAAAAGAGTAGAAGTGGTGCACGAAAGAATTTCTACGTTTACAAAGTCGCCTATTTTATAATGTTCTTTAGGGAACACAACTACTGTATTTTGAGAATTACGACCAGACCATTCTGCGTCACTTTTCTTAGATTCTTTTTCAATAAGAACTTCAACGACGCGGCCTACCTGTTTTTTAGTATTGTGGTGTGAGTGTTCTAATTGCAATGCGATGACTTCGGCAAGGCGTCGTTTTTTTACCTCTAACGGGATATCGTCTTCAAGCTTACGAGCTGCCATTGTTCCGGGACGCTCACTATAGGCAAACATAAAACCAAAGTCATATTTCACATAACGCATTAAGCTTAATGTGTCTTGATGATCTTCTTCTGTTTCCGTAGGAAACCCGGTAATAATATCTTGAGATATACCACAATCTGGCATTATTTCACGTATATTATCTATTAGGTCAAAGTATTCTTGCCTTGTGTGTAGGCGATTCATTTCTTTTAAAATACGATCACTTCCGCTTTGCACCGGCAGGTGTATATAGTTGCAAATATTATCATATTTAGCCATAGTACGTATCACATCTAACGTCATATCCTGAGGATTTGAAGTTGAAAATCTAATACGCATTTTAGGTTGAGCCTCTGCTACAAGAGCTAATAAGCCAGAAAAGTTAACCGCTGTTGCCTGCGCCATCTCGCTCGCTTTGTCAAAATCTTTTTTAAGACCGCCGCCATACCATAAAAAACTGTCAACATTTTGTCCTAATAAAGTGACTTCTTTAAAGCCTCTCGAGGCCAGATCGTTAACTTCTTCAATAATACTTTGAGGGTCGCGGCTACGTTCACGACCTCTTGTAAAAGGTACTACGCAAAAGGTACACATATTATCACAACCTCTGGTGATGCTCACAAAGGCTGTAACGCCATTACTTTGTAAGCGCACAGGAGCTATGTCGCCATACGTTTCTTCTTTAGAAAGAATAACATTTATTGCATCACGACCTTCTTCAACCTCGCTTAACAAGTTAGGTAAGTCTTTGTAGGCATCAGGGCCTACAACAAGGTCTACGATTTTCTCTTCTTCTAGAAATTTGCTTTTTAAGCGTTCTGCCATACAGCCCAGCACACCTACTTTCATAGCCGGGTTTATTTTCTTTACGGCATTATATTTTTCAAGACGTTTGCGTACGGTCTGCTCTGCTTTATCACGTATAGAGCAGGTGTTTACAAGTACAAGATCTGCGTCCTCAAGCTTTGAGGTGGTGTTGTAACCTTGATCTGCAAGTATAGAAGCAACAATCTCACTGTCGCTAAAATTCATTTGGCAACCGTAGCTTTCAATAAAAAGCTTCTTAGTGTTTGTTTTTTGAGGTTCTAAAACCAGTGTTTCTCCTTGTTTATTTTCGTCTATAACTTTCTCCATAATACGGTCTGCTTCCTAAAAATAGTGGGCAAAGATACGATTAACTCAACTTGTGACAAAGTGTCATTAGACCGAAATTTAAATTCATTAGTAAAGTGATGTAGGTTATATATTTAAGCAAATTAAATACAACAAGCTAAAAGCTATTTAGGGTCTAAATGAGGTTTCTGGTCTCAATAATAAATTTTCTACTACTTTTGCGATTCTAAAATCAAAATTAAATTAAGCTCCTTTTAGTTTTATTTTGATTGACAAATTTTGAAAAAAGCGTTATGGCAAAAAATCTTGTAATTGTTGAGTCACCTGCAAAGGCTAAAACTATTGAGAAATTTCTGGGTTCAGATTATAAAGTAGAAAGTAGTTTTGGTCATATTGCAGATCTGCCAACAAAGGAACTCGGAGTAGATGTTGAGGGTGATTTTACGCCAAAATATACAGTAAATAAAGATAAGAAAGCGGTTGTTAAAAAATTACGAGACTTAGCTGATAAAGCAGAAATGGTTTGGCTAGCGAGTGATGAGGATCGGGAGGGTGAAGCAATAGCCTGGCATCTTGCAGAAGAATTAAATCTTGATAAAGCAAAAACAAAACGAATTGTTTTTTCTGAAATCACTAAAAAAGCTATTCTTAAAGCGATAGATAATCCACGTGATATTGACTATAATCTGGTAAATGCACAACAAGCAAGACGTGTACTTGATCGTCTGGTAGGTTATGAAATATCACCTGTTTTATGGCGTAAAGTAAAAGGTGGGTTGTCTGCAGGTCGTGTACAATCTGTATCAGTAAGACTTATTGTAGAGCGTGAACGCGAAATTCAGGCTTTTAATACTGAAGATTATTTTAGAGTTGATGCTGAATTTGCAAATGCAGACGGGAAAACTTTAAAAGCAAAACTTCCTAAAAATTTAGATACAAAAAAGGAAGCTGAAGAATTTCTAAAAGCAAATGCTAATGCTACATTTAAAGTAGATGCATTAACAACTAAACCGGCTAGTAAATCTCCGGCACCACCGTTTACTACTTCTACATTACAGCAGGAGGCAGCGCGTAAGTTGTATTTTTCGGTAAGTAAAACGATGAATATGGCGCAACGTCTTTATGAGGCGGGGCTTATTACTTATATGAGAACAGATAGTGTAAATCTTTCTCAAGATGCAAAGGAAGCTGCAGGAAAAGAAATCAACTCTGCTTATGGCACTAAATACCACAAAGAGCGTAATTATAAAGGAAAAAGTAAAGGAGCTCAAGAAGCTCACGAAGCCATTAGACCTACAGATTTTAGTAAGCACTCCGTTAATATAGAAAGAGATCAGGCGCGATTATACGAGCTTATCTGGAAACGAGCAATCGCCTCACAAATGAGTGAAGCTAAGCTAGAACGTACAAATGTTCAAATTGCATCTTCAAACCATCCTTCAAATTTCACAGCAAACGGAGAAGTTATCAAATTTGATGGTTTTTTAAAAGTATATCTGGAAGGGACAGATGATGAAGATCAGGAAGAAAACGGAATTCTACCTCCATTAAAAGAAGGTGAAGTGCTTGATAATCATTGGATCACTGCTACCGAGCGTTTTACCAGAGCTCCATACCGTTACACTGAAGCGTCTTTAGTAAAGAAGTTAGAAGAATTAGGTATAGGAAGACCGTCAACCTACGCACCAACAATTACGACCATTCAAAATAGAAAATATATTGAAAAAGGTAATGTTGAAGGGGTAGAGCGTGAGTATGATTTAATAACATTAAAGAAAGGGGTTGTTAAAGCTACTAAGTTGTCTGAAAAGGTAGGCTCAGATAAAGGGAAATTAGTTCCTACAGATGTGGGAATGGTAGTAAACGACTTCCTTGTAATGCATTTTGAAAACATTCTTGATTACAATTTTACAGCAAAAGTTGAGCAGGATTTTGATGAGATTGCTGAAGGCAACGAAGAGTGGACAAAAATGATGAAAGATTTTTATAAAGACTTTCATCCTCAGGTTAAACACGTTGCAGAAAATGCAGATCGCGAGGTAGGCGAGCGCGTTTTGGGTAAAGATCCAAAGTCTGGCAAACCGGTAAGCGTACGTCTTGGTAAATATGGAGCGATGGTTCAAATAGGCTCTGTTGAAGATGAAGAAAAACCACTGTTTGCAGGTCTCTTACCAGATCAGCAATTAGAAAGCATAACCTTTGAAGAGGCCATGAATCTTTTTAAACTTCCTCGTGAATTAGGGGAGTTTGAAGGAGAGCCGGTAGAGGTTAATAATGGTCGTTTTGGACCTTACGTTAAATTCGGAAAAGCTTTTGTTTCACTTCCTAAAGGCATAGATCCTTTAGAAGTTGAGTATGATGAAGCAATCAGGTATATTAAAGAAAAACAAAAGGCAGATGCGCCTATTTACACGTATGAAGATAAGCCTGTTCAGAAAGGTGTTGGTCGTTTTGGGCCTTACTTAAAGTGGAATAGCATTTTTATTAATGTTAATAAAAAGTACGATTTTGATAACTTAACAGATAAAGATATCGTTGAGTTAATTGAAGATAAAAAGCAGAAAGAGAAAGATAAAGTTATACACGATTTTAAGGAAGAGGGAATACGTGTAGAAAAGGCAAGATGGGGAAGGTCTAATATTATAAAAGGTAAAGTTAAAATAGAACTACCTAAAACAGTAGACGCTGCAGCCTTAACTTTAGAAGAGGTAAAAGCAATTTTAGAGAAGCAGGGGCCTAAGAAAAAAGCCGCTAAAAAACCGGCAGCTAAAAAAACAGCAGCTAAGAAAAGTACAGCTAAGAAAGCACCAGCAAAAAAGAAAAAATAAATGGCTTTTGAAAATTTGTCCCCAGTTTCAGACGCGATAATTGCACACGCAGATTTACTCAATGAACAGAGTTTAGCTTCCGTAATTAAAGTGCACTCGCGACAGGGTGGTTTACCAGAAATGCAAAATTTAAACATTGCAATAATTGGTGTTCGGGAGAGTAGAGGAGCAGTAGATTATATAGATTCGAGTTTAGATTTTACGGCCATTCGTAAAGCTTTATATGCGCTGTTTCCGGGTAACTGGTATACTAAAATAGGGGATCTGGGTGATTTAGAACCGGGAGATAGCGCTTCAGATACTTTTTATGCTTTAAAGGAAATAATAACTCAACTTGTAAAAAATAATATAATACCATTAGTTCTTGGCGGTAGTCAAGATCTTACGTATGCACTATACAGAGCATTTGACGGGCTGGATCAAATGGTTAATTTAGTAAATGTAGATGGGCATTTTGATTTAGGAAACAGTAGTTTGCCAATTACAAATAAATCTTATGTAGGTAGAATTATTGTAGATCAACCTTATAATTTATTCAATTATTCGAATATAGGGTATCAAACCTATTACAACTCTCAGGAAGAAATTGACCTGATGGAAAAGTTATATTTTGATTCCTTTAGACTAGGAAGTTTAACTTCAGATTTAAGTGCTGTAGAACCAGTAATGCGTGATGCAGATATTGTTAGTTTAGATTTATCTTCTATTCAATCTGAAGTTTTAGGTTATATGCATCCTCATAACGTAAATGGTTTTAATGGAAGAGAAATATGCGCAATTGCAAGGTATGCAGGACTTAGTGATCGCGTAAGTGTTTTTGGTGTATTTGAATATTATTTGCAGAGAAATAATGAAACAGGTGCGGCACTTATAGCTCAATTACTTTGGTATTTTATCGAAGGAGTAAATTTTAGAGTAAATGAACGATTACAAGACAGGGAGACAAATTTCTTACACTATAGTGTTCCTGTTGATGATGAGTTGCTTAGCTTCTATAAAAGTACCGTCTCAGAACGCTGGTGGATAGAAATTCCATTTATGAAAGGCGTTAATAATAAATTAAAAAGGAACACGTTATTACCTTGCACTGAAGACGATTATATAAACGCCTGTAACCAGGAAATACCGGAACGCTGGTATAAAGCAAAGCGTAAGAATGAAATTTAATTAACAAAACTTTTTAGTTTTGAATGTAATTTTTATCAAAAAATTGTTTTTTAGCAATTTTATAGATAGGTTTACCGTCTCAAATCTAGATTTAACCTAATTTACCTATGAAGAAGTTTATTGCATTTATTGCGATTGTAAGCTTATTAGTTAGTTGTGGTCGTAACGATCGTGGTGAACTTGTGGGAGTCAAAGGGAAAAAGTGGAACCCCGAAAAGCCATACGGGATGACTTTAGTCTCCGGTGGTGCCTTTATTATGGGTAAAAGTGATGATGACATCGCTGCCATTAAAAATGCTCCTACTAAAACCGTAACGGTGCGTTCATTTTATATGGATGAAACGGAAATCACCAATACAGAATACCGTCAATTTGTTAAATGGGTACGCGACTCAGTTACACGAGCGCGTTTAGCAATTTTAGCAGATGAGCTGGGAGAAACGCCTGGAAACGATGGTATAGGGGAGTTTGCATTTGTTGATTATGATCCAGATGATATGACTCCCTATGAGCAGTATATGTATGATAATTATTACAGCTTAAGTGATGATTATAGTGATCGTAAACTTAATTGGGATATAGATTTAATTACAGATCCTATGGATTATCCTGACGAGTATTATGTTGAGGTAATGGATACAATGTATATTCCTTTAGAAGAATCTTACAATGGTCAACGTACGATAGATGTAAATAAACTTGTTTACAAATATAGATATCTTGATATGGAAGCAGCGGCACGCCAAAAAGATGGTAAGCGTAAAGATTTCATCAGAACTGAAGAAACTAAGATTTATCCTGATACTACAGTTTGGATTAAGGATTTTGCTTATTCGTATAATGAACCTATGCATAATGATTATTTCTGGCATAGCGCATATGATGATTACCCAGTTGTAGGAGTTAGCTGGCAGCAGGCAAAAGCCTTTTGTCAATGGCGTACAGATAATAAAAACTCATATAAGAAACAGAGAGGTCAGGAGTTGGTTAATAGATTTCGTTTGCCAAGTGAGGCAGAATGGGAATATGCTGCCCGTGGTGGTCTAGAAAGTGCTACTTATCCATGGGGTGGTCCTTATACCAAAAATGACAGAGGTTGTTTTATGGCTAACTTTAAACCATTAAGAGGAGATTATGCTGCAGATCAGGCTTTGTATACAGTTGAGGCAGACTCCTATGAGCCTAATGACTATGATCTTTATAATATGGCAGGTAATGTTTCTGAATGGGTAGGATCTTCTTATGATCCTAATGCCTATGAGTATATTTCTACAATGAACCCTAATGTTAGCGACTCAAAAAACCAACGCAAAGTAGTAAGAGGCGGCTCTTGGAAAGATGTAGCATACATCATTCAAGTGAGTACTCGTGATTATGAGTATGCTGATTCTGCACGTAGTTACATTGGTTTTAGAACGGTACAGGACTATCTTGGTGTAGATCAAGATGTTAATATGAGAAAAGGGCCTTCAAGACGCTAAATCTTCCAAAGAATATTCCCCAAAGTTTATCTTAACCTAAATTCACTTAACTCAAAAAAATTAAAAATGGCTAGTTCAAAAACTAAAAAAAAATTATTAAACATGGCTTATGGCCTTGGAGCTTCAGTAGTAATTCTTGGAGCATTATTTAAAATCTTGCACTGGGAACTTGGACCATTAAATGGAGGAACGCTGTTAGCAATTGGTTTGATTACAGAGGCTTTGATTTTTGCCCTATCTGCATTTGAACCTGTAGATGATGAGGTAGATTGGACGCTTGTTTATCCTGAATTAGCAGGTGGTGCACCTACAACCACACCAAAAAGAAAAGAAGAACTTGTTGAAGAGAAGGGTTTACTTTCTCAAAAACTTGATGCGATGCTTAAAGATGCTCGTATTGATTCTGAATTAATGAATAGTCTAAGTACAAGCATCCGTAGCTTTGAAGGTGCAGCTAAAGGTATGGCGCCAACAGCAGAAGCGATGAATTCTACAAAAAAATACAGTCAGGAAATGGCGTTAGCTGCTGCACAAATGGAATCTTTAAACAGCTTGTACAAAGTGCAGGTTGAGACAGCTGGCCGTCAGGCAGAGATTAACAATGAAGTTGCTAACAATGCTGGCAAATTAAAAGAGCAAATGGAAAGTCTTGCGACTAACCTTTCTTCACTTAATGGTGTTTATGGCGGAATGCTTTCTGCTATGAACAAAAGATAACTGGATTATAACTAAATACATTTTAATCGAGTAGAAAATATACCATTATGGCAGGAGGAAAACAGTCCCCAAGACAAAAGATGATTAATTTAATGTATCTCGTATTTATTGCGATGCTTGCATTAAATATGTCAAAAGAAGTATTATCAGCATTTGGTTTACTTAACGATAAAATTAATGAGGCCAATATTACTTCAGATATGCGGAATCAGGCTTTTTTAGCCGGTTTAGCAGAGAAGGCTTCAGAACAGCCTGCGAAATATGGCCCAATTCAAGCTAAGGCGCAGAAAGTTAATTCTTTAGCCTCGGATTTAGATGGCTATATCGCCAATTTGAAAGCAGAAATGATAGCTAAACTGGAAGATCCTACGGATTATGAAACTCAGGATAAGACAGATTTTCTGGATCAAAGATTCTTTCAGGGAGATAAATTGAGTAAAGAAGGAGAAGAATTTAAAGCTAAAGTCGAAAATTTTAGAAATGAAATTGTAGCACTTACCGAAGAGTCTTACCCTGCTATTGCTTCGGAAGTAAAGCAAAAATTTAATACAGACGAAGTTGCAAATCGTGACGGTAAAAAAATTGAATGGTTAAGTTACAATTTTGAAGGCTTTCCTTTAATTGCTTCACGTACAAAATTGACTCAAATGCAAGCAGATATAAAAACCACACAAAGTGAGTTATTATCTTCTATGTTAGCAGGTGAGCAAGCTGCTCAATTATCAATGAAAAACTATCAAGCAATAGTTATTCCAGACAAAAGTGCTTTTTTCTCTAATGAGAATTTTAAAGGTAAAGTTGTTTTGGGTCGCTACGATAATACCTTGAGTTTTGATAAAGTAGTTATAAATGGTAAAGAAGTATCTCAAGCTTCAGGTGGTCAGGTAACTTTAGATTTCCCTGCTGGAGGCGTTGGTGAGCGTAAAATTACAGGTGAGCTTCAGTTCAAAGAAGGGGATTCTGTTGTAACTATACCTATTAATGATAGTTATGCAGTCATCAATAAGCCTAACTCAGCTACTATTTCAGCAGATAAAATGAATGTTGTTTATCGTGGGGTTGCAAACCCAATGACTATTAGCTTTGCTGGTGTACCAGATAATAGTGTAAATGCGAGTGCTCCTGGTTTGTCAAAACAATCGGGAAGTAATTATATTATGAATCCGGGTAGTGGAAACGAAGTGACCATAAATGTTTCTGGAACTATGGCAGATGGTTCTAAAGTAAGTGACTCTAAAAAATTTCGTATTAAAGATATTCCAAGTCCTACCGGTACTTTACGTGGTGAAGATGGAATACTAAAAATGCAACGAAATGCGTTAGAGATATCAACTGTAGGAGCTAAATTAATGGATTTTGACTTTGACTTAAACTTAAATGTAACCGGTTTTAAATTTAATGTACCCGGTCAACCTACGGTTCAGGTGAGTGGTAGTAAATTAGATTCTAGGGCTAAAGACGTTTTAAGAAGAGCTCAGAGAGGTTCTACAGTGCAAATATTTGATATTACCGCTCAGATTTCTGGTAACAGTAGTTATAGACTTAAGAAAGTTGCGCCAGTTCTAATTGAACTTACAAATTAAAAATTAAAAATTATGATCACCCAAAAGCAAGCTTTTAGTGTTTTTTGTTTGATGATTGGTTTTGCCTCTTTTGCGCAAACTAATATTTTGAACGCAAAAATGCCTGCTCAGATGTTTGAAAAAACGGAAGGGCAGATTCAGTTAGATAATGATAAACCTTTGCCATACGGTTATGTAGATAGCAGAGATGTGCTTTGGGGTAAGAATACCTGGGAGATCGTAGATCTTGATGAGCGTATAAACTTTCCGTTATATTATCCTGTTGATACTAACAATATAGGTTCAGATAGAAGGTCGCTTTACGATGTTTTGGTTAAGAATATTAAAGCGGGTAATTTAGATATTTATGCAGATTCTTATTTTAATCAAAAGATAGAATTAAAGGATATTGCTGCTGCAATGTCTCGTGTAGATACTACAGATTTAGGTATTGAGCAGATAAATGCGGGGTACGAAGTAGACGAACAATATATAGACAGACGTGATATTAGTTCTGCAGATATAGAGCAATATTGGATACGTGGATACTGGTATTTTGATAAGCGCCAGGGAGAGTTAAAATACCGTTTAATAGGTATTGCACCTGTAGCTCCAGATGTTAACTTTATTGATGATGAAGATCCTATTATGGTTCCTTTATTTTGGGTGTGGTATCCTACAGCTCGTGAAATTCTACACGAAGCTAAAGTATTTAATCCTCAAAACTCTGCACAACCATTGTCATTTGATCACTTGTTAAATTCCAGACGATTTAATGGCGTTATTTATCAGGTAGATAACATTCAGGGTGATCGTGAAGTTAAAGAGTATATAGCAGATAACGCAATGATGCAGCTTTTAGAATCTCAACGTATTAAAGAACAGATACGTAATTTTGAAAGTGATATGTGGAACTACTAGTAAATGTTTCTCAACTAAAATTTATAAAACGCCTTTTTTAAAGGCGTTTTTTTATGACCTATTTTTACACTATGAAGCACGTAGATTATCTTATTGTGGGTTTTGGTCTTGCCGGGATGGCATTTTGCGATCAATTAGAACAGCATAACAAGTCGTTTTTTGTAATAGATACTAAAGATAGCGCGGCCAGTAGAGTTGCAGCCGGCCTTATTAATCCGGTGACTTTGAAGCGATATACTATGCCTTATAAAGGGGAAGAGCAATTTCACCTTGCGAAAGCCTATTTTACGCGCCTCAATGAGAAATTTGCGTTTCCGTTTATGAAGGAATTGCCAGTTTTAAAAATTTTCTCCTCAATTGAAGACCAAAATAATTGGTTTGAGGCTACAGATAAGCCTGTTTTAAATCGTTTTTTAGATGCCTCATTGGTTAAAAATAACTCCCATTTTATTAAAGCTCCATTACAGTTGGGAGAAGTAAAAGAAACGTTACGTTTAGATATTCCTGCCTTATTAGATGCGTATGCACATTCGCTTATGAGTAGTGATTCTTTGAGTTTTGATCAATTTAATTACGACGAACTTGTTTTAAAAAGTGATGATTCAATTTGCTATAGAGATATCAAGGCTAAACGAGTAGTTTTCGCCGAAGGCTACGGTATTAAACAAAATCCATTTTTTAACAAATTACCTTTGGTAGGCAATAAAGGGGAATACCTAATCATTAAAGCTCCTGATTTACGACTTTCAAAAGCCCTTAAAGCTTCATTTTTTATTATTCCATTAGGAGATGATTTGTATAAAGTAGGGGCTACATTTAATTGGAAAGATAAAGATTCAGTACCTACTACTGAAGCTTTAGAAGAATTACTACAGAAATTAAATAAAGTGATTGCATGTGAATATACAGTTGAAGCGCAACAAGCAGGAATACGACCCACAACGGGAGACAGAAGACCACTAATAGGTGTTCACCCTAATAATAAACAATTGGTTCTGTTAAATGGTTTAGGAACTCGGGGTACGATGATGTCACCCTACCTCGCTAAAGTGCTATTTGAGCATCTCGAACTAGGTTTTCCCCTTGATGAGGAGATCTCGATTTCTAGATTCCCTAAGAAGTTCTAGTGGTACCTTTAGCTTTTTCTTCATCATAATTAAAGAAAAAATTAATCCAGATATTACGACTCAAACGCATAATTATAGGCGCAAATACAAGAAGAGTTATAATGATTGAAATAAAACCTGCTACCAGACCTGCACCTATAAAAAAGTGAGTAATTACAAATGCTGCTACAGCAAAAGCTATACCTACACCATAACTTACATACATAGCCCCGTAGAAAAAAGAAGGTTCTATCTTAAATTTAGTATTGCAGTGCAAACAGCGTTCGTGCATTTTGAGCGTATCTGTAAGTATATAAGGATTTGGATTCTCATACATACTTTTTTGCTGACAAACCGGGCAAGTGCCAGTAAGTATGCTATATAACGGATTTCCCTGGAGAAGTTTTTTCATAGTGTAATTTTACTGGTTTCCCAGATAATTTAAGGTATCTAAAGTTACAAAAATCGATAATCTTTAAATGCAGAAAATCCGGCATTTAATAATAACTTTGCGCCTTAAAATTTAGAGCATGTTAAATATTCACAACCTCTCTGTTTCGTTTCAGGGAGAATATCTATTTGAGGAAGTTACGTTTAGACTGGGTGAAGGAGATCGGGTAGGATTAGTGGGTAAAAATGGAGCCGGTAAATCTACGATGCTACGTATAATTTCACGTGAGCAAGAATACGACACCGGCCAGATCGCTACAGATAAAGACATTCAGATAGGTTTCTTAAAACAGGATATAGATTTTGTAGAGGGACGTACCGTTCTTGAAGAATCTTATGAAGCTTTTGAACTTATTAAAAAGCTTGAGGCGCGTCTTGAAGAGATAAATATTGAATTAGCAGAGCGTACAGATTACGAGAGTAATTATTATCACGACTTAATGGTTGAACTTAATGAAGTTCAACATCAATATGAAATTCACGGCGGGTATAGCTATCAGGGAGAGACAGAGCGTATCTTGATGGGGCTTGGTTTTAGTAGAGAAGATTTTAATAAAATTACAGATACATTTTCTGGAGGATGGCGTATGCGAATTGAGCTGGCTAAATTATTACTTCAAAATAATGATGTTTTATTACTTGATGAGCCTACAAACCACTTAGATATTGAATCTATTATTTGGCTTGAAAGTTTTCTACGCAACTATCAGGGGGCTGTTGTAATCGTATCTCACGATAAAATGTTTTTAGATAATGTAACAAATCGTACGATAGAGATTTCGCTGGGTAAAATATACGATTACCCTAAACCCTATTCGCAATATTTAGTTTTACGTCAGGAAATGCGCGAACAACAAATGGCTGCGCAGAAAAATCAACAAAAGGAAATAGAACATACAGAAAAGCTAATATCTAAATTTAAGGCAAAAGCTTCTAAAGCAACTATGGCACAGTCTTTAGTTAAGAAGCTTAACCGTATGGATGTAATTGAGGTCGACGAAGATGATAATAGTGTGATGACCCTTAATTTTCCTGTGTCTGTAGTGCCGGGTAAGGTGGTTGTTGAGGCAGAAGGGATTAAGAAAAGTTATGGCGATAAGCATGTTTTACAAGGAATAGATCTTTTAATAGAGCGCGACAGTAAAACGGCTTTTGTAGGTCAAAATGGCCAGGGAAAATCAACTCTTGCAAAAATAATTGTTGATGAGATCAAGTATGAAGGAAGGTTAAAACTGGGGCATAATGTGCAAATAGGATATTTTGCGCAAAACCAGGCAGATCACCTTGACGGAAGCAAAACTGTACTCGACACGATGATTGATGCTGCAAATGAAAAAAATAGAAGTAAAGTACGCGATATTCTGGGTTCATTTCTTTTTAGAGGAGAGGAGGTAGAAAAATACGTGCGTGTACTATCTGGAGGGGAGCGTAACCGTTTAGCGCTTGCTAAATTAATGTTGCAACCCTTTAATGTTTTGGTGATGGATGAACCTACAAACCATCTTGATATCAAATCTAAAAACGTTTTAAAGGATGCCCTTAAGAATTTTCAGGGTACTTTATTGCTGGTTTCTCACGATAGAGATTTCTTACAAGGTCTAACATCTACCGTTTACGAATTTAAAGACCATAAGATAAAAGAGTATTTAGGAGATATTGATTATTACTTAGAGAAACGCGCTGTAGAAAACTTAAGAGATTTAGAGAAAAAAGATCCTAAGGTTAAAGTAAAAGAAGCAGCCCCTAAGGTTGAATATAAAGATCAAAAAAAAGTAAAGTCACTTAATAACCAACTTAGTAATATTGAGTCTGAAGTGAATAAGCTGGAGCGTGAAATTAAAATAATGGATCAGGAGCTTGCTGCAGACTATGCTAAAACCAGTTCTAAGCCAGACTTTTTTAAAAGATACGAGGCTAAGAAGAAAAAAATTGAAGAGCTTACTTCAAAATGGGGTGAAGTGACCGAAGAACTAGAGCTTTATAATTAGCACTTTATTTATATTAAATTTAACAAACTAGAAGACTAAGTACAGGTATTTTTGCAGCTTATGGTTGTTTCTTAAAAAATACTTAATGCTTAAAGCTGTACGTCTGATATTAGGTTTAGTAATACTTGGTGTCGCAATTGCGATTGGGTATTCAATTGCTAACCGGGATAAAGATATTCCTGTTAAAGTTGACAAAGTTGTTAAAACGGTTTTTGTTGAAGAAGTTAAAAATGATACCGTTCCTATAGTTATACCGGCTAATGGAAATTTAGTTGCAAAAAACCGACTGGAGCTTTATGCAGAAGTTCAGGGGATTTTTAGATCAAGCGCTCACGATTTTAAAGTGGGCCAGTCGTATACTAGAGGTGAGACCCTTTTAAATCTTGATTCTTCAGAATACTATGCTTCGGTACAAGCCGCCAAGAGTGAATTGTACAATCTGGTAACTTCAATAATGCCAGATTTACGATTAGATTATCCAGAGATTTTTCAGAAATGGCAAACCTATCTTAATGGTTTTGACATCAATAAATCAACGCCGCAATTACCCGAAACAGATTCTCAAAAAGAACGCTACTTTATTACAGGTAGAGGTCTTTACTCTTCATACTACAACGTAAAAAACCTGGAGCAGCGGCTAGGTAAATACCGCATTACTGCCCCATTCTCAGGAATTTTAACAGAGGCGCCGGTAAATAAAGGTACGCTGGTACGTCCTGGTCAAAAACTGGGTGAATTTATAGATACTTCAGTTTACGAACTTGAAGTAGCGATAGGCAAAAAGTTTAGCGATCTTTTAACGATAGGTGAGAAAGTTGCTTTAACAACAGTTGACGGGACTAAAGAATACACCGGTAAAGTAGTACGTGTAAATGGTAGAGTTGATCAAACCACGCAAACGATAAAGGTGTTTATTGAGATTGCCGGGGCAGATTCTTTAAAAGAAGGTATGTTTCTTCAGGCAAATTTAGAAGCCAAAGATGAGCCAGATGCAATAAGTATTCCGCGTCAGTTATTAGTAGATAACTCACAGATTTATGTTATACGTGATGGACTACTTGATCTAATAGATGTAAATCCCGTCTATTTTTCAGATAAAGAAGTTATTATTAAAGGAGTTCCAGATGGGACTCAATATCTTTCTAAGAGTGTTCCCGGTGCTTATGCCGGAATGCGCGTGAAGATTTATGAGGAAAATCAAACTACAGGAAATACGGAATAGGTTTTATGAAAAAATTAATTAGTTATTTCATAAAATACAGTGTAGCCGTCAATGTGGTTATTATGGCTTTTGTGATTTTTGGAATCATCGGAGTTTTGAGGATGAAATCTTCATTTTTCCCTTTAATAGATTCACAAATAATCACGATTAACGTTACGTATCCCGGTGCTTCTCCGCAAGAAATAGAAGAAGGTATTATTCTTAAAATTGAGGATAATCTTAAAGGTCTTGTAGGCATAGATCGTGTGACATCTACATCTAGAGAAAACGGTGGTAACGTTACGATAGAGATTGATCAGGATGAAGATATTAATGTCATTCTTGCTGAAGTAAAAAATGCCGTTGATCGCGTACCCAGTTTTCCTACGGGGATGGAGCCTCTGGTTGTCGCTAAGCAGGAAGCAATACGACAGACTATAGGTTTTGCGGTGAGTGGAGAAACCATAGATCTTGCTACCTTAAAGCAAATTGCACGAACTATTGAATATGATTTACGGGCGATGGATGGAATATCGCAGATAGAAATAAGCGGTTATCCTGATGAAGAAATTGAAATTGCTGTACGCGAAAATGATTTACTGGCGTATGGACTTACCTTTACTGAAGTTGCGCAGGCAGTTTCCAGAGCAAATATTCTTACCACCGGAGGAAACATTAAAACGGAAAAAGAAGATTATCTTATAAGGGCAAACAACAGATCGTATTACGGCGATGATCTTAATAATCTCATTGTACGTGCAAATAATGACGGATCGCTCATAAGACTTAACGATGTGGCAGTAATTAGAGATCGTTTCTCAGAGACGCCTAATGCATCTTATTTTAACGGGAATCTTGCGGTTAATGTTGAGATAAGTAATACTAACAATGAAGACCTGCTTACAACTGCAGAACAGGTTAAAGTTTATATTGAAGATTTTAATGCAAAATACGATGCAGTACATATAGATATTACCTCAGATTCTTCAATACGTCTGGAGCAGCGTACAAATTTACTGTTAGTAAATGGCGCAGAAGGTATTCTTCTGGTAATCTTATTTTTGTCTTTTTTCTTAAATACGCGTCTTGCATTCTGGGTAGCAGCAGGGATTCCCGTAGCATTTTTAGGAATGTTTATATTTGCCGGAAGCTTTGGTGTAACAATTAATGTATTGTCTCTTTTTGGGATGATTATCGTTATAGGTATTCTGGTTGATGACGGTATTGTGATTTCAGAAAATATCTATCAGCATTATGAGATGGGTAAAACACCCATTAGAGCCGCAATTGATGGTACTGTAGAGGTTATTCCACCTATTATTTCAGCAATTATAACCACGGTTTTAGCATTCTCAACCTTCTTATTTCTCGACAGTAGAATAGGGGAGTTTTTTGGAGAAGTTTCTACGGTCGTGATTCTTACACTTGTAGTATCTCTCGTGGAAGCTTTAATTATTTTACCGGCGCATATTGCACACAGTAAAGCTTTAGTACGTGAGTCTGAATTAGATATTGCTAAGAAAACGGGAATTCAAAAGTTTATGTACAAACTGCGCTATTTCAATAAGAAAGGCGATCAGTTTATGAGTTATATGCGGGACAAAATTTACACGCCTGCACTTCGGTTTACACTTACAAACCAGCTTATTTCGTTTTGTATAATTGCCGCTTTACTTATTGTCACTGTGGGTTCAATTATGGGAAGTGTGATAGGTGTGACTATTTTTCCAAGTATTGCGAGTGATACAGTTTCTATAGAATTGTTAATGCCTGAAGGTACAAACCCACAGCGTACAGATAGTATTATCACAATGGTAGAGAAAGCTGCCTGGCGTGTAAATGAAGACTATACAAACAAGCAAACCGATAATTTACAGGTTGTTGAAAATATCATTAAGCGTGTGGGACCTGGAAACAATAAGGCTTCTCTACGCATAAATTTATTGCCCGGGGAGTTTAGAGACTTTTCTTCTCCAGATATAACAAACTCCATTCGGGATGAAGTAGGAGAAGTGTTTGGCGTAGAGCGTTTAACTTTTGGTTCTGGAGGTAATTTTGGCGGAAGCCCTATATCTATTTCTCTATTAGGAAATAATACTGAAGAATTAGAAGCAGCTAAAGACGAGTTGCGGGCTAGTCTCGAGAATAATGCATTGCTGCGCGATGTGGTTGATACAGACCCTGAGGGAATTAAAGAAATACAAATTGTATTAAAGGAAACAGCTTATTCTTTAGGACTTAATTTAAGCAGTGTGATGACGCAGGTGCGTAGTGGTTTTTTTGGAACGCAGGCGCAACGTTTTCAACGCGGGCAAGATGAGATACGCGTTTGGGTGCGTTATGATCGCAGTGATCGTAGCAGTCTAAATGATCTTGATGATATGCGTATTGTTACTCCTACCGGAGAGCGTATTCCGCTGAGTGAGATAGCGACTTATACTATTTCTAGAGGTGATGAATCTATTAGTCACTTAGAAGGACAACGTGAAATACAGGTTAATGCAGATATGGCAGACCCTAACGGAAGCACTACAGATATACTTGCTGAAATTAAGGCAACGGTAATACCCGATATTTTATCAAAATATCCAACCTTATCAGTTTCTTACGAGGGTCAAAATAGAGAGGCAGAAAAGCTAAGCAATTCTGCAAACGAGGTAATTTGGGTTATTTTATTCCTTATTTATGCAACTATCGCATTCACCTTCCGCAGTTACAGTCAGCCGTTTTTACTGTTGTTTATGATTCCTTTTAGTGTGATAGGTGTTGCCTGGGGGCATTATATTCACGGTTTTCCGATAAATGTACTTTCTGCTCTGGGTATTATTGCTTTAATAGGTATTATGGTAAACGATGGTTTGGTTCTCATAGGTAAACTCAACGGTTTTCTCAAAGAAGGGATGAAGTTTGAAGATGCTATTTTTGAAGCAGGCCGTTCTCGTTTTAGAGCGATCTTCCTGACCAGTATAACAACTATTGCAGGTCTTGCTCCTTTACTTCTTGAGAAGAGCCGTCAGGCACAGTTTTTAAAGCCTATGGCAATTTCTATTTCTTATGGTATCGCCATCGCAACTTTATTAACCTTATTAATGCTTCCGTTATTATTGTCTATTTCAAACTGGATTAAAACGAAATCAGTTTGGGTAAAAACAGGAGAGGAGCCCAGTAGAGAAGATGTTGAACGTGCAATTAAAGAATTAAAAGAGGAAGATGAAGAGCATTAATTCACGAGTAAATAGAATATTAGATGTTAGTAGAGTAAAACTATTAAAGGGGCAAATGGGAAGCAGATATGGTATGCTTTTAGGGCTTATAATCTGTTGCAATATTTCATTAGCACAACAAGTCGTTAAACCTTCAGAAGCTGTTACTCTAGCCTTGAAGCATAATTATGGCATACAAATCGCCAATAATAATGTTGAGATCGCAGAGAACAATCAGGATATTTTAAACTCAGGATATTTGCCAATCTTAACAGGTTTGGCAGGTGCGTCTATTGATCGTCAAAATTCAGAAGGACAATTAGCAAATGGTGATACCAGAATTGCCGAAGGTGCAGAAACCAGACGATATAATGCATCTATAAATTTAGATTATGTTTTGTTTGATGGTTTAGGACGTTACTATGACTACAAACGCCTAAAGCAAGAATATAATTTATCGGAATTACAAGCCAGAGAGACAATTGAAAATACAACTGTACAATTATTATCAGTTTATTATAACGTGGCTCAGCTAAGCGAAAATTTAAAGTCGCTCATGGAAACTATTGAAATTTCAAAAGACCGATTATTACGAAGCGAATTTCAATTTGAATATGGTCAAAACACAAAGCTCAATGTATTGAATGCACGTGTTGATATTAATAATGATAGTATCAGTATAATTTCGGCAAAGCAAAATTTAATAAATGCGAAACGTGATTTAAACGTTGTTACAGGTAATACTATCAAAAATACATTTGAAGTCGATACGACCGTTGCATTTTTAATTCACTTAAATAAGTCAGATTTACTATTAAACATGTTGAACAATAATGTAACAATAGTTCAAAATGAAAAGAATATTGCCATTAATGAATTTACACTTAAAGCAAGCAAATCCGGCTATTTGCCTACAGTAGGTCTAACGGGTTCGTATGGTTGGAATGAGTCTAGCAATAATAGTCCATTAGCCTTTTTACTTCAAAATACAACCACTGGATTTTCGGCTGGGGTTAATTTAACCTGGAATTTATTTGATGGCGGAGGCACGATTACAAGAGTTAAGAATGCTAAAATTGTTTTAGAAAACCAAAAGCTTCAAAAAGAGCAATTAAAAATTGATATAGAACGTAATTTTAATAATTCTTGGGACGATTATCAAAACAAACTTAGAATCTTTGAAGTTCAGGAAGATAATATTGTCACAGCAAAAAATAATTTTGAACGTACTAAAGAGAAATTCAATTTAGGTCAGGTCACTTCTATAGAATTTAGGCAAGCACAACTCAATTTGTTAAATGCTGAATTAAGTAGGAGTCAAGCCAAGTATGATGCTAAAATTGCAGAGATTTTAGTACTTCAAATTAGCGGCGAAATTCTAAATGTGGAACTATAAGTAATTATGATGGAAGAGCATTTTTTTCAATGTCCGTATTGCTGGGAAGAAATCTCGATGTTATTAGACGTTTCAGTGCGGCATCAGATTTATGTTGAAGATTGTGAAGTATGTTGCAATCCTATAGAGCTAACGGTGGGTTATGAAGATGGTGAGCTTGTGACATTTTCTGCGCAAAGTATAGAGCAATAGCAGTAATTATAAAAATTTGTAGCGGTTGGGGTATTGTATTTTTTATACAATTCAATCCTAAAATTTAAGAATACTGCCTTTATTTGGAGGAAAGCTAAGCTTACTGTTCTAAAAATTGCTATTTGCTAAGGTCTTTCTAACCTGAAAATTAGATACACATTACTATATCTTTATTATTATATTTGCATAAAATTCCCCCTCAGTGCTTTTAAATTTTAGTTTTTCTGATAATGCAATTGGTTACATTGTAGAAGGTACCATGAATTACGATGCAATTAGTGAATTGAAGCAGGCAATTCTAAAAATGTTTGAAGAGCACGAAACTATAAATCTTTACTTAGAAGACAATAATATTAATCGTTTTACACTTGATGCGGTTTTTATTGCAAGTATATTCCCAATGCAGCATAGCCACAGGTTAAACAAGGTTGCAATGGTAACAAATCGTAAGTGGATACACGCAATAACTAATGTCAATAAGTCTATACTGGGCAAAGATTTCAAAAATTTTACTATAGATCGTCGTTTAGAAGCTATAGAATGGATTGCTTCAAATTAATCTAATACAGTAACTGTTTTTAGCATTCCATCTTTTAAATTAATCCAGAGGTAATTAAAAAAAGATTTGTTTTGATTTCGGGTAACGTCACCTGAGCCCTCCTTAAAGCCTTGATCTTCCCGCTTACTTGTGTTAGAAATAAAAATATTAGCAATTGTTGATGCTAACCATTTTTTCTTTTTCTTTTCTTGATTTAGAATATTTACTTTAAAGTCGTCATATGTCATTTGCATGTCTATATGAGAATTATAGTCATTACCGGTAATAGTAAAATATGTGTGCGCAATATTCCCTTGCATTTCAACGCCAAGGTTAGGTGAGGTAAAGCCATCTAGATTTTTTACGGGAAGCTTACTTAAACTACCCACTAGATAAAATTTATCTTGCTTGTTTTGTACATCAAATTCCCAGTCGAGAGTCATAGGGCTTTGTTTCATAAAAATAGCCTTTATAGCTATTTTAGTTTTTTTCTCGTGTTCTTTGTAGGTGTTACCAATGTTAGTAAGGTTAGCTTGCAGGTTTTTAAAATTTATAGATCCTGACTTTGAACCTTGATTTACTTTCTCCGTATAGATTATAGAGCCATTTTTAATTTTTAAAGAATCTACCATTAAATCAAACTTTAGATCACGTAACATTTTTGAGTACAAAGGTTTTGTGCTAAAATCATCTGCAAGAAGTTTATCTCTGTAAAGGTTGAGCGCAGGCTCCTCAAGCAAGATTAATGGCGTGTTTATATAGAACCTGCCAGAGCGTTCTCCGTATCTTAGAGAATCAATGCTAATTTTTTTAATTAACAGATTTACGTGATCTCGTTCTTTACTAATACTATTACTTAATTGCTTGCGCGAAACTGCTGTTTTAAGCTGTGTATTGGTCATTTGTAATGAGGAGCCATCCCAGTGCACGTTTTGAACAGTAAGCTCATCAAAATCATTTATTTGGTAATATAGCGAGTCGTAACTAAGGCTAATGCGCTCGTAATTAAAAGGTCTTGTAATGGTTTCTGTAATAGTAGGGGTAATGTTTTGTAGGTTTAGATTAAAGTGGGCCGTTTTAAGTAGTATGTCTTCTGTTTCTGGTTTTAAAATTTGGATATAATTAGTCACCAGCTCAAACTCCTCAATATGAAAGGTGCCATTTATGTTTTCAGCCTTAATAGGATTTGTGCTTGTACTGTCTTTAGAAAACTTCTTTGTTTCTTTTTTTACCTGCTTATAATGAGAAAGGCTATCTGCAAGAATGGTAATTTTTTTAAAATGAATATTCTTGTTTCTAAAATAATCCCAGTGATCTAATCCTTTTAACATTACGGTAGCATTGTTTACTTTACTACGAGGCATAGAATCATTAGCAATTATACTTACAGTAGCGTTTTTCATACTGGCATTGCCACCCCAACTGTCAATATTTAAATCTTCGTAGGTAAGATTTATTGTGGAGGGCAAATCATTTTTTATAATCTGCTGAAGTTGGTTCTTTAGATAGCTATTGAGAAAAATTGCGGCCACGCCTAGAAGGCTAAAAAAGACGAAAAGAGAAATTAGTATTTTTTTCATGAAGATTAAAGGTATCTATATTTCAGGCTATTAATGTTAGTGAAATTATAATTTTAATGCGGAATGAAAATATTTTCAAAAAGCCCTTGTGAGAACCAAAGAAGTGTTCTATATTTGCCGTCCAATATCGCGGGATAGAGCAGTAGGTAGCTCGTCGGGCTCATAACCCGAAGGTCACTGGTTCGAGTCCAGTTCCCGCTACTAGCAAAGACAAGGCTTCACAGAAATGTGAAGCCTTTTTTGATTATATCATTTTGCTTTAATACTAAGTTTTAAATTGATTCTATTTAATCTAAAATCAGATAGTTAATGATCTGTATCAAGTACTAATTATAAGTAAGAGTTTTTGTCTGAGATTCTTGTTTAAATCTTAAATAATATAAACTATATAGACTTGCTTCTTTTTAAAATAGGAGTCGTTTAAAAGTGCAAAAAGAAAAGGCTATCTAAATGATAGCCTTTTTAAGGTTGTAACGCTATTCGGTTTTAATTAAAACCAATAGTCTCTAAGCCTTGATGGCTAATCTTAATTGCTTCTAGAGGTGTGTGGTTAAAAGTTTGATCTTGTTCTACAAAGTAATATTGCATCCCAGACTTTTCTTTTTCAGCAAGAATACGTTTAAAGTCAATTTTACCTTCACCTACAGGAGCAAATTTTCCTTCGTCATCCATATCCTTCACATGCCATAATTTAAATCTGCCAGGATACTTTTCAAAATAAGCGACAGGGTCTGCACCTGTCTTAGTCACCCAATACAGGTCCATTTGAAAGTTAACATATTCAGAGTTAGTGTTTTCAAGCAAGTAATCAATAGGTACTATTCCATTCTCATTTTTTTTGAATTCAAAATCATGATTGTGATATAGCAATTGTAACCCGGCAGCATTACACTGCTCCCCGAGAGTATTTAGAATTTTTGTGAGCTCCTCAACAGTACCTGTCATACCCATTGTCATTGTTTCCTGATCAAAAGTAAACATACCCATAGGAGGTACAGGAATAACAAAATATTGAAAACCTGCTGCTTTTACATCTGCAATCATCTGTTCTGCATTTTCTAAAGTTACAGAACCCTGATGTGTACTTACCGGTTTTAAATTAATACCCTCACAAAATGATTTAAAATCCTGCGGAGTCATCGTGTAAAATTTTCCCTCTTCATAGCCGGCTGCTTCAATATATGCATAACCGTCTCCTGCGACTGTTTGTAAGGTTGTTTCTGCATTTTCTGTCATTGCATCACGCAATGTATAAAGTGCTAAACCACCAAATTGTGCTGTTTTAATTGAATCCTGGCTTACTACTTCAACTTCATCGCTGCTGTCTTTTTTCTTTTGATCACCGCAAGAAAATAACAAAACGGAAGCTAATGCAAGTCCTGCAAGTTTTACATTTTTAAATTGAAAAGGTTGTATTTTCATAAATATCTAATTTGTTTACATTTTAAAATTAAGTTTTTCTAATTACTATAGATGATAAATTACTTACTTAATACGTATTGAGTTTTTAATTATACAAACGAGTAACCTGAGATTGTGATTTAATTTAAGGCTAAAATACATTGTATGTATTCAAATACTTAATTAGCTTTACTTTCTTTAAGGGATATTAACTCAGTTGGTTCAGAGTGTCACGTCGACAACGTGGAAGTCATTGGTTCGAATCCAATATATCCCACATAAAAGAGGGTTTTATCTTCAGATAAAACCCTCTTTTAATTCTTTTGTATAGTAGATTAATTATTTAAAAGATCTAAGATACCTTCTAGCTTCATCCCTCTTGAACCTTTAATTAAAATAGTCGCCTGCGGAAGCAAATAGGAAATTTCAGCAGGAAGTCCTTTTTCTTCAAGATCCTTTATATTTTTATATTGGTGGTTTTTAGTTTTTATTTTTTTAAAATTTTCACCAAGAAAAACAACATTTTCCAGGTCTAAATTACGTGCTAAATCAGCAATATATTGATGTTCTTCTACTGCGCTTTCTCCCAGTTCAAACATATCTCCTAAAAATGCAATTTTAGATTTTGCTTCTAAACCGGCAAAATTGTTTAATGCAGCTTCCATACTTGAAGGATTTGCATTGTAGGCATCTAGAATGATTGTCTGTTCTTCCCGCTCAATGATCTGAGATCTGTTATTAGAGGGAATATAAGATTCAATAGCATTTATAATATCTTCGGTATTTATTTTAAAGTAGCAGCCTATTGCAGCAGCGGCCGCAATATTTATCGTGTTGTACTGGCCTATTAAATTGCTTTTGAGATGTTGATTGTTCAAAATTAAGGAAGCAAATGGGTTTGCTGTTTCATACCTAAAATGCACGTCAGAACCTTCAGATTGACTAAATGTGTAGCTATGTGTTTGGCCTGTTTTACTCTTTTGAATAGGATCATCGAGGTTTAAAAACAAGGTTCCTTTGTGTCCTATAAGGTACGTGTAAAGTTCGCTCTTACCTTTAACTACACCTGCAACGCCGCCAAAACCTTCTAGATGGGCTTTGCCAAAGTTTGTTATATAACCAAAATCTGGAGCTGCAATTTCTGTTAGTTGTTCAATCTCGCCAATGTGATTTGCACCCATTTCTACTATCCCAAACTCAGTATCTGAAGTCATAGATAACAGGGTTAAAGGCACACCTATATGGTTGTTTAAATTGCCCTGGGTAGCAACTGTCTTAAATTTTTTAGAAAGAACGGAGTTAATTAATTCTTTTGTTGTGGTTTTACCATTACTCCCTGTTAAGGCCAATATAGGAATGTCTAAGTGCTTTCTATGTATGTGTGCAAGGTCCTGAAGTGTTTTAAGCGCATCTGCTACTAGAATTATTCGGTTATTATCTGACGCATAATCTTTGTCGTCAATAATCGCATATGATGCTCCGTATTCTAGAGCTTCTACCGCATAGGTGTTACCGTTAAAATTATCTCCTTTTAAGGCAAAGAAGATCGTATCTCGTTTTATTTTGCGAGTGTCTGTGGTAACCCCTTTACTTTTTAAAAATAAGGAGTGAATATCATTTATTTCCATAGTAATCAGTTAAAAAAAATGCCCAAAGCTAGAAAGCTGAGGGCATTAATAATTAATACTTTATGTTAGTACCGTAGATCTAAAATTAGTTTCTAGGTGTTTTATTTTTAGTAGCTTTTGATCCTACTCGTGACATCGCATTTCTAAAGCCAATATCATCTGTAGCCATAGATTGTGGTAAGTATCTGCGTTGTGCAGGATCTAACCAGTATTCTCTGTCTCTCCAGGATCCACCTTTATATACACGAACCTCGTCATCTATTAAAGTAGTACGATCATTTGCTTTATCGTATTCTTTATTCAAACCATTTTCTCCTGCTGATATTTTGTTAATAGGAGAATCATACATTCTGTCATTTGTAGATTCTGAGTCTGAGAAACTTTGGTAATATCGAGAAGACTGTTTGTCACCATCTCTAAAATTACGGTTGTCACTTTCAGAAAATTGAGTTCTTAAATAGGTATCGTCATCGTTAACAGGAACCTGTAAAATTTCTCCAGGTAGGTTACGTGCAATAATTTTACCATTATCAAGGGTGTCAAAAACGATATCTGCAGTTGTAAGTACTTTAACAGTACCATCTTCATTAATAGCGTTTTTAGTGTAGACGTTACCACGGTAGTAGTTAAAATCATTGTACTCATCATCTACAATAGGTCTGTATACGTCAGCTACCCATTCTGAAACGTTTCCGGCCATATCATACAAGCCATAATCGTTAGGAGCATACGATTTAATCTCTGCAGTAATATCTGCATTGTCATCAGACCAACCTGCGATACCGCCGTAATCACCATCTCCTTGTTTAAAGTTAGCTAATTGATCACCCCGTGTCTTGCGATTACCAGAACGTGTGTAAGCACCATCCCAAGGATATTTTTTTCTACCACGGTAAACGTTATATTCTCTTATTCCTACAAGTCCTAAAGCGGCATATTCCCATTCTGCTTCGGTAGGTAGACGATATTTTGTAGTAGAAATAATACCATCTTTCATTTGTACATAAATGTCTTTTGCCTCAGGGCTTCCTCCGGGATTATTCGGGTTTGCTTTTGGAGTATTTGCTTTCTCACGCTGTGCAGAAGCTCTTCCTCCTCGAATTACATCATCTTGACCGCCATAAGTTAAACTCGGAGATTGTAAGTAGGTGTAAGTGTCAAATGTAGACTCTGCATCTACATTGTATTTCGCTCCTTTTTGAGTGTAACCTTCCTGTTCTAACACAAATTCGTTATAACGGTTTGTTCTCCAGGTACCGAATTCTACAGCTTGTATCCAGCTAACTCCTACTACAGGGTATCTGGCATAAGCAGGGTGACGTAGATAATTCTCTGTCATTGTCTCGTTAAAACCAAGACGGTTACGCCACACTAAAGTATCTGGTAAAGCGCCGTAGTAGATATTACGGTAATTTGCTTCTTCTGGAGGGAATACCTTTTTTAGGTAATCAAGGTATTCGAGATACATAAGGTTAGTTACCTCGGTCTCATCCATATAGAAAGATTGTACGTGTTGTTGATTTGGAGTATTATTCCAATCGTGCATCACATCATCCTGAACCTGACCCATTGTGAAGGTACCGCCCTCAATAAATACTAAACCGGGAGCAGCTTCCTGCTCTTTATAGTCTGTATTGGCTTGAAAACCGCCATCTCTGTCATTAATACTCCAGCCTGTGGCTCTAGAGCTGTTTTTGTAGTCTTTGCCTTTGCCTCCGCAGCTTGATAGTAATACTGCAACAAGGCTGAAGCTGAGCGATTTAAGCACAAGATTCCTATTCATAGGTGTAAATTCTTTAAGCAAAATTTGGGACTGCAATATAATATAAAGCAGTCAAATTGCAATAAAATTATAAGTTATGCAAATACTAAGTCAATTAATACAGTGAGTTAGCTCCTTTCAAACGAAAAATCGTGCTGTTTAGTATATCTAATACACTAAAATGAATTATGTTAGATTTCTTACTTATTTTGCAAAGCCTTGTAAATTACCCAATGAGAACTTTTAAACTGAATGTCGTTTTGCTTTTTGCATTTTGTGCTGTGTTTGCGCAGAATAAAGAGTTTGTTATAAACTGGAGCGAATCTGTAAATATTTCTACTCAAGCAAGGCCAAGATTTGTACCTGGTTTTGAGCCTGAATTTTTCAGTTATTCATCTGTTAGAGGAATTAAATATCATAATAGATGGAAAATGAATGTGGGTACGTCTCCAGCTTCAGTGAATTTTATTCCACTTTCAACAAAAATTATAAGCAAGCAAGATTTAAAGGATTTAGATATAAATACGATCACTGAAGACTTTCAGTTTAAGTCAGGCATTTCTACTGCTCGGGGAGAAACATATTTTGAATTTGATTTTTTTCCTATATTTTACGAGAATAAGATTTTAAAACGTGTTGAGTCGTTTAGAATTGAATATAGTGAAAAACGTCTTAAATCAAATCGTTCTGCAGTTCTACAAGAAACTAAAAATTCTGTGCTTGCTTCTGGAGCTATTTATAAATTTTATGTAGAAAAAACCGGAATTTATAAACTCGATAAAAGTTTTCTGGAGTCATTGGGAATGAATGTTAATGCAATCAATCCGCAGAATTTGAAAATTTATGGAAACGGTGGTGCTATGTTGCCCTTACGTAATGCAGATAATTTGTTGTTTGACCCACAGGAAAATACCATTAAGGTTGTAGGAGAAGATGATTCCCGTTTTGATGATACAGACTATATATTGTTTTATGCCGAAGGCCCACAGGGTTTCAATGCTGAAAGCTTGACGCATATTAATGCCTATACAGATAAAACTTCTTATTTTATTACCGCTTCTGGAGGTTCTGGTTTGCGGGTAAAAGAAATGCAACAACCTGCTGCGAATGCAGATGTTGTGATTAACACATTTGATGATTACCAATACCACGAGTTAGACGAGCAAAATTTACTCAATCTCGGCAGACGCTGGTTTGGGGAGCGTTTTGATATTGAAAATGAACAAAGTTTTAAGTTTAATTTTCCGAATAGAGTTGCAACAACCCCAGTAAATCTTAAGGTTTATACTGCTGCAATTTCAGAATCGCCTACGTTTTTTACGGTGAGTCTAAATGGAAATGCGGTTTCTACACTTAATATATTACCCATAAATGAATCTATTTTAGCGCGTGATGCCACCTATGATAGTTTTTTAACTCCTGTCTCAAATCCGCCTGTCCTTGTAAATGGAGATCAATTGAATCTAACGCTTAACTATAATAACAACGGCAATCCTTCGGGGACGGGGTTTCTAGATTTTATAGCGATAGGAGCAGAGCGAAGATTAGCAGGAACCGGAGTGCAATTGGCTTTTTCAAAGAATAGCACGGCAAGTACATTAGGAGTAGGTCGCTTTGAATTAAGTAATGCTTCCGAATTTTCTGAAATTTGGGATGTTACTAATAAAACAGCCATAACTTCAGTAGTAAATGCAGAAAGCGCTTCAAATTTTAGTTTTAAGGCGCAGCTGGGTGTACAGCATAAGTATGTAGCGCTTAACCCTCAGGATTTTTATCTTCCGCTACGCGAAAATGGAAATTCGTTAGTGCAAAATCAAAATATTAAAGGCACGATCTTTCAGGGTAGTGGTGGTTTTCGAGATGTAGATTATTTAATAGTTACATCAGAACTCTTACGGCCGCAGGCAGAGCGTTTAGCAACTCATAACAGAAATTATAGAAATTTAAATGTTAAAGTACTCACGCTTGATGCGATTTATAACGAGTTTAATTCTGGAAATGCAGATATAGGAGCCATACGTAATTTAGTACGCTATGTGTATGATAATGCTTCCTCAGTAGATACCCGTCTTAAATATTTATGCCTTTTTGGGGATACTTCTTTTGATTATAAAGATCGTATTGCTAATAATAACAATATAGTCCCCACATTTAATACGTATTACAGCTTCTCACAGTCGCAGTCGTATATGAGCGATGATTATTTTGGTTCACTAGATCTTAACGAGGGAGTTATTGAGAATGGAAGTCCTGCTGGTAATGGCGGAGCAGATCGTCTTGATGTGGCGGTGGGAAGAATTTTAGCAGATACACCACAACTTGCAAATGCTGTTGTTGATAAAATAATACGATACGATTCACAGGCCGCTTTAGGAAGATGGCGCAATAATTTTGTTTTAGTAAGTGATGATGTTGATTTACCCTGGGAATTTGCAGAATTAGAATCTACAATTGATGCCCTTGGAGATCAGATTCAGGTAGAGAAACCATTTATAAATGTAAAAAAAATACACAGTGACAGTTATCAGCAGCAGTCATCAGCTGGTGGCAACAGATATCCCGAGGTTAATGAGGCGATCTCAAACGAACTAGAGGTAGGTGCATTGGTTATGGCGTATTTAGGGCATGGTGGCGAAAATACGCTGGCTTCAGAATTTATTTTTACACGTGAGAATGCTAAGAATTTAAATAATACAGATAAGCTTCCGGTAATTGTAACGGTAACGTGTGAGTTTACCCGTTTTGATAATCCTAATCGTACGGCGGCGGGAGAAGAATTATTCTGGAACTCTGATGGTGGAGCGGTGGGCCTTGTAGCAACTACACGAGAAATTTCAGTAAGGTTGGGTGTTGCATTTAACAGGCAACTTACTTCAGACCTATTTTCCTTTGGTACAAATGAAATAAAAAGTGTTGCCGAAAATCTGAGAGAGACTAAAAATCAAATAAATGACGATAACCGCCGGGTGATTTTTTATATAGGAGACCCTGCGATGAAATTAGCTTTTGCTAAGCCTAACATTAGACTTACGACGATAAATGATATTCCGGTAACGCAGCAGACAGACACCTTGAAGGCCTTGAGTCGTATAAAGATGAGCGGGGAGGTGGTTGACGTTTCGGGCAATCGTATAGAAGATTACACCGGTGATCTGGCAACTACTATTTATGACAAGTATGTAAACAGGCAGACACTGGGTAATGACGGTACAACAGATGAAGCCGGAAATTTATTAATTCTAGATTTTAAAACATTAGGGGCTATTTTATACAGAGGGCAGGCGAGTGTGAAGAACGGAATGTTTACGTTTAATTTTGTGGTTCCTAAAGATGCTGCAATACCCTTGGGAAATGGGCGGGTTAATTTTTACAGCAAACGTGATGGAGTTTTAGAGGATCAGGCAGGTGTAGATCAACGAATACTTGTAGGTGGCTTAAATGAGAATGCGCCTGAAGACAATGAGGGGCCTTTGATTAATTTGTATATGAATGATGAAGGCTTTGTAAATGGGGGCATTACAAATACATCACCTACACTTTTAGTTAAGTTAGAAGATATAAATGGTATCAATACCGCAAGCGGAATAGGACATGATTTAATAGCGATTTTAGATGGAGACGAAGAAAACCCCATCATACTCAATGATTTTTATGAGAGTGATACAGATAACTTTAATTTAGGTAGAGCGCTGCGTAAACTTAGAGATTTAGAGCCTGGACTGCATACCGTTACGGTTATAGCCTGGGATACCTATAACAATTCATCAACAGCAGATTTACAATTTATTGTTGCGGGTGATGATGAATTGAAATTAGAAAATATACTTAATTATCCCAATCCTTTTGTAAACTATACAGAGTTTTGGTTTAACCATAACAGACCTTATGAACCACTAGAAGTACAGGTTCAGATTTTTACAATTTCGGGTAAAGTTGTTAAGACGATAAATCAAATCGTGAGCACAACTGGATTTTTATCTAGAGAACTCACGTGGGATGGTCTAGATGATTTCGGACAAAAAATAGGAAAAGGCGTTTATGTGTATAAGATTACCGTTAAATCTACGTTAACGAATAAGAAGGTTGAAAAATTTGAGAAATTAGTCATCCTATAAGCATTTAATATATATTTGTCAAAAAGCGCCACTTTAATGAATAAACTTCTACCTTTTTTACTTGTTTTAGTAAGTGTTTTACCTGCCGCAGCACAAGATGTTGAAGGTCGCCCTATTACCACGGGCGTTCCTTTTTTAGCGATTGCGGCAGATGCACGCTCTGCCGGTATGGGAGATCAAGGTGTTGCTTCAAGTCCTGACGCGTACTCACAACAATGGAATCCTGCTAAATATGCTTTTATAGAAACGCAACAGGGCGTTGGGTTTAATTATACACCCTACTTAAGTCAATTAGTGAACGACATATTTTTAGGGCAGATTACCTATTATAACCGGTTTAGTGATCGTAGCGCTTTTGCAGGGAGTCTGCGTTATTTTAGTCTTGGAGAAATAGAGGCTGTAGATAATGAGGCGCAAATAGATAATCCTTTAATTTTAAGCCCTAATGAGTTTACATTAGATATTTCTTATGCACTGCGTTTAGGAGACCGTTTTTCTATGGCCGTTGCAGGACGTTATTTAAGAAGTAATTTAAAACTGCAGGTACAGGATGAAGATGCGAGTGCTGCTGGTTCTCTAGGTGTTGATATAGCGGGATATTATCAATCTGAGCAAATCTCTTACAATGATTTTGATGGCAGATGGCGCGGTGGTTTTAATATCTCTAACATAGGTCCTAAAATCAAATATGACGATGCAGGGCAGGAAAATTTTATACCTACAAACTTAAGACTGGGAGGTGGGTTTGATTTTATATTAGATCCTTATAATACAGTTGCTGTAGGACTCGAATTTAATAAATTACTCGTTCCTTCTCCTCAGGATTTTAATGGTGATGGAGTTATAGACGGCACTGATAATTCAGAATATCAAACTATAGGCTTTTTTGAAGGTGTTTTTCAATCTTTTGGAGATGCACCTAACGGAATAAGCGAAGAGCTTAAAGAGGTTACATGGTCTTTAGGAGCAGAATATAATTATGATAATGTATTTGCTTTTAGAGCAGGTTATTTTAATGAAAGCGATTTAAAAGGAGCTCGTAAATTTGCAACCTTAGGTTTAGGCTTTAGATATACTGCAGTTGATATTGATGTTTCCTACCTCTTTTCTACAACTCAGGTGCGCAATCCTTTAGAAAATACATTACGTTTTGGTATAACCTTCAGTTTTGGAGATGAATATTCTGAGTATTAGTATGTATTCTCTAATCCGCTTGCTCTAATTAATATTTGAATATAGCAATAGTGTAGGCTACTTTAAATTTATAGATGAAAAAAATACAGATTCAATCTGAACTTGATGTTTATGATGATCTTTCAGAATTGCCGAAAGATGCGCACGAATTAATGCTCGCGGCGTTTGATGCTAGAGATGCAGCATATGCACCTTACTCCCAATTTCACGTAGGCGCAGCGATTTTGTTAGATAACGGTGAGGTTATAAAAGGGAATAATCAAGAAAATGCAGCCTATCCTTCTGGCCTTTGTGCAGAACGTACGGCAATATATTATGCGGGGGCAAATTATCCCAATGCTGTTATTAAAATGATGGCCATTTCAGCAAAAGCAAAAAATAAAGAGACATTAACACCTATTCCTCCTTGTGGTTCTTGTAGACAGGCTATTGCAGAATATGAGGTAAAGCAAAAACAGCCTATAGAGATCTTTTTTATGGGAGAACGCGGTAGTGTATTTAAAAGTGATTCGCTACAAAATCTTCTACCATTACTTTTTACACAGGAGTACCTGTAATATAGTATAAAATAGTACTTAAGGAGTCTTAATACGATCTGCTTTTCAATATTAAAAGAGTAGTGTTTTTTTTAGAGAAAGACTTTCTCTCTTCCTTTTGAATATACTATTTTTGTTATTCGTCAAATTAAGACGAGCTGGTGTATAGATAAACCCATATTTAATGAAAGAAATCACAAAAGAAGTATACCTGAACTGGTATGAAGAGATGTCCTTCTGGCGCAAGTTTGAAGATAAATTAGCTCAAGTCTATATTCAACAAAAGGTAAGAGGGTTCTTGCACTTATATAATGGTCAGGAAGCTATTCTTGCAGGTGCATTGCATGCAATGGACCTTACAAAAGATAAAATGATTACTGCATATCGTAATCACGTGCAGCCTATAGGTATGGGAGAAGATCCTAAACGTGTAATGGCAGAACTGTATGGTAAAAAAACCGGTACCTCTATGGGGTTAGGTGGTTCTATGCACATATTTTCTAAAGAATTTCGTTTTTACGGAGGTCACGGTATCGTAGGGGGGCAAATTCCATTAGGAGCGGGTCTTGCTTTTGGAGATAAATACTTTAAGCGTGATGCGGTAACCTTAACGTTCTTCGGAGATGGTGCGGCGCGTCAGGGTTCTTTACATGAGACGTTTAATATGGCGATGAACTGGAAACTTCCGGTTGTATTTTGTGTAGAGAATAACGGGTATGCAATGGGAACTTCAGTAAAGCGTACTGCCAATCACGAAGATATCTGGAAATTGGGATTGGGTTACGAGATGCCTTGTGGTCCTGTTGATGCGATGAATCCTGTTGCTGTGGCAGAAGCTTTTGATGAGGCGATAGCAAGAGCACGACGTGGAGATGGTCCTACATTTTTGGAACTTAAGACATATCGTTACAGAGGTCACTCTATGAGTGATGCTCAAAAGTATAGAACTAAAGATGAGGTTGCAGAATATCAAAAAATTGACCCGATTACTCAGGTTAAGGATATTTTGTTAGAGAAAAAATATGCAACTGAAGAAGAATTAAAAGAGATAGATAAGCGCGTAAAGAAACGAGTTGCAGAGTGTGAGAAATTTGCTGAAGAAAGTGAATTTCCAGATAAATCAATTATGTACGATGTTGTTTACGAGCAGGAAGATTATCCATTTTTAGCACATAAACCAGTATAATAGTATGGCAGAAGTAATAAAAATGCCTCGCCTTAGTGATACAATGGAAGAAGGAACCGTTGCATCCTGGCTTAAGAAAGTAGGTGATAAAGTAGAAGAAGGCGATATACTTGCAGAAATTGAGACCGATAAAGCTACTATGGAGTTTGAGTCTTTTTACGAAGGCACGCTACTTCATATAGGTATTCAAGAGGGAGAGACTGCTAATGTAGATGCTCTTTTAGCAATTATAGGTGAAGAAGGAGAAGATATTTCAGGATTGATTGACGGAAGCTCTGATTCTGAATCAGCGTCTAAATCTGATTCTAAAGAAGTAAATGCCGACGACTCTAAAGAGGAAGAAGAAGAAGAAACTCAGGATTCTAATGATGATGCAGAAGAAGAATCATCTGATAATATTGAAAGTTCTGATATTCCAGAAGGCGTTGAGGTTATTTCTATGCCTCGATTGAGTGATACAATGGAGGAAGGTACTGTTGCTTCCTGGTTGAAAAAAGTAGGTGATAAAGTAGAGGAAGGCGACATACTTGCAGAAATCGAAACTGATAAAGCAACGATGGAGTTTGAGTCCTTTTACAAAGGTACTTTGCTACATATAGGTATACAAGAAGGGGAAACTGCAAAGGTTGATGCCTTACTTGCTATTATAGGTGAAGAGGGTACAGATGTTTCCGGTATTATAAACGGTAATAAAAGCGGATCAGCTAAAAAAGAAATTTCTAAAAAAGAGGCGCCTAAGAAGGAAGAATCTAAGAAAGAAGCACCTAAACAAGAAGAATCTAAAAAAGAAGCTCCTAAGAAAGAGGAATCTAAAAAAGAAGCTCCAAAACCTCAAAATTCATCATCTGCAGATGGTCGTGTTTTTGCATCTCCTTTAGCTAAAAAATTAGCAGAAGAAAAAGGTGTAGATATTTCTAAAGTATCAGGTAGTGGAGAAAACGGTAGAGTAGTGCGTAAGGATGTGGAGAATTATTCTCCTGCAGCCACAGGAGCCAGCGTTCAGCAGTTTGTTGCAACCGGTGAAGAAAGCTATGAAGACGTTAGTAATTCTCAAATGCGTAAAGCGATTGCAAAATCTCTTGGTAAATCTAAATTTACAGCACCGCATTATTACTTAAATGTAGAGTTTAATATGGAGAATATGATTGCTTTTCGCAGTCAGTTCAATCAATTGCCAGATACTAAGGTTTCTTATAATGATATGATTATTAAAGCGGTTTCTATCGCCTTAAAGCAGCATCCTCAAGTAAATTCGCAGTGGTTTGATGATAAGATGCGTTTAAATAAACATGTACATATAGGTGTTGCAGTAGCAGTACCAGACGGTCTTGTGGTTCCTGTAGTAGAATTTGCTAATGAAAAATCATTACAGCAAATAAATGCAGAGGTAAAAGAGCTTGCCGGTAAAGCACGTAACAAAAAGTTGAAGCCCGAAGAAATGCAGGGTAGTACATTTACGATCTCTAACCTGGGTATGTTTGGCATTACAAACTTCACTTCAATAATAAATCAACCCAATTCAGCAATACTTTCTGTGGGCGCAATTATTGAAAAGCCAGTGGTTAAAGAGGGTAAAATTGTAGTGGGTAACACGATGACCTTATCTATGGCTTGTGATCACCGTACTGTAGATGGTGCTACTGGTGCTCAATTTTTACAGACTTTAAAAATGTATATTGAAAATCCTATTTTAATGTTGACCTAATACGTTGACAGTTTACAAATAGATTATAATTTAAAATCCCGTCAATACCTGATGGGATTTTTTTATCTTGAACCTATGAGAAAAATTTTAGTTACACTAAGTGCATTTACTTTTATGGCTTGCGGAAGTCATTCTGATGTACGCGAAGTTGACACAACGGCGGCCGCAGAGGCATCTAAAGGGTATTCCACTCAAACAGCTGCTAAGACCGCAATAACCGAAGCAAAAAAGTCGGAAAATTTTAAGGCTTACGTTAGCCCTGAATCTATTAAAAAACACGTCGAATTTTTAGCCTCAGATGATTTGCAGGGTAGAAAAACCGGAAGTGAAGGTATTGATGAGGCAGCGACCTATATCATAAAACAATTCCAAGATGCAGGTGTTAAATCGTATTTCAGTTCGTACAGAGATAAATTTGATGCAAAAGGGGTATCTGGTTATAATATAGTAGGTATGCTAGAAGGTACAGATCCTAAATTAAAAAATGAGTATGTAGTAATAGGAGCGCACTATGATCATATAGGAACTGCAAAAGCTGTTAATGGAGATGTAATTGCAAATGGGGCAAATGATAATGCTTCTGGGACGTCTGCTGTAATTGAGTTAGCTAAGTATTTTGCAAAATCAAAATCAAATAAGCGCAGTATTATATTTGCACTATTTTCTGCTGAAGAATTAGGGCTTTTGGGTTCTGCTCATTTAGCAGCGCGTTTAAAAACTACACAGATTAAGCCGTATGTAATGTTCAATATTGAGATGATAGGCGTGCCAATGATTGGTAAGGATTATAGCGTATATCTTACAGGATTTGAAAATAGTAATATGGCTGAGAAGTTTAACAGTTATTCAGGAGCAAAAGTAATGGGATTCTTGCCTCAGGCTAAAGAATATAATTTGTTTAAGCGTAGTGATAACTATGCGTTTTATGAAGTTTTTAAAATACCAGCGCAAACTGTTTCAACATTTGATTTTACAAATTTTGATTATTACCATCACGTAGACGATGAGGCTGCAGTTATGAATTTTGATCATATAGCATCTGTTGTAAATCAATTGATCCCGGGAGTTGAAGGGATGACTAATAGTGAATCTCACGAAATTATCTGGAATGAGTAACGTAAAAAATATAGTTCTTACCGGAACAAGTAGAGGAATAGGCTTTGAAATGGCACAACTTTTAGCTGCTCAAGGTCATAATGTACTGGCATTATCCCGCAATGAATTGCCTTTAAAAGAATTAAATTTAGAAAGAATACATACATTTTCTTTTGATATTACAAATGCATCAGACTTGAAGAAAGTTTCTGATTTTGTTAGTGAGCAATGGAGTTCTGTAGATGTTTTAATTCATAATGCAGGAGCTTTAGTGAATAAACCTTTTGAAGAAATTTCTGCAGCATCATTCCGCAGCGTTTACGAGGTTAATGTGTTCGGAGTTGCTGCTTTAACTCAGGCAATTCTTCCATTTATGGCAAAAGGAGCACATGTGGTTACCGTAAGCAGTATGGGTGGTATTCAGGGAAGTTCAAAATTTCCTGGTCTTGCTGCATACAGTTCAAGTAAAGGTGCGGTTATTACACTAAGTGAATTGCTTGCGGAAGAATATAAGGAACAAGGTATTGCTTTTAATGTTTTAGCCTTAGGAGCCGTGCAAACCGAAATGCTTGAAGAAGCATTTCCGGGTTATTTAGCACCGCTTTCAGCACAGGAAATGGCTTCTTATATCGCTAACTTTTCACTTACAGCTCAAAAATTTTATAACGGCAAAGTACTACAGGTATCGGCAACTACGCCCTAGTTTATGAAAGAGATTTTAGGTAAATACATACCTGAGCAGGCTGTTGTGCCAGTTTTTGAATTAATTAAAAACTTTGGTGTACACCTTAAAATTGTAGATGAGCGTGTCACAAGGCATGGAGATTATAGAAGATTAGCAGATGGTGGACATCAAATCACTGTAAATACAAATCTGAATACCTACCGTTTTTTAATAACCTTGATTCACGAAATAGCACATTTAGTTGCATTTCAGAAATATGGACCGCGTATTAAACCTCACGGAAGAGAATGGAAATATACCTTTCAAAACCTTATGCTCCCTTTTATACGTCCCGAGATTTTTCCAAAACAAATTTTACCGGTTCTGGCACATCATTTTAAAAATCCTAAAGCCAGTAGTGATACTGATGCTAAGTTGTCGCTTGCACTTAAGGAATTTGATCCTCCCAATGATAAAAACTATATATTTGAAATTCCGGAGGGTAGTCTTTTTAGAATTTACAACGGTAAAATTTTTAAGAAAGGTGTAAAGCGTATTAAGCGCTATGAATGCTTAGAGCCCGCAACTGGACGAATTTATTTATTTCAGCCTAACGCAGAAATAGAGCTTTTAGAATAATCACTTATGAATAAAAATTATTACGCAATTATAATGGCTGGTGGAGTAGGATCTCGTTTTTGGCCACTTAGTAAGGCAAGTTATCCTAAGCAATTTCACGATATTTTAGGTGCTGGAGAAACGCTAATAGAACGCACCTTTGGTCGTTTGTCTCAGACCGTACCCGCAGATAATGTGCTGGTTTTAACAAATGAACGGTATAAAGCACTTGTAAATGAGCAATTGCCTAAAGTTAAGGATGAGAATATAGTGCTTGAGCCTGCAATGCGTAATACGGCACCGTGTATTTTATTAGCTGCTTTAAAAATCTACAAGTCAAATCCTGATGCTGTTATGATCGTTGCACCCAGTGATCACTGGATAGAGGATGAAGCTTCATTTCTACGAGATTTAGAGACGGCGTTTCAGGCTTGCGCAACAGATAGTTCTGAAGAAAAACTATTAGTAACACTGGGGATTGAACCTACTTTCCCACATACAGGTTATGGCTATATTCAATATGCCGCAGCAGATTCTGATGTTAAAACCGTAAAAGCATTTAAGGAAAAACCTGATTATAATACAGCTAAATCATTTTTAGCTGAAGGTAATTACTCTTGGAATGCAGGGATTTTTATATGGAGTGCCAAAGCAATTATAGAAGCATTTGAGAAGTATTTACCTGAAATGTTTTCCCTATTTAATAGCGGATATGACTCTTTGAATACTCAAAGCGAAGCTCAGTTTATATTAGAGAATTATGCTAAAGCAGAAGATATAAGTATTGATTACGGAATACTTGAAAAAAGTAAACACGTAGGTGTTATTCCGGCAACATTTGACTGGAGTGATTTAGGTGCTTGGGGATCTTTATACGATAAGCTTGATAAGGATAAAGATGACAATGTAATTGTAAACGCTAAAGTAGTTTCTAAGGAGTCTACAGGTAATTTAATACGTACACAGCCCGGTAAAGTAGTTGTAGTAGATGGTTTGAAAGATTTTATTGTTGTTGATAGTCAGGATGTGCTTGTAATTATGCCAAAGGCAAAAGAACAGGATGTCAAGATTATGAGAAATGAAGTTAAAGAAAAGTTTGGGAGTGATCTCGTGTAACAATTTATGGTAGAAGAAAGTAAACAGACAGGAGAAGAGAAAATTGTTTCCAATGAGGCAGTAAAAAAAGATGCTAAAAGCCTCTTAAAAAATATCCGTCAATTTATGTCTGAATTATTAGATATACGTGACGATACAGATAGAGATTCAACTATTGAAGCTGTAAAGAAAGATATTTCCTTTAAAGGGCATAACGCGTGGATTCTTATATTTTCAATATTTGTTGCCTCTATAGGTTTAAATGTTAGTAGTACTGCTGTAGTAATAGGAGCGATGTTAATATCTCCTTTAATGGGACCTATCGTAGGTATAGGTCTTTCTTTAGCAATTAATGATATTGAGACACTACGAAGATCGTTGATCAACTTAGCGGTTATGATAGTTCTTAGTGTACTTACCGCAACTATTTACTTTTTGATTTCACCTATTACTGAGTTAACTCCAGAACTTGAAGCACGTACCTATCCTACCATATTAGATGTGTTGGTGGCCATTTTTGGTGGACTCGCACTCATTGTAGGTAAAACTAAAAAAGGTACTATGGCAAGCGTTATTTTTGGAGTTGCTATTGCCACGGCATTGATGCCACCACTATGTACTGTGGGTTACGGTATTGCGATGGGTGAGCCTTCGTATTACACAGGTGCCTTTTACTTATTTTCTATTAATGCCGTGTTTATTGCTCTTTCCACCTTTTTAGTATCTAAGCTATTAGGGTTTCCTATGGTTAAATATGCAAACAGTAAGCGTCGTAGATTTGTTGCTCAAATGGCGTCGTTAGTGGCTCTAATTGTGATGATACCTAGTATGTTTTTGTTTTATAATCTTTACAAAACACAGGTTTTTAATAGTGCTACAGATGAGTATATAAAAACGGTAATTAAATATGAAGGGGCAGAAGTTGTGAAATTTTCTCAGGATTATAAAAGTAAGCGTATAGATGTTTATCTAATAGGTGCTCTGGTTCCTAAACAGAAAATTGCAGAATGGTATGAGGGTCTTCGTGAAAATGAAAACTTGAAAGAGGTTGATTTAAAAATTCATCAGGGGTCTGATCAATCTTCAGAAATGGCAGAACAGCTTTCGAGTGCTGTAAAGTCTGGGATTCTTGAAGATCTTTACGTGAATAACCAACAAGCTTTATCTGATAAAAATAGTCAGATTGAATTATTAGAGAATGAAGTTGCACGCTTACGATCTTCAGGGATACCTTTTCAAGGATTGAGTGAAGAGGTTCACGTAAACTATGAAAATATCGAACGCTTTGGATTCTCTAACACCATAAATACCGACTTTAAAAAGGCAGATACAATACCTGTTTTCTTTGTACAGTGGAACTCCAAACTGAATGAAGTAACTAAGAAAAAGGAAGAACTAAAATTAAGAAACTGGATTAAAATCAAGTATAATCTAGATACTTTAAATATTGCTCGCTATTAATTGAATGATCTTATGATAGATATAATTAATAAGATGATTATTATTTGTTTACTTGGTCTTTTAAAACGGCTTCACGTACCTTTTTAAAGAGATCTGAAGAATAAACAAAGTCAGTCACATCCTTGTTGTCTGTTTTAAAAATAGTGTCTTTAGAACCTTCCCACGCTAAATGCCCTTTTTGCAGAAAAACGATTTTTTCACCTATTTCCATTACAGAGTTCATATCGTGGGTATTTATGATCGTAGTAATGTCGTATTCGTGAGTTATTTCCTGTATTAGATTGTCAATAAGTGTGGCTGTACGAGGGTCTAAGCCTGAGTTAGGCTCATCGCAAAACAAATATTTTGGGTTGTTTACTATAGCTCGAGCAATAGCCACCCTTTTTTGCATTCCACCAGAAATTTCTGAAGGTAGCTTTTTATTGGCATCAATAAGATTTACACGCTTTATTACAGCATTAGCGCGCTCTAATCGCTCTGCTTTACGCTGTTTAGTAAACATTCTTAACGGAAACATTATATTTTCTTCTACCGTCATAGAATCAAACAACGCACTCCCTTGAAAAACCATTCCCATTTGCTCGCGCAATGTACGTTGATTCTCTGAGGAGAGTTCTGAGTAGGCTTCACCATCATAAAGTATGCGACCTTCAGTAGGTCTAAAAAGGCCTAATAAACATTTCAAAAAAACGGTTTTACCAGATCCACTTTGACCTATAATCAGATTGGTTTTTCCTTTTTCAAAAGTCGTGGAAATTCCTTTCAAGACTAATTCATCTCCACCAAATCCTTTCTTTAAATCTTTAACTTCGATCATTAGCTTAAAAGTAATTGAGTGATAACGTAATTAGATAAAATAATAAATACACTGGTCCAAACAAATGAGGTTGTACTGGCTTTACCTACTTCAAGCGCGCCACCTTTCATATAATAACCAAAAAAGGAAGGGATGGTTGCAAGCAGTAATGCAAAAACAAAAGTTTTTAAGAAAGCATAGACTAATTGAAATGGTATAAAATCTTCCTGAAGCCCTTGTATAAATTGGTCGCCGGTAGCAAAACCACCTAATACGGCTGCAGTGTAGCCTCCTAATATACCCAGAAACATTGCGATAGCGATAACAAAAGGATAAAATAACATTGCAATGATTTTAGGAAAAACCAAATAATTTAATGAGTTAATACCCATTACCTCGAGTGCATCTATTTGTTCGGTTACACGCATCGTACCTATGCTCGACGTAATAAATGACCCTACTTTACCAGCCATTATTATAGAAATAAAAGTAGGGGCAAATTCTAAAATGATAGATTGTCTTGAGGCAAAGCCTATCAATGACTTTGGTAGTATGGGGTTATCCATATTTAATGCGGTTTGTATAGCAACAACACCGCCTACAAAAAAAGAGATAAAACATACGATACCAAGTGATCCTATGATTAAATCGTCTATTTCCTTTAAAACAAGATTGCGTAGTACAGAGGTCTTTGTGGGTTTAATAAATACACCCTTAATCATCATAAAATAAAGACCAATCTCTTTTAGGTATCCCATATTCATTTATTCAGGCTTAAAAATAGCAAAAATAGGTGTGACGGCTATTTAAGATTAACTTAATCTTATTAATAAAACAAAGCCTTAGCTTTGTGTAACAAATTAATAAAACAATGAATTTTTCTTTTTTTAAGTCATTCTCAATAGGACTTTTTCTTTTACTGAGTGTGCACAGTTTTAGTCAGGCAGAACCACAAAAACCCAGGCTGGTAGTTGGTATTGTGGTAGATCAGATGCGTTACGATTACTTAACCCGATTTGATAAGCACTATGGCAATGAGGGGTTTAAACGTTTAGAAAATGAAGGCTTTGACTGCCAGAATAACCACTATAATTATGTACCTACCTATACCGGTCCCGGTCACGCATCTGTTTACACAGCTACTACTCCGCAAAATCACGGTATAATATCAAACAACTGGTATAATAAATTTGAGAAAAAAGATGTGTATTGTGCCGAAGATACTACGGTAGCGTCTGTAGGTACTGCAAATATTCCGGTAGGGCAGATGTCTCCACGACGTATGAAGACTACAACAGTAACAGATCAAAACAGGCTACATACGCAAATGCGTGGAAAAACGATAGGTGTAGCAATAAAGGACCGAGGTTCAATTTTACCTGCCGGTCATACCGCAAACGGCGCATACTGGTTTTATGGTGCAGATGAGGGCCGATTTGTTACGAGTACTTATTATATGGAAAATCTCCCAAAGTGGGTAAACGATTTTAATGATAAAAAGAAGCCCGAATCGTACATGAAAGTTTGGGATACCTATAAGCCTATAAAAGAATATATAGAGAGTGGTAGTGATCTTAATGACTTTGAAGGAGGATTTAGAGGAAAAGAAACCGCTACTTTTCCTTATGATTTAAAAAAATTAGGAGCTACAAGCGGTGGGTATGATATTTTGAAAACAACACCTTACGGAAATTCTTTAACCACAGATTTTGCCATTGCCGCACTTGATGGGGAAGATTTAGGTAAGGATTTAGATACAGATTTTCTTGCGGTGAGTTACAGTTGTACAGATTATGTAGGTCATAATTTTGGAGTGAATTCTAAAGAAATTCAAGATACTTATGTACGATTAGATTTAGAATTGGCACGTCTCTTTAAAGCTTTAGATAAGCAAGTAGGAAAGGGTAATTACACCGTTTTTCTTACGGCAGATCACGCCGCAGTGAATGTACCTGCGTATTTAACTAGTGTAAAAATTCCTTCAGGATATTTTAAAGGTTCAGAGTTTAATAAAGAACTTAGGGCTTTTGTAGCTCAAAAATATGGGAGAGATGATTTAATAGAAAATATATCGAACTATCAGGTGTTTTTTAGCTATGAAGTGTTGGAAAATGAAAAAATTAATGCTGAAGAATTACAAAAAGATATTAAGCATTTTGCATTACAATATGAGGCCGTAGCTATGGTATATACACGTGCTCAAATGGAACAGGGAGCTTATGAAAGTGGGGTAGCTTCTTTAGTTCAGAAAGGATTTAATCAAAAGCGTAGTGGGGATGTGTTTATAGTTTTAGATCCAGGATATTTAAGCGGTGGCGGTACAGGATCTTCTCATGGTTCTGCATTTAGTTACGATACACATGTTCCTTTGCTTTTCTACGGAAATGGAATAAATAAGGGAAAAACCACACAAAAAACAGTGATACCAGATATCGCAGCTACAATTTCTGCCTTGTTAGGAATAGAATTTCCTAACGGAACCACCGGTGAAGTGATTTCTGAAGTTTTAAAATAATTTTTGTTTAATCTTCTTCCATCGAAGATTTCTTATAAAAGCACCTTCCTCTTGAGTAACTAAGTAGGGAAGGTGTTTTTTTTGTGCCTTATAAAAGCCCATTACATAATCGCCGAACAGTTGAAAACTTTTTTTACGCAGGGCCAGCTTAGCGGAAGCTACCAGAGTTAGTAACAAGCCATAGCGCATCCCATAGAACGCCTCACCTTGCTTATACTTTGCTTTGGTAGAATACGTGTGCCCGGTTGGCTTAAGGTGTTTAACCTGCAAATGTTCATTAGTAGCTACTTCCCAGCCGTGATATTGGGCAAGCAATTCGTCAAGTGTGTCCCAGCCCATTGCAGTTTTTAAACCATTTATAGCCTTAAAACAATCTTTACGGTAGCACTTTAAAGCACCACGTATATGATCTTTATTGGTAAGATTTTCAAGCTCCCAAACCCCATTTTTATCTACGTAACAAAAGCCGCCGTACATACCAAGTTTAGGGTTACTCTTAAAATGCTTCACTAATGTTTCTAAATAATTTTCCGGAAAAATTAAATCTGCATCAAACTTGCACAGCAAATCAAAATGGGTTGTTAGGCGTTCTAAGCCATAATTAAAGGCTTGTACCACTTTACTTCCGGGTAAGTGTGTGGCTTCAGAGTCTTTTTGAATAAGTTCTATAGTAGGATGCAAGGCTGCATATTTAGAAACTACAGCAGACGTATGATCTGTACTGCCATCATCAACTACGATAATTTTTTCAGCAGAAAAACGCTGATTTAGTAAAGAGTCTAAAGTTAAATTAATGAGATTTGCCTCGTTATATGCGGGTATGATGATTACAATTTTCATTTTCGCTCTGCGTAAATCAAATAATATCTGGGAGTAAAAAGACGCAATAATGGTCTAAAACCTATTTTTTTTACGGGATGTGTAAACTTTTCTCGCCTTTTAATAACCCACCCAGATTTTTCTAAAAGCCAGTCAAACTGCCAGTCTTCAAACTCATGATAATGCCGGTCCCATTTGTCAGTTTTACTTTGGTAGGCAGGAGAAAACCATAATTTTAAGGGTATACTGGCGACTAACTTAGTTGCTTTTATCTCGCTTAAAACATTAAAAGGAGCTAGTAAATGTTCAAAAATCTCAAAAGCGGTAACGGCATCAACATCTGTATGTATTACCGCCTCTGTATTTATATCAAGGTCTTCGCCACTTGTATTTTGAACCTGATACCCCAGAGTTTTCATTATTTCTGAAAACGGGTTTTCGACTCCTAAATCAAGTATAGAGCTTTTGATCGGAAGCACTTCCTCTAAAAATTTTGCAGTTTTTGCATACCGCTTATTCGGAAAAGTTTTTTCGTACACAGATTATAGTATTTTCCACCGCCGTGGGTTAAATTTTGATGGTTTAATAAATTTTAAAATCAAAGGCAAAAGTAGTTGTTTGAGAGCATTTAGATAAATAGGTTTTAAATTGAAATTAAAAAGCCAGATGGAAACTAAAATTCTCACAAGCTCACAACCTATATTTGTGTAGATTTGCAACGTGTTGATACGACAGATTTAACAATTATGGCAGACCACCAACTCAATCCCCAAAAATGGGTGGATAAATACTCTGATTATCTTTACAATTACACAATTGTAAAGGTTAATGATAAAGAGATTGCTGAAGATATTATTTCAGAAACTTTTTTGGCCGGGTTAAAATCTATGAAAAATTTTAAAGGAGAAGCCAGTGAACGTACCTGGCTTATCTCTATTCTCAAACGTAAAATTATAGATCATTACCGCAAAATAAACTCTAACAAGGGGAAGGCTGAGGTGCGTATGAATTACGCAAATGATGATGAGGCTGGTGATTGGTTAGAGGAGCGTGTTGCAGACCCGTTTGATAAAACAGCAGAAGATGATTTGGAGAATACAGAATTAGGTGTTGCGATTTATGCCTGTATTGATAAATTACCTGAAAAGCAAGCCGCTATATTTCGTAAAAAAACAATTGAAGGACAGGATACAGAAACTATTTGTAAAGAATTTGATATTACACCGTCTAATTTATGGGTAATCATTCATAGGGCTCGTACAGCGCTTGCAAGTTGCTTAGAAGAAAATTGGTTATAAGAGATGAAACTATTTGTAGATTGTAAAAAAGCAGGTCACCTTTGTGATAAAGAGCAATATAAGGATGCTTCCTTATTTGAGAAGATGAGTGTGATTTTTCATAACATGATTTGTAAGCACTGTGCAGATTATTCTGAACGGAATATAAAACTAACCAAGCTCATTAATGACCCCAAATGCCATAAAATGCCAGAGGAATGCAAAAAGCGCATAAAAGAGCAATTAGAACTAGAATTAGCTAAAAAGCAACAGGAGTAAATACCAGAGAATAGGAATTCCTTCTACAAAAAAGGAAGAATAATATTCATTTTGATTTTTTAAAGCCCGTAAAATCGCCATAGCCGTTATCCCTATTATCATATAGTGAATTATACTACTTGTAGGATTTATAGAATCTTTAAAAAATTCGAGAATAACACTAATTGTAATCATAATCAAACCAAAAAGTTTGGTTTTTTTTATGCCTACTAATTGCGGGAGTGTGCCCAAATTAGGGGAATCATATTTAGCATCACGTATCTCAAAAGGCACAATTAGTGCTAAGACCAGCAGAAAGCGCTGTATCGTAATGATACTCGCATCCCATGTCCAGAGCGCAGAATTGTATATAACCGGAAGATAAGCTGTAACACCAGCCCATACAGCTGCAATTATAAAAATCTTTAATGTAGGCACCATTCTCAAATTTCTTTTGTGAGGTAAGAACGGTAGCGCATATAATAAAGTTAAAAGCGCTAACGGAATACAGGAAATCCAGAACTGCGGTTCAAAACGATAGGCTATTACAAGTAGCGCCACAAAGCATAAAAAAGAAAATAGCTGAATGATTTTTAATTTGTCTGTGAGGTTGCGATGGTGCAGTCCTGCGAGGGTTGCATATTTCACAAAATTGTATCCGGTAATTGCCCCAAAAAAAATAAAATAATTAAAAGCTATTTCGTTTTCGAGATGTAATTCATATTGTGTAATTAAAGCCAAGCAAAGCACCGCTAAAGCCACGTGGATACTGCTGTTAATGTAAAAATCAAAAATGCCTTTTAGCGACTTCATTTCGCAAATATAGTATAACTGTTAATAAGTGCTTTAGGTCGTTGAAAAAGTCGCCGTTTGATAGACTTTTATTCATAACTGAAATCGTAATTTTGCGGCATTCTAAACACACATAAATTGCATATGAGAACAGATGTTTTTGCTTTAAGGCATATAGGATCAAGACCGGAAGAGAAAGAGGAGATGCTAAAGGCGATAGGGGTTGAATCTATAGATCAACTTATTTATGAGACTTTGCCTGATGGTATTAAATTAAAGAAGCCATTAGACTTAGAACCTGCTTTGAGTGAATATGAGTACGCAACTCATATAAATACCCTTGCAAGCAAAAATAAATTGTTTAAAACCTATATAGGTTTGGGGTATCACGAAGCTAAAATACCTGCGGTAATTCAGCGAAATATTTTAGAAAATCCGGGTTGGTATACAGCTTATACTCCCTATCAGGCAGAAATTGCTCAGGGACGTTTAGAAGCATTGCTAAACTTTCAAACCATGATTGCAGATCTTACCGGTATGGAGCTGGCAAATGCATCCTTACTTGATGAGTCTACAGCAGCAGCAGAAGCGATGACTTTATTAGCTGCGGTGCGCACCCGTGATCAGAAGAAAAATGATGTAGTCAAGTTTTTTGTAGATAAAGAGGTTTTACCACAAACGCTTTCAGTACTTCAAACACGGGCTATTCCTGTAGGAGTAGAATTAGTAGTAGGAAACCCTCAGGAATTTGAGTTTGGCACAGACTTTTTTGGAGCTTTATTACAATATCCTTCTGCTAGTGGTGAGGTTCACGATTATGCTGGGTTTATAGCCAAAGCAAAAGATGCAGATATTAAAATTGCAGTTGCTGCAGACATTATGAGTCTGGTGTTATTAGAATCACCGGGTCATTTAGGAGCAGATGTAGTTGTAGGTACAACGCAACGTTTTGGTATTCCGTTAGGTTACGGTGGTCCACACGCAGCGTATTTTGCTACACGTGAAGAATATAAGAGAAATATTCCCGGGCGTATTATAGGGGTTACTAAAGACCGTAATGGCAACCGTGCATTACGTATGGCCTTACAAACTCGTGAACAACATATTAAACGAGATAAGGCAACTTCAAATATATGTACAGCTCAGGTTTTACTTGCTGTAATGGCTGGTATGTATACTGTATATCACGGTCCAAAAGGATTAAAATATATTGCTACAAAAATTCATCGTACGACAGCTACCTTAGCTGATGCCTTAGAAAATTTAGGTTTGTATCAACTAAATTCAGCTTACTTTGATACCATTCGTGTTAAAACAGATGCTAAAGCGGTGCGAAGTTTTGCAGAAGCTAGTGAAATTAATTTTTACTATCCAGATGCTGATACGGTTTCAGTATCTATTAATGAAACAACAAGCCTCGCAGATTTAAATAAAATCATATCTGTTTTTGCGGAAGCTTTAGGTAAAGAATTCACGCATTTAGATCAACTCATAGATGTAGAGGAATTCCCGGAAACTTTACGTCGTAAAACAGAATTTATGACCAATCCTGTTTTTAACAGCTACCATTCAGAAACTGAATTGATGCGTTATATTAAAAAACTGGAGCGTAAAGATTTATCCTTGAATCACAGTATGATTTCATTAGGATCCTGTACTATGAAGCTTAATGCAGCATCAGAAATGTTACCCCTAAGTGACCCTCGTTGGGGAGGAATACACCCATTTGTACCTATAGAACAGGCACAGGGATACCAGGAAGTTCTTGCTAAATTAGAAAGTCAATTAAACGAAATAACCGGTTTTGCAGGTACTTCATTACAGCCTAACTCAGGTGCGCAGGGTGAGTACGCAGGTCTAATGGTTATTAGAGCGTATCACGAGAGCAGAGGAGATAGCCATCGTAATATATGTTTAATACCATCATCTGCCCACGGTACAAATCCTGCAAGTGCTGTAATGGCCGGGATGCAGGTTGTAGTTACTAAAGCAACTGAATCTGGCAACATTGACGTAGATGATTTACGTGAAAAAGCAGAAAAATATAAAGATAACCTTGCTGCAATAATGGTTACCTACCCGTCTACACACGGAGTGTACGAAAGCGCAATTCAGGAAATTACCAGTATTATTCATGAAAATGGAGGTCAGGTTTATATGGATGGTGCAAATATGAATGCTCAGGTAGGGTTGACTAATCCCGGAGCCATTGGCGCAGATGTTTGTCACCTTAATTTACATAAAACCTTTGCGATACCTCACGGTGGTGGTGGTCCTGGTGTAGGTCCTATTTGTGTTGCAAAGCAATTGGTTCCTTTTTTACCTACTAACCCCGTTATTAAAACTGGAGGTGAGCAGGCAATAACAGCTATTTCAGCAGCTCCCTGGGGTTCTTCTTTAGTGTGTTTGATTAGTTATGCATATATAAAAATGCTGGGAGCAGACGGTCTAAGACAGTCTACTGAAGCCGCAATTCTAAATGCAAACTATATAAAAGAGCGTTTAAAAGGTTCTTTTGAAGTCTTGTATTCTGGTGAAATGGGTAGAGCAGCACACGAGATGATTATAGATTGTCGCCCGTTTAAAGATAATGGTATAGAAGTAGTAGATATTGCAAAACGTCTTATCGATTACGGATTTCATGCACCTACAGTATCATTCCCGGTTGCAGGAACAATGATGATTGAGCCTACTGAAAGTGAAAGTAAATCTGAACTAGATCGTTTTTGCGATGCAATGAATTGTATTAGAAAAGAGATTGACGCAGCAACTGCAGAAAACGAAAACAATGTACTTAAGAACGCACCACACACGCTTATGATGCTTACAGCAGATTCCTGGGATTTACCATACACAAGAGAACAGGCTGCTTACCCGCTTGAATATGTGGCAGACAATAAATTCTGGCCTACTGTACGTCGTGTTGATGATGCTTATGGTGATCGTAACTTAATTTGTACATGTGCTCCTATAGAAGAATATATGGAAGAAGCATAATTTAATTGTGATTAATAAAACTTAAACCCATCTGTATACTACAGATGGGTTTTTTTATTGAAAATAAATAATTAGAAACACCGTGCTGAGGTAAATCCACAATAGAGTAAATACAATATGAACACTTGTTTCAAACCTCTTGCCTTTCCAAAGTTTTGGAGAATAAACAAAGAATTGAAAAAATAGCCGTACGGACCAAAATATTCCCAAGCCAAAACAAATTGTCTTACCCAAAGATGTAGTCGTTAATTGTTCTGCAGACGTTATGCAGAGTAGTCCAATTAAAAACACGGTAAATGCAATAAAGAATGTATGTACTTGAAAGATTTGCTTATTAATAAGCGAAAGTGATTTCAAGCCATTTTGCCAATCAAAATATTTAGGGAATGCAATATGTACTAATGCTAATACAATTAAAATAACACCTATAATTTGTAGTTGAGTTTGCATATAAATCATCATATGTTGCTTACAAAAATTGACATAAATGGTGTGAATTTTAATTCTCTTGTTTCAATAAAACGAGCTTTTTTTAAAACATCTAGCCAGGTTTTTTTAGAAAAGAAATGTGTAAAACCGAAAGAGAAGGCTAGGAAATTAGGTAAATCTCTTAAGTGTTCTATAATAATCAAATGTCCTTCTGGTTTATGAATTCTTTTACACTCTTTTAAAAAATCTATTCTTTCTGAGTTTGATCTTATTTCATGCAAGGCAGAAAGTAAAAATATTATATCTGTAGATTTATTATTCATAGGAATTTGTCGTGAATTTATTTGTTGTGTATTAGGAAATACCGAGCTCACCTTACGAGCCCTCACGATTGCCGGCTCTGTATGTCTTTTACTATCATAAAAGTCAAAAACACGTATTTGAGCTGTCTCAAATTTTTTGTTCAGAATAAAGCTAGTTTCATCAAAGCCAGCATTAATATTTACGATTTGCGTAATTTTTGATGAGTTCAGTTTTAAGTTATTTAACCACGACATCTTGTAATATCCCGTGAAGTCATACACATAAGCTGAAACAATTAGTGGGGCCATTAAACCATATATAAATGCAATTAGTATAATCAAAAATAGGCTGGTGTTCCAATTAATGAAATAATGACTTAGGCCGAATACCAGAAGTGTAGATAAACCAATGATATAAAAATGCCTGTTGAAACTTAGTATATTGAGTACTCCTTGAAATTTGCCGCGTTTTAACTCCATAATTCAATTTTTCCTTTTTTCCAGTAATAAGGAACATCGGTGATAGAAAAAGCATTTGCAAGATGTATTTCTTTAAACTTTAAAGAGTCTATAAATGAAAATTTATAATCTAAAACTTCAACAGCTTTGGGTTTCCAGTTCTGCCGTACCCCTTCAATTATTAAAACCTCTTTCTTTTCTGTATTGTAAGTAAATGTATATGGCAAGGGACCTGCAAATCGTCGTGCTTTTTTCCAATTAGTAAATGGAGAGCTATTAGGAAGCGTAATTTCGGTATTCTTAGTTGTGACAATATTAAGTTTAAAATCAGATTTTACAGATTTTATCTCGATGCCTTTGTCAGTTTTGCGATGTTTTATATCTGTTGAGGAATAATTATAATGGGTAAATAAGTTACCCATTAATTGCATAAGCTTTTTATTAGTTTCAGATTTTATAATATACAAACCTCGAAGCCTTTTGTCTCTTTGATCTATATAACGTACAAATATGCGGTAGCCAATTAAAAAAAAATCATTCCCCATAAATTTTGGAAATCCTTTAGGACGTAAGTCTTTAGTATCAACCATTGCCACCGCTAAAAACCCCACTTGTCATCTAAGGTGTCTAATTCTAAACATGAAGGTATTAGTGGAGTTAACTCCTCTTTAGCTACAGCAAAAGTTAAAACAGTTGAATTTTGAAAAAAAGCTTCAACTGCAAAAGGATGATTTTTTAGAGTGATAGCCATAGCCTCTTATTGTTTTGTTAGGATAAAGTTTGTGTAGTATATAAACCCACAGAATAATACAGCAAATACAAGATTAAATTTTCCCCACACTAATAAATTAGGAACACAGATAAACTCTAGGCAATTCATTAATAAAATTATTCCTATTTGTAACCACGCATTTAATTGCTGTTTATAACGAGATAAAATCCAGATAGACATTATAATTTCAGAAAAACCTATTAAAATAGTCAATTGAGGAGCATATTTGTTTCCGAGAATTTCACCTACTATTTCTTGATGTCTGGGAACTAAGTTTAGGATTTTACAGACTAAACCATTTATTAGCCAAACACTAATAATGAAATAATTGAAGACAAGATATTGTAATTTATTTATCACCATCAATCCAAATTTATTTTTTAAACTTTCAGAAAATATTGAAAACTAAATCTAAATAAAAAAGCTTAGGTCATAAGCTTCATTATTGTTTTTGTAATCCAATTTTCTTTTTGGTTAATTATTTTTTCAAGCATGGTATCAGCCTTTTCAACAAAGTCGTGTAATTCTTGCGTTTTCATCTTAAATTTTAGTGCTTCATTGCTATTGTCATCATCAAAATTTTTAACACCTGCAAGTACTCGTAGTGCTGGTTTTACTTCACGTTTACTTCTTTCAATTGCAATCTTGCGGGCTAAAGAATCAACATCTTGATCAGCAACAAAATATTCACGACGTTCACCGGGCTTATATTCTTTATAGACAATACCCCAATCTATAAGACCACGTAAATTCATACTGGCATTTCCGCGGGAAATCTGTAATTCTTCCATAATATCCTCCATTGATAGTGAATCTGGCGATATCATTAAAAGAGCATGTATTTGCGCCATTGTTTTATTAATGCCCCATTGAGAGCCCAATGCTCCCCAGGTTTGTAAAAATTGATCTTTTGCTTTTTTAAATTCCATAATCAAATATAATTAAATATTTTAAAGTTTCAGTAATAAATGAAACTTATTTATTCCCTAGCTAAAAGTATATTTGCAGGATGAAAGCATTGATCATTGGTAACGTTTGGCCAGAACCAGTTTCTTCTGCTGCAGGGGCGCGCATTCTTCAATTACTCGAGGCGTTAAAAAAGCAGAATTTTGAAATACATTTTGCTTGTGCCGCAGGCAAAACGGCGTATGCAGAAAATCTTGAAGAACAGCAGGTGTTTACTCAAGAGATACAGTTAAATGATACGTCTTTTGATACCTATATTAAAGAACTTGATCCAGCTCTGGTTCTTTTTGACAAGTTTGTAGTAGAGGAGCAATTTGGTTGGCGTGTAAAAGAACAGTGTCCCCAAGCGATTCGGGTTTTAGAAACCATAGACCTTCACGGATTACGTAAGGGTAGGGAAGCAGCGCTAAAGGCAAGGGAAATTTTTTCGGAGCAATTTTTAGATAACGATTTTGCTAAACGCGAAGTTGCAAGTATTTACCGCTGTGATTTGTCTTTAGTTATTTCTGAGATAGAAATGCAGCTTTTACAATCTTATTTTAAGGTTCCAGGTCAGCAAATTTTCTATTTACCATTTATGGTTGAGCAAGTAAGCGATACTACTATTAATAGTTGGAAAACGTATGAAAATCGTGCTCATTTTGTAACGATAGGTAATTTTAGACACGAGCCTAATTGGCTTTCGGTACGCCAATTAAAAACAGAAATCTGGCCGTTAATCAAACAACAACTTCCCGACGCTCAAATGCGTGTTTATGGTTCGTATCCTGCCGAAAAGCATACGCAATTGCATAATCCAAAAGAGAATTTTTATGTTTTAGGCAGAGCCGAAAGCGCATTTGAAGTTATTGAAAGTGCGCGCGTATTAGTGGCGCCATTATTGACCGGAGCAGGTTTAAAAGGAAAATTACTAGAAGCTATGCAATGTGGTACTCCTGCCGTAACCAGCACGGTGGGTGCTGAAGGAATGCATGGAGATTTACCCTTTAATGGATGCATAACTGACGATTCTAATCTTTTTGCGCAAGCCGCCATAGAATTATATGTAAATAAAGATAAATGGCAACAAGCTCAATCTAATGGAATTGAAATAATAAATACGCGTTTTTTAGCGAGTAGCTGGCAACCACAATTCGCAGAACGACTAAATGAATTAAAGCTGAATTTAGAACACCACCGTCAGGCAAATTTTACAGGGTCTATGCTTTGGCATCAATCCTTACAGGCTTCTAAGTTTATGAGTAAATGGATCGAGGAAAAGAATAGGTAGATAGGCCTAAATTAAAAAAAGCTTATTGATCTATTTATTTAAACCAATAAGCTTTCTCATTTTAATCAGTATTTTTCAATTTTAAAGAACTGTACTGCTACAACAGATAGTAATAATGCTATACAAAGCATGAGTAGAATTGTAATCAATGTTTTATTAATAGCAAAATCACGATTACTTGTGTAAGTCATTGAGACAAATATTGCAACCCCAACTATTAGACCTCCTGACATTCGGTTAGAAGCAGTGTGATTTAATTTCGTTTCGCAAATAGGGCAGCTAAATGGTGGATATCTTCTTAAACTCCAAAAGCTTTTCAAAACTTTTAGAGTTGATAATTTAGACTTGCAGTTTGGGCAATTTGACATTTGTGATTTAGTTTATCAATCCTGCTCTTTTTAATAAAGCTTCAGGATTCGGTTCTTTTCCGCGGAAACGTTTATACAAAACCATAGGATCTTCGGTACCTCCTTGAGAGAGTACGTGATCTTTGAATTTTTGAGCTACTTCTTTGTTAAAAATACCTTGTTCCTGAAAATAAGCAAATGCATCTGCGTCGAGAACTTCTGCCCATTTGTAGGAATAATAACCACTAGAGTACCCGCCTTGAAAGATGTGAGAGAATGCGACACTCATACAATTTTCGGCAACATCTGGATATAGTTTGGTGTTTTCAAAAGCAGCGTCTTCATGTGCTTTAACGCTGGTTATTCCGCTGGGGTCTGCACCGTGCCATGACATATCAAGAATACCAAAACTCAATTGGCGTAGGGTTTGCATCCCTTCCTGAAAGTTAGCTGCATTCTTAATTTTATCAATTAGAACCATGGGTATGGTTTCGCCGGTTTCATAGTGTTTAGCAAAAAGTGCTAATGCTTCCGGTTCATAACACCAGTTCTCTAAAATCTGACTGGGTAATTCTACAAAATCCCAAAATACAGAAGGTCCGGATAAGCTAGGGTAGGTTGTATTGGCAAGCATACCGTGTAAGCCGTGACCAAACTCATGAAACAATGTTGTTACCTCATTAAAAGTAAGTAAAGAGGGTTTTGAAGCGGTAGGTTTTGTGAAGTTGCACACATTAGATACGTGTGGACGTTCATTAATACCGTCTTTAATAAATTGACCTTTAAACTGAGTCATCCATGCGCCACCACGTTTTCCTGCTCTGGGATGAAAATCTGCATAGAATAATGCAATAAAGTTATCTTTCTCGTCAAATACCTGATAGGTTTTTACGTCTTTATGGTAGGTAGGAATGTCAAAAACTTCGACAAATCTCAAGTTGTATAATTTATTGGCTACGGTAAATACGCCTTCAATTACGTTTTCTAATTTGAAATAAGGTTTTAGAAGTTCGTCATCAAGCTCAAACAGTTGTTGCTTTAATTTTTCAGAATAGAAAGCGCTGTCCCACTTTTGTAATTGGTCTATCCCATCACGTTCTTTAGCAAAATTCTCAAGTTGTTTAAACTCGAGTTCGGCGGCTGGTTTTGCCTTTTCTAACAAATCTTCAAGAAAACGAGTTACATTCTCAGGATTTTTTGCCATACGTTCTTCAAGAACAAAGTGCGCGTGGGTTTTGTAACCTAAGAGGTTAGCTCGCTCGTGACGCAGATTTACAATGTCAAGTACGTTTTGCTGATTATCTAAATCATCATTATGAAAACCTTTTGCTCCAAAAGCAATTGCCATTTGTTTACGCAATTCTCTATTTTCGGCATACTTCATAAAAGGTATGTAACTGGGATATTCAAGTGTGAAAACCCCTCCCTCTTTACCTTTTTCCTCAGCTGTTTGTGCTGCAGCTTCCTTAGTACTTTCGGGTAATCCCGCAAGATCAGCCTCATTTGTGATTTGAAGTTCGTATTTGTTAGTCTCGGCTAAAATATTCTCACCAAAAGTTAAAGCAAGTTTAGCAAGTTTAGTGTCAATTTCCCGAAGACGCGCTTTTTTATCTTCGGGAAGATTAGCTCCATTACGAGCAAAACCTTTGTATTTTTTTTCTAATAAAACCTGTTCTTCTCGGGTAAGTTCTAATGTCTCACGTGCATCATAAACCTGCTTTACGCGCTTAAATAGCGTCTCATTAAGCGTTATGTCATTTGAGAATTCAGATAGAAGCGGGGAAACTTCCTGCGCTGTTTTCTGAATTGCATCATTTGTTTCTGCACTATTTATATTAAAAAAAACACTGCTTACCCGGTCTAATTTATAACCGGCATAATCTAATGCAGCGATTGTATTTGTAAATGTGGGTGGCTCCGTAGAATTTGTGATTTGATCAATCTCTAAACGTGCTTCTGCTATGGCGTGCTCTATAGCTTTTTGATAATCAGAATCTTGAATAAGATCAAAAGGAGTTATATCAAAAGTTTTGAGTAGTATATTTTCTGAATTTTTCAATTTTCAATGAGTTTTTTGAGAAATAAGTATTTTGTCTAGCATTGTATTTATTTTAACGAATTTATTATGTATTTTTTTTAAATTTGTTAATTCAAAATGAAGACATTAGCATAGATCTGTAGCTGGTTTTGATTAATAATATTTAGAATGGTTAATAAATAACTTTTAATTTGCCGAAGCATTTCTATAGGAGCCGTTTTTTAACGGCTCTTTTTTATTTCTTAACTTCAGCAGCACCTTCTATAACCTTCTGTTTCAGTCCATCCTTGTACTGAAGAATCTTATCGCGTATTGATTTATTAGTAGCGCCCAATATTTGAGCCGCTAAAATTCCTGCATTTTGTGCCCCATCAAGTGCTACAGTTGCAACCGGTACACCACCCGGCATCTGTAAAATTGATAGTACAGAATCCCAACCATCTATAGAGTTACGTGATTTCACTGGGACACCTATAACTGGCAGTGGTGAAAGGGATGCAATCATACCCGGTAAATGAGCAGCACCACCAGCTCCTGCAATGATTACCTGTATACCTCGCTCGTGAGCATTTTTGCCATAATCAAATAATTTGTCTGGAGTACGGTGAGCAGAAACAATATCGACTTCTGTATCTATATTAAACTGTTTTAGTATATCTATAGCCGCTTGCATTACCGGCATATCGCTGGTACTTCCCATTATAATTCCTACCATAAGATGTGTTTTAGCTTATATTTTTGTGATGACTTTGATCGTTTTCTTTACTTCTTCAGCAATTTTACGGGCTTCACTTAGATCGCTATTTACGATAGTGACGTGCCCCATTTTTCTAAAGGGTCTGGTTTCTCGTTTTCCATAAATATGTGGCGTAACACCTTTTAAAGCCAGAATTTTTCCCATCTTATCATAAAATACATCACCGGTATAGCCTTCTTCTCCTACAAGGTTAACCATAACGGCGCCTATTTTGCTTTCGGTCTCTCCTAACGGAAGATTTAAAATGGCACGCAGGTGTTGTTCAAATTGATTTGTATAACTACCTTCTATACTATAATGACCACTGTTGTGGGGTCTGGGCGCTACTTCATTTACAATGATCTGGTCATCCTGAGTTTGAAATAACTCTACAGCCAGTAAGCCAACGTGTTCAAATGCCTCGGAAACTTTAGTTGCAACATCACGTGCTTTCTGAGCTACAGCCTCATCAATACGAGCAGGACAAATCACATATTCTACCTGGTTAGCTTCCGGGTGAAACTCCATTTCTACAACAGGGTAAGATCTTACTTCCCCACTGGGATTACGCACGACAATTACCGCAAGCTCATTTTTAAATGCAATCATTTCTTCAGCAATACAGGGCACATCGATAAGCTTAGCAAGATCATCAATAGAGCGCACTACCTGCACACCTTTACCATCATAACCACCTTGAGTGCTTTTCCATACAAATGGTAAACTGGTTTGCCGTGCGGTAATGGCTAGTTTTAAAGCTTCTAGATTGGGGTATCGTTTGTAGGGAGCTGTGGGAATATTTTTTTCTGAATAAAAGTCTTTTTGAACCCCTTTATCCTGAATTTTTCGCAACGTCTGCGGGCTGGGATAAACGGTGATTCCTTCAGACTGCAGTTTTTCTAGAGCTTCTACATTTACGGCTTCAATCTCAAAAGTTACCACATCGGCTTTTTTTCCGAAGTTATAAACCGTAGTAAAGTCCATCAAATCCCCCTGTTCAAAATAGTTTGCTGCAATACGGGAAGGAGCTTCATTGCTAGGGTCTAAAACCGCAGTTTGTATATCAAATTTACGGGTTTCGTACAGCATCATTTTGCCTAATTGACCGCCACCTAAAATAGCAAGTTTAAAGTCTGAAGAGAAATAAGAGTTCATTAAATAGATGTCTTTTAGCGTCTAAAATTAGTGAATGCAAAAGTAAGTTTTTAGAGGAAGAATGCAGAAGTTAAGTTCTTAAAACCTTCAGTATGAAATGCGCTTATTCTTAATTTAAAGACCTCTTTTGTTAATGAGCTATCTACAGGTTTATATTAACTAACAATATGTATCTTTGTCGTTTAGTTTAAACCACTGCCAGACTAACCATGATCAAACTACGCGGTCTCCATTTTAATGAGTTTATTTCAGAAGATGAACTTTTAAATGCAATTGAAAAAGTAGCAGCTAGAATTAACCATGATTACGAGGGTAAAGAGCCCTTGTTTCTCGTAGTTCTTAATGGGGCTTTTAAATTTGCTACAGAATTATTGAGCAGATTTAACGGTAACTGTGAGATTGAGTTTTTAAAACTGAGTTCTTATGATGGTACCTCGAGTACCGGGCAGGTTATGACTCATATTCCTATTGATGCAGATCTTGAAGATCGTGAAGTGATTATCATAGAAGACATCGTAGATAGCGGTAATACCATAGCAAAGCTCACCGAAATGATGGTGAGTGGTGGAGTTAAAAATTACCGTTTTGCCAGTTTATTTTTTAAGCCTGAAGCTTACACAAAAGAATACAAAATACATTACGTAGGGCTTGAGATTCCTAATGATTTTATAGTGGGATACGGCCTTGATTATAACGGTTTGGGGCGTAACCTCAATGCTATTTATAAACTTAAAACCACAAAAATGACAAATTTGGTATTGTTTGGCCCTCCTGGTGCCGGGAAGGGAACACAAGCCTCTTTTCTAAAAGAAAAATATAACCTGATTCATATTTCGACAGGAGATGTTTTTAGATATAATATTAAAAATGCTACAGAACTGGGTATGCTTGCAAAGTCTTTTATAGATAAAGGACAGCTCGTGCCAGATACAGTTACCATAGATATGCTGAGCGCTGAAGTTGATAAAAATGCTGATGCAAATGGTTTTATATTCGACGGTTTTCCCAGAACAACTGCTCAGGCTGAAGCATTAGACTCGCTTTTAAAACAGAAAGATACCGAAGTTTCTGCTATGATAGCCTTAGAAGTAGATGACGAGATTTTAATACAGCGTCTTCTAGAGCGCGGTAAAACCAGTGGTAGAAAAGACGATGCAGATGAGACTGTTATACGCAATCGTATAAAAGTATACTATGGGGAGACTGCTATCTTAAAAGAATACTACCAGAAGCAGAATAAATATTTTGGAGTAGATGGGGTAGGTAACGTACCTGAAATTACAGAGCGTCTAAGTAAAACCATAGACGCATTATAAATTACAAATGTCAAAATTGAGAGTTACTTACAGCTCTCATTTTATATTTAAACTTTTAACTATTTATGACCGAAGGAAATTTTGTTGACTATGTAAAGATGCACGTAACATCTGGTAAAGGTGGTGGTGGCTCGGCTCATTTACGCCGTGAAAAATTTGTTACAAAAGGAGGTCCTGATGGTGGTGATGGTGGCCGTGGAGGTCATGTAATCTTACGTACAAATCCTAATTTGTGGACACTTTTACATTTAAAGTTTAAAAGACATACCAGAGCCGGTCACGGTTCTAACGGAAGTAAGCAAACCAGTACCGGTGCAGATGGTGAAGACATGTACATCGAGGTGCCTCTGGGTACTGTAGTGCGGGATACTGAAACGCAGGAGATACTTAAAGAACTTACCGAGGCAGATGAAGAATTCATCATCGCTAAAGGAGGTATGGGTGGTTTAGGAAACGCGCATTTTAAAACTGCAACAAACCAGACACCACGCTATGCACAACCCGGAATGGATGGGGAAGAGGTAAATGTTACTTTAGAACTTAAAGTACTGGCAGATGTAGGTCTTGTAGGATTTCCTAATGCAGGTAAATCTACTTTACTTTCAGTAATTACTGCGGCAAAGCCAAAAATCGCCAATTACGAGTTTACTACGCTAAAACCGAATCTAGGAATTGTACAGTACCGTGACTTTCAAACTTTTGTAATTGCAGATATACCTGGTATTATTGAAGGAGCTGCAGAAGGTAAGGGACTTGGTTACCGTTTTTTAAGGCATATTGAACGCAATTCTACATTGCTTTTTATGATACCTGCAGATGCTCCTAATGTAGGTGAGCAGTATCAGATTTTATTAAACGAATTAGAGAAATACAATCCAGAACTTTTAGATAAAGATAAGTTGATAGCGATTACCAAATGTGATATGCTAGATGCAGAGCTTAAGTCTGAATTAAAAAAAGAGCTTGATAAAAGTCTTCCTGTAGAGTATCTATTTATATCTTCTGTAGCACAGCAGGGACTTGTTGAGTTAAAAGATAAGCTTTGGGCTATGCTTAACAAACCTGAAGTTAAGTAACCCAAACAAGTTTCTTCTTTTAAGCTTTTATTGACTATCATACTTCATCATTTTGCTTATTTTTAAAGAAAAGCAGTATGATGAAGTATTTTTTAGTTTTAGCGGTTTCGTTTTTAATAATTTCTTGTGGTTCTACTCAGGTTAACTATGATTACGATGAGCAAATAAATTTTGCAGAATACAAAACCTATAATTTTCTCCCAGATATGCAAACAGGTTTGAGTCAGTTAGATGCAAATCGCCTAATTGATGCTATAGATATAGTGATGCAACAAAAAGGATTTGTAAAATCTGAAACTCCAGATTTATTAATAAATATTATCTCTGATCAGTACCGTGAAAACTCGCAAAATTCAGTAGGCGTGGGTGTAGGTGGTGGTAGCTATGGTGGGGGCTTGAGTATTGGTGCAGGTATTCCTTTAGGCGGTAGCAAAGATCATCAGACTATAACAATAGATTTAGTAGATAGCAAAAAAGACATGCTGGTTTGGCAAGCAGTGAGCGACAGCAATATAGCACTTAATACAAACCCTCAGGATCGGGTTTCTTACTACACAAAAGTGAGTCAGAAAATATTTAAAAATTTTCCGCCAGAAAAGTAAAAAGTAAAAGGTAATTATTAGGTAATGTTTATTTCTGGTCTGCTTTTTGTTTAGCTTTGGTCAAAACAACCAGGTATGCGCATACATTTAATGCTTTTCATTTTTTTACTAAAATTTTCAATTTCCGGTAATGCTCAAAGCACCGAATTTGTAATGGCTGAAAACTATTACAAAGCTGAAAAGTTTGAAAAAGCAAAGCCTATTTTACTCTCTTATTTAAAAAAATATCCTAAAGATAAACTCACTCGCGAATATTTAGGAGATATCGCTTCTTACGATAAAAAATGGGATACTGCTCTAGGTTATTATGAAGAATTGGTTAAGGAGCAACCCTCTAATGCAAATTATCATTTTAAATATGGTGGGGCATTAGGTATGAAAGCTTTGAGTATAAGTCGTATTAGAGCATTAACCTATATAGACGATATAAAAGAACACTTTCATAAAGCAGCAGAACTAGATCCCAATCATATAGAAACCCGCTGGGCTCTTGTAGAGTTATATCTGCAATTACCGGGTATTATAGGAGGTAGCACAAGTAAAGCACGTGATTATGCTTTAGAGCTTCAGAAGATATCTCCTGTAGATGGCTATTTAGCAAGAGGCTATGTAGAGGAGCATCAAAATAATTTAAAGGAAGCCGAACAATTCTACAAAAGTGCCATTAAGGTAGGTGGCTCTCCTACTACCTATGCTAAGCTTATAGCGCTTTATGAAAAGGACAACGAGCCGCAGAAAGCTTTAGATGCAGCCACAACAAGTTTTAAAATACATAAGCGCAATCAAATAAATTACCAGATAGGTAAAATTGCGGCAGAATTTAATATAGAGCCTGTTTTAGGTCTGGCAAGTCTTAAGCAATATATTGCAAACTACTCATATAAAGATGGTGTTCCTGTGGGCTGGGCGCAATATAGGATGGCTCAGATTTATAAAAATCAGGGTGATAAAACCCGTGCTTTACATTATATAAATTTGTGTCTTCAAGATCTTCCTGATTTTGATAAGGCTATAGATGAGAAAAAGAATATTCTTGCTATGTGATATTAGAATCTTAAACTTATTTTAAGCGAGCTACTTCTGATTTCTTAACTTGCAGACTCAATTCAAAGGCGATTATGAAAGTACATTTTATAGCAATAGGTGGTAGTGCAATGCATAATCTAGCCCTGGCGCTTCATCACAAAGGATACACAATTAGCGGGAGTGATGATGCTATTTTTGAACCTTCTAAGACTCGTTTAGCTAATTACGGTTTATTACCAGTTGAACTAGGCTGGTTTCCAGATAAAATTACATCAGATTTAGATGCGGTTATTCTGGGTATGCACGCAAAAGAAGATAATCCTGAATTACTCAAAGCACAAGCAGAAGGGATAAAAATATACAGCTATCCAGAATTTTTATACGAACAGTCTAAGGAAAAAACTCGTGTAGTTATTGGTGGTTCTCACGGAAAAACTACCATAACTGCTATGATTTTGCATGTACTGCATTATCAGAATAAAGAGGTAGATTTTATGGTGGGAGCGCAGCTACCGGGATTTGATACGATGGTGCATTTAACCGAAGAGAATGACTTTATTCTTCTTGAAGGAGATGAGTATTTATCATCGCCTATAGACCGAAGACCAAAATTTCATTTATATAAACCTAATATTGCATTGATTAGTGGAATTGCCTGGGACCACGTTAATGTGTTTCCGACATATGAAAATTATATTGAGCAATTTGAGATTTTTGCTGAGTCAATCTCACGAGGAGGTATTCTTGTTTATAATGAAGAAGATGCTGAGGTAAAGCGAATAGTTGAAGCTGCTGAAGCGCCAACGCGCAAACATCCCTACTCGACACCAGAATACACCATCGAAGATGGGGAAACGCTTTTAGAAACTCCAGAAGGGCCAATGCCTATATCTGTTTTTGGGAAACATAATTTAAATAACCTTGCAGGTGCAAAATGGATTTGTCAACATATGGGTGTTGACGAAGATGATTTTTATGAGGCTATAGCCAGTTTTGAGGGGGCCGCAAAACGTCTTGAAAAGATAGGTGAAACTGCCACTAATATTGCGTTTAAAGATTTTGCTCACTCGCCTTCAAAAGTTAAAGCAACTACTGAGGCTGTAAAGAATCAATTTCCTGATAAGCGCTTAGTTGCTTGTTTAGAACTACACACATATAGTAGCTTAAATGCTGATTTTATAAAAGGCTACAAAGGAGCATTAGATTCTGCTGAAGAAGCAGTTGTTTTCTATTCTCCAGAAGCAGTTGCTATCAAAAAGCTTGAAACTATAAGTAAAGAACAAATTGCTCAAGCGTTCGAGCGGGATGATTTGACCATTTTTACAGATGCTACAACCTTCAAGGATTTCCTTGTAAATTCAAAATTCAACGATAGTGTATTGTTGTTAATGAGTAGTGGTAACTATGGTGGTTTAGACTTTGATAAAATTCAAGAGTTACTCTAGTTAACTACAAACTTAGGTTTTGAAGCCTTCAGTTAATCTCTGGCTTTTGGAAGTCTAAACGTAAGTGTGCTACCAGCGCCAACTTCGCTTTTGATGCTTAGTGATCCTTTATTTTTTTCTAAATAAAACATACAGGTTTTTAAGCCAAAACCAGATCCTAATTCATTAAAAGTGCCCGGGGTTGTAAACCAATTTTCACCATTCATAATCTTTTCTATCACTTTGGGTGAAATTCCCAGGCCGGTATCTGTGACTGTTGTATAAACAAAATTATCTTCTACGTAGATATTAATGGTGATAACCCCATTTGAAGGTGTAAATTTTATTGCATTGTGAATTAGATTTCTAAGTACAAATGAGTAACTGTCTATATCAGCATATATTTTAGCATTTATATTTTGAGTTACTATTTCAATATTTTTATCCTGAGCCTGAGGTTGCATAAGTTTTAGAATAGATTTTATTAAATCTGCACTTTGAAAAGGTGTTTTTTCAATTTGTTTATCCTGGGTCTGTTTTTTTGACCAATCTAATAAACCATCTAGAAACAGCGTTACGTTATCTAATCTTCCTGAAAGATCATTTAAAAGTGATTTACTTTCTTCTATATCTATACTATTATTGTTAAATAGTTCTATAACCGTTTTAAGATTATTCAAAGGAGTGCGCACATCATGAGAGATTAGCGCAAATAATTTTTTATTAGTAGAATCTAATTTTTCTAATTTTTGTTTTTGAAGATCTAGCCGTTTAAAGTAACGATTCATAATTATTGCTATTGGGCAGGATACCACAAAAGGTATGATAGCACTCATCCAAAATCCTATCCAAAAGTCTTCCCAGGCTGTATATGAGAAGACTAGCGTAAATGTTAGTGTAGATAAGAAAACAGAGGTAAAGACTACAAAAAAAGGATTGTATAAACTTTCTTTAGTTATTCGCATAATTCCCGGTTTTCGTATTAACAATACTAATATTCTGAGGGGTAAAAGATCTCATTTCTAATGTAAAACTATTAATAACTTGTAGGAAATCATATACAGTTAGCCTAAGTGGATATTGCTAAAGGTGAGTTACATTTAAGTGTCGACGAATGGTTACGCAAAATTTGATTAATACATATTTTTGTAGATAATTATTAATTTTAAATCAGTAAATGCACCTTAAAAAGGTTAAAAATTACGACAAAGTGCATATAGACGAGGCTTTCTAACTATTCTTTTATTTGAAATTAGGCTTAAATCTTGGGGATATGTCGTTTATATATAAAATCTATATAATCACTCATAATAGCGGAGTAACTGTCTTTTAATGCAAATTTTGCTTTCTCCTGGTCTTTCTTTAATTTGTCTTGTGAAAGTTTAAATTTTCCCTCCCAGTTCGTTATTTCTATTTCAAAACCCGTTACATAGTTAACAAAGGCTTCCATTCTAGAATCATCTTTATCTAGAACAAAACGTTGTTGATCACCTTCAAGAGTATGCGTAAGTTCTACCATTGTATTTTTTAATTCGTCGATATTTTGATGACGTATAATTTTTCCTTCTAAATGAACCTTAATATAATTCCAAGTAGGTAGTTGACGAGTGGTATAGATAGCTGGCGATATATAGCTGTCTGGTCCATTAAAAACAAGGGTTACATCTGCACCTGGCTTTAAGTGTTGAAGTTGCGGATTATTGTTATCTATATGGCCTACTAGTTTACCCAGATTATTGTCTGCCTTGTAAATTAGTGGTAAATGAGTGAGGAGGGGGACATCATTTTGTGTTGTGATTAATAATGCCAGAGGGAAGGTCTGTAGTGTTTTAACCGCGTTTGCAAAGCCAGATTCCTGGTGGTGCGGGGGTGGATATAAACTCATACTCCAAATTGTGTAAAATGGTGATCTAGATGTTTGTATTGCATCTGACCCCATTGTGAAGTAGTAAAGTTACCAAAAACAGGATGCGGCTGAAAAGATTCTTTTGAACGAAGCTCATAAAAATCTTCAATCAATTTTTTAAGTTGAGTTTTTTCGGTTAAAAAATCTTTAGTTTCAATTATTTTAAAAGCTTTAGGAGTGGGGAGATTTTTTCTAATTTTTGAATCATCATACATCGATTTTTTGAAGAGGAGCTTAATTAAAAAGTTAGATTTTAAATTAAAATCTCTATTATAAAGTGGGATTTCTAATGGTTTTTGACAGTGATTAAGCATTTGGCTTACATTCATTTTACCCCACGAAGCAATAGAATTAGGACTTAAAGATTCTAAACGTTTAAGTATAGCAATGTGTGTATTTGCATGAAATAGACTTTCCATATTTTATTTTTTTACGAGTTATCGTAGAATTACATTTTATAAATTTATATATTATAATTTAACTGATGCTTAGGTATTTAAAAGTAATCACTCTTTCAATTTTATATTGAAAATAACGATTGTATGTCAGAAGATTTAGATTCATTTTCAATAAAAAAGTGGTCCTTAGATGATCGTCCTCGAGAAAAACTACTCAGCAAGGGCAAAGATGCTTTAACAGATGCAGAATTGGTAGCTATACTCATAGGATCTGGTAGTCGTAATGAAAGTGCGGTAGCTTTAAGTAAACGAATTTTAGCTTCTGTAAATAATAATTTAAATGCTTTAGGCAAGTTAAGTATAGATCAACTCCTAAAATTTAAAGGTATTGGCGAGGCTAAAGGTGTGACAATTGCAGCGGCTTTAGAGTTGGGTCGTCGCAGACGCTTAGAAGATGTAGCTGAGGTAAAGAAAATTTCAGGAAGCCACTCTGTTTTTGAATTGCTTCAACCTGTATTAGGAGAGCTTGCGCATGAAGAATTTTGGATTCTGTACTTAAATAACGCTAATAAAGTACTTAGTATGCATCAGTTAAGCAAAGGTGGTATGACCGGCACTTTAGTAGATGTACGTCTTGTATTTAAGAAAGCACTAGAAACAGGGGCGGTCTCGATTATTCTAGCGCACAACCATCCTTCAGGCGCCTTGAAACCCAGCCAGGCAGATAAAAATATCACAGAAAAATTAAAAAATGCTTCCCAAAGCTTAGATATAAAGGTTCTTGATCATTTAATCATTACCGAAAAAGCCTATTTTAGCTTCGCAGATGAAGGTTTATTATAATTCTTTCGGCTTTCTAAGTAAAATACAGAACTTGCCTTCTAGAACTCGTTTATGCTTTTAGTTTATACTCATAAAATTACCCCTCGTTTACGTTATACATTTAAGCATATATGTACGGCAATACTGGGGATTCCGGTTAAATTTACCACAGCTGTAGATGAGTTTATTGTACATGATAGCTTAAAATTATCATACACAAATAAACCCTTAGGAAAAGAAATACATATTAAAAGTCAAGAAGTACTTTTTGAACAGGGTATTTCTGATATGGAGATAAATGTACAGCCCTGGTTAGATACAAAATGCTTCTTTGTTACGGGTACAAAAAGTGCATTGCCTTATGATATATTTGCTGCTGCATTTGTACTGTTAAGCAGGTATGAAGAATTTTTACCACACGTAAAAGATGCAGAAGGAAGGTTTCCGGCATCAGAAAGTTTGGGGTATCAGGAAGATTTTCTTACCGAACCCGTTATAGACATCTGGGCCTATCATTTTAAGGATGTACTGCAATTAAAATTTCCAGATTATGAATTTGTGACTAAGAAATTTGCATTTCAGGCACTGGTAGATGTTGAGCAGGCTTATGAGATGTATGATATAGGATTTATACGAGAAATTACCAGTTTTGCGAGCGATGTTTTGCGATTGCAGTTTTCACGATTGTGGCTAAGGCTGCAAATTAATTTAGGTCTTCGCAAAGATCCTTACGACACCTTTAGTTGGCTTATTAATGTTCAGAAAAAATCAAAGTTTAAATTCCTTTTCTTTTTTCAGGTAGGAGATCTCTCAACATATACCAGAAATATACGGTATAACAAGCAGTCGTTTAGAGAGCTTATTAAAATGGTAGGCGATTACAGTGAAATAGGGTTGTTGCTTTCTAAGGAAGCATTAGAGCAACAAAAAAATATGAAAACTGAAAAAATACGTCTCGAGGGTATAACAAATAAACCACTTAACGCAATACGCTGTGGCAGTCAGATGGCAAGTTTGCCATCGCATTATCGTGAGATGATAAATCAGGAAGTAAAGAATGATTATTCTATGGGGTATCCTGATACATTAGGTTTTAGAGCGGGTACCTGTACACCATTTTTCTTTTATGACCTGGATTACGAAAGTATTACTCCGTTAGTTTTAAATCCTATTTGTTCACAGGCTCAGTCTTTTGAAGCAGAGGCATTAGATGCAAAAGATTTAAATGAAGTTTTGGACGTTTTTTTTAAAATGAAAGCCGAAGTTGAGAAGGTAAACGGAACATTTATATTCAGTTTTAAAAATAAATCTGTAACTGGAAAAGGACAGGACGAGGGACAGTGGAAACAATTTTTTAGACAATTAGTACATGAATAAATTGCCAGGAGTAAAGCACGTTTTTTTTGATCTTGATCATACTTTATGGGATTTTGACCGAAACTCTAAACTTGCTTTTGAAACCATATTTGAGAAAAATAAAATAGTAGTTCCTGTTGATGAATTTTTAGATGTTTACAGTCCGATAAATTTTCAATATTGGAAGTATTTTAGAGAATCTAAGATTACAAAAGAGCAGTTGCGCTATGGTAGGCTCAAAAAAAGTTTTGAGGGCTTAAATATCAATATAGATGACTATTTAATAAATAAATTGTCTGATGATTATATAACGCATTTGCCAGATCATAATTACTTGTTTGATGGTGCGCTAGACTTGTTAGAAGATCTAAATACAAAATATGCACTTCACATTATTACTAATGGTTTTGAACAGGTGCAGGCGTTAAAGTTGAAAAAATCTAAAATAGATCACTTTTTTAAAACCGTAACCAGCAGTGAGTCTGTAGGAGTTAAAAAGCCTGATGTTAAAATATTTCATCACGCATTAACACAGGCTGGGGCTCAGGTTCAGGAAAGTATTATGATAGGTGATACCTATGAAGCAGATATTTTAGGAGCTAAAAATATAGGTATGCGTACAATTTTTTTTAATTATCATAAGGCTAATCACGATCATGAAGAGGTTGAGATAGATCGCATAGATGCGGTAAAAATCTTTTTATAATGGTTTTAGTTACTGCATCTTTTATATCTTGTCTTTCTATATTATGTAATAATTTAATTTAAAATAAACTGACTTTTACAATAGTACTGGTCTTAAATATATTTATTAAATATGAAAAAGAATATTGTTTGTTTAGTATTGATAATTTGTGGGCTTAGCATGTCTGCACAAGAATTACAGGATTATAAATACATTGTAATACCGCAAAAGTTTGAATTTCAAAATGAAGCGGGTGAATATGATTTAAATGCGTTAACCCGTTTCTTATTTATAAAATATGGCTTTAATGCTTACTTAGAAAATGAAGAATTGCCTTCAGATTTAAATACGTCAGGTTGCAATACGCTTTATGCGCGAGCAGATGTAAGTGGATTTTTAAGTACCAATGCAGCAATTTCGTTAGTGAACTGTAGAGGGAAAGAAGTCTTTGCGCTTCCTGAAGGAAAAAGTAAAATTAAAACGTTTAAAGAGGGGCATCAGGATGCATTTAGAAAAGCATTTGCAGGTCTTGAGGATATGGGATATAGTTATTCTGAAGAGATTGTAAGTAAAGCAGATTTACTGGAAGAACCTCAAACAGAAGATTTAGTTCCTGAAATACGTAAAAGACAGTCTGAGATAAAGAAAGAGGACAAAGAAGTAGCTGTTACCGGTGTTATTCAAACAGCACAAACTAAAATAGATTTAGCAGAAGAGAAAGCGGAAGATGTAATTGAAGTGGTTGATGATTCTAAAGTTGCCATTGCTCAAAATGAGTCTCAACTAGTAGAAGATGTAACTACTGTTTTGGTAAGTGCAGATGGTTCATTTACAATGAAACCTACATCAAACGGTTTTGATGTTTATGAGGGATCATCAAAAATAGGAACTGCGACAAAAACATCTGCCGGTTCTTATCTCGTAAGTACTTCAGAATTCACAGGCGTAGGTTTTTATAATAATTCTGAATTTACTGTAGAACGCGAAATAAAAGGCGTTTCTGGCTTAGTGAAAATGGTATTTACAAAAAAGTAAATACTTTAAAATAACCAGTAAATAAAAGACCTCGAAACGTTTGCTTCGAGGTCTTTTATTTACTTTTAAGTTGTAATTAGTAATCGTATTTAGTGCCCCAACGATTCTTTAGAAATTTTCTGATTCCGTCTTCACGAGCATTATCGCCGGGATCGTAAAGTTTTTGATTTTTTACCTGTTCTGGTAAAAACTCCTGAGCAATAAAATTTCCAGCACCGTCGTGAGAGTATTTGTACTCTTCACCATAGCCTAATTCTTTCATTAATTTTGTAGGAGTGTTGCGTAATGCCATGGGTACAGGTAAATCCCCGGTTTGTTTTACGAGTTGTTGGGCTTTGTTTATGGCCATATACGAGGCGTTACTTTTAGGTGAGGTTGCAAGATAAGTTACACACTGACTTAAAATGATACGAGCTTCTGGGTAGCCAATAGTATTCACGGCTGTAAATGAGTTTGTAGCCATTATCAGCGCTGTAGGATTGGCATTCCCAATGTCTTCAGAAGCTAAAATAATGAGTCTTCTTGCTATAAACTTGAGATCCTCACCACCTTCAATCATTCGGGCTAAATAGTAAACTGCCGCATTAGGATCGCTACCGCGTATAGACTTTATAAAGGCAGAGATGATGTCATAATGTTGCTCGCCGGTTTTGTCATAAAGTACGGTGTTTTGCTGTACTTTACTTTTAACCATTTCATTAGTGATTACAACCTTTTCAGAAGTGGTTGTAGTTACGAGTAATTCAAAAATATTTAAAAGCTTACGCGCATCACCACCGCTTATACGCAGTAACGCTTCAGTTTCCTCTAGTATAATTTTTTTCTTGGATAGAATTGCATCTTGAGTCATTGCACGCTTTAAAAGTGCTCTTAGGTCATCTGCTGAGAACGGATTTAATACGTAAACCTGACAACGCGACAATAATGCCGGTATTACCTCAAAACTGGGGTTTTCTGTAGTTGCACCTATAAGTGTTACCCATCCTTTTTCAACTGCTGCAAGTAGCGAATCTTGTTGTGATTTACTAAAGCGGTGAATCTCATCAATAAATAAAATAGGATTCTTTTGAGTAAACAATCCGCCGGCAGTTTTAGCTTTATCAATAACCTCACGCACATCTTTTACCCCGCTATTGATTGCACTTAAAGTATAAAAAGGTCGCTTAGATTCTTCGGCAATTATAGTAGCAAGCGTTGTTTTACCCACACCCGGAGGACCCCATAAAATTAAGGAAGGTATAATTCCAGATTTTATAGAAGAAGTAAGTGATCCTTTGTCACCTACAAGATGCTCCTGACTTAAATAATCATCAAGATTTTTGGGGCGTAAACGTTCTGCTAATGGTGCATTCATACTTCAAAATTATTTAATTAGTCGAGATTTACTGCCACTATTTCCTAATTTATGATTTTGGATAAGCAATTGCTAGTAAAGATTAGATATGAGTAGTCATAAGCAAAATTCAACCTTTCAATTTAGTAGCAGCGTGATTATATATCCGCTGGTATTTGTGCTTATGATGTGGTTGGTGTTTTGGTTTGAGTTGAGATTTGGATATAATTTCACTAAATACGGAGTGCTTCCCAGAGATCTGGCTGGGCTGCGAGGAGTTGCCTTATCGCCATTTATACATTCTAGCCTTAGTCACCTCTGGCATAATAGTGTTCCTACCTTGGTTTTAATGGCGGGTTTAATTTATTTCTATAGACCTGTTGCACTCAAAGTTTTACTAGTTATAGTAGTATGCTCTGGTTTTGGCACCTGGGTAATAGGACGCGAAGCTTATCATATAGGCGCTAGTGGAGTCGTATATGGGCTTGCTTCTTTCTTATTTTTTAAAGGAATTTGGTCTAAAAACTATAGACTTACTGCTTTCTCCCTAATTGTTGTTTTTCTCTACGGAAGCTTAATCTGGGGGACATTACCCATTCAGGAAGGAATGAGCTGGGAAGGCCATTTATCTGGATTCCTAACTGGCACAATTTTAGCTTTTATGGTAAAAAATAAAATACCTAAACCTGCAAAATATGTTTGGGAAACCGAAGCTTATAATCCCGATGATGATCCATTTTTAAAACAATTTGATGAAAATGGATATTTTATCGACCCACCCATAGAGCTTGAAGACGATTCTGAAAAGGACTTTAAAGGTTAACTTCTTTGTCTTACAATTTCATACAGAAATGCACCACAGGCTACCGAAACATTTAAAGAGCTTATGCTACCAGCCATAGGTAATTTTGCTTTATGATCTACAAGTTTTAAGACTCCGGCAGTAACCCCTTTACCTTCGCTACCCATAACTAAAGCAGTAGATAATTTATAGTCTAGATCATAGATAGAATCTTCTGTTTTCTCAGTTGCTGCTACCACTTGCACACCAGAGCCTTGTAAATAAAATAAAGCATCTTTAATGTGATCTACTTTACAAATAGGAATATTAAATATAGCCCCTGCTGAAGTTTTAACTGTATCATCTGTCACGGGTGCACCACCAGATTTAGGTACAATAATAGCGTCTACACCGGTGCATACGGCAGTACGTATAATTGCGCCAAAATTACGTACGTCTGTAAGTTGATCAAGTAAAAGAAATAATGCCGGTTTTTCTGAAGCCAGGATAGCTTCGGCAGTTGCTTCAAAATCTGCAAAGCGAATAGGGGAGATGGTAGCAATAGCTCCCTGATGATTTTGATCTGAAAGTTTATATAGTTTCTCTTGAGGAACATAAGATACAGAGATACCGTGTTCTCGTATTTTACCTTCCAGTTCTTTTGATAAGGGGTTTGCAAGCCGTTTTTGTAGATATATTTTGCCTATTTCTTTACCAGCGTTTATCGCTTCAATAATTGATCTGGTACCGTAGATGTGGGAGTTTTTTGACATGGTGCAAAGATAGGTTTGTTTTAAGTTTTGTGAAATAAAAAAACCACCCATATAAATGGGTGGTTTTAGATATTCTAAATAGAACTTTAACTTAGTTAACGTCCCAGAATAATTTACTTAATAATGTGTCACCGTTAGCTAAGTCAGCAGCAGCTGCAGAACGATTTTCACGGTTAAGTGTTTGTAATATTTGAGGATATCTCAATCTAAATGGTAAATCAGTTACACCATTAACACCTGAAACGAAAGTATATGATTCTATACGGTTTGCAGGAGCTTGCGCTTCAATTTGATTTGCTGGTAATGTTACAGTGTCACCAGGAAGTAATAATATGTTTGGGAAACCTGATTTTCTGTATTCAGCATATGCAGTGTTAGGTTGCATATATAATGCTATATACTTTTGGTTAAGAACATTCTCTTGACTAGCAGGAGGAAGAGTCGCTACAAATGCATCAATATCTGCATCAGCAACACCCCATTTCTCCATAGATGCACGTACTCCGTTAACATAATTTGTTTGATTCCAGTTGTTTTGTTCAGAAAGAATAAACTGTACTTCGGCATACTCCATAAGAACTTCACTATAATCTTGCTTCAATACATTACTACTAGTAAATGAATACGAAGTAAAATTAAGACCGTTCATATTTCTAAATGCATAAGGAGCACCTTCATAATCTGCAGGATCTTCACTTCTTTCGTAAGTGTTACTGGTAATAGAACCGATACTTGCAGATATAGGAGCTGCCATTTCAAATAAACGAGGATCTAAGCCAAAGTTACCTGTTTCTCCTTTCAATAAATTGATAAATGGAGCTGCTACTGCAAAATCTGTACGACCGTCTACAACAAATGCTCTCCACCAAGGTGATGCATTTAAGTCTTCTGCAGCATATGCCTGTGCTGCATTGTCATCGTTTGAAGTCATTACTCCAGATTGTACTGCCGTATTAATTGCGCTAGTTGCCGTTGCAGGATCTGTACCTCTAAGGTTATTTGCTACTCTTAAAATTAAAGAGTTTGCAAATTTTTTCCATTTAGCAGCATCACCATTAAAAATGTTATCACCGCTAACAAAAACAGGAGCACTTGTGTTGATCATATCTGCAGATGCTCTAAGTTCTTTAAGAATATCTGCATATATTTTCTCTTGTGGAGCAAATACAGGAGTCAGATTATTATCTACATTAAGAGCTTGAAAATCTGGATCATCAGAACCATAAGAATAGTAAGGAACATCACCGAAGAAATTTGTTAACTCATAAAACATATAAGATAACATTATACGAGATGCAGCGATTTGATTATCGTTATCACCTGAAGCAGCAGCATCATCGCGCGTTTCTTCATTAGTATTTAAATCAAGAATTGCTTTGAAATCTGTTGCAACTAAATAGGTGTTCTGGTATATGCTTTGTGCTGAAGTTTCACGATATAAATAACGATCTTCATCTGCATAAGCAGTTTGTCCCCAGTACTGAACCCAAACTTGAGTTAGACGACCTGAGTTAAAAGCATCACGACTAAAATCTGTGTAGCTTTTTGTTGCAGAAGCAAAAATGTTAGCAGTAGGAACAAGTTCTGGGTCGTTCGGGTTACGGTTCACTTCTTCTAAGCCTTCATCGCAAGAACTAAATCCTGCAGAGATGACAAGCATTAATAGGATTATAAATTTATTTTTCATTATTTCTTAAAATTTTAATTGAACATTAAGTCCGTAAGAACGAGTTGATGGTAAAGAACCACCTTCAGATCCCTGTATGTTACCACTACCAGATGTTGCAACTTCAGGATCAAAATTGTCATTATCAAGACCCCATACTAATAAGTTTCTACCAAATGCGGTTAAACGAACATCACTAAAAGCGTCACCTATCCAAGTTTTTGGTAAACTGTATCCTAAGGTTACTTCACGTAATTTCCAGTAAGATGCGTCAAAAACGTTTTGGTTATCGTTACCAAAGTAGAAATCTGAACCGTATTGTTGTGCAGAAATTACTTGAGTGTTTTCTGCAGTATTTGTTACAGTATAAGAACCATCATCATTGTAGGTAATGTCTCCTGTAACTCCTGGAAGTACTAAACCTTCTTCACGAATATTATTTGCAGCAGTTTGCTCTAATATACCTGAGTAATTACCCCATATATTAGTTAAAGAACGGTATTTACCACCTTTCTGTCTGTCAATTAAGAAACCTAAACTAATACCTTTATATGTAAAAGTGTTTCTAAGACCCATATTGTAATCTGGAAGTATTGAACCTAAATTCTCTACATCTTGAGTTTCTGCATAGCTTCCATTTGCATTTACTACACGGTTTCCTGCGTCATCATACACGTAGTTTGTACCTCTAATTTGACCATAGCGCTCACCTACAACCGCATTAAGCGATACTCCATTAAATGGGAATGGGGTTATTTGTAATGTTTCAAGACCTTGAGCTAAACTTAATAAAGTGTTCTCATTTTTCGAGAAATTCCAGGTAACATCCCAGCTAAAATCATCGCTCATTATAGGAGTAGCATTTACTAATATCTCAATACCTTTATTTTCTAATTCACCTGCATTTAACACAGTTGTAGTAAAACCTGAAGATGGGTCAACTTGTACCGGAGTAATAAGATCTCTAGTAAGTTCGTTATAGTACGTTATGTCAAAACCTAATCTTCTGTTAAAAAATGAAGCTTCAACACCAAATTCATAAGTACGTTTTTCTTCTGGAAGTAAATTAGGATTCTTATTACTACTAACTAAAGTAAACGGTACAGTACCTAAGAATGGGTTACTACCTACAAATACATTGCTCAGTTGGTAAGGATCTGTATCACTACCTACTTCTGCATAACCTGCGCGTAATTTTAAGAAAGATAACCAGTCAGCATCGATAAATTGAGATGCAATAAAACTACCACTTACAGAAGGATAGAAGTAAGAATTATTTGCAGAAGGCAAAGTAGAAGACCAGTCATTTCTACCAGTTACCGTTATATAAGCAAAGTTATCGTAGCCAAAAGATACAGAACCAAATAAACTGTTGATTTGTCTTCTTGAATCAAATTCATTTACCGTAGGGTTATCTGCTGAGTTACTTAAGTTATAAAAACCGGGAACTACTAGACCTCCGTTAGTATTACTTCCTAAAGAATGGTATTCATTTACCCTTCTGTTACCCCCTACAAATGCATTTACACTTAACTTATCGTTAAATACTTTTTTATCATAATGTAGACGTCCTTCATAGTTTATTTCTTGAAAATCTCTATCTACTTCAGAATAATAAGCTTGTGCTTGTGAGCCTACAGCAGTTCTTTGATTAACTCTAAAGTCGTAAGTATCACCGTAAACTTTTGCTACTGCATAAAAATCATCTGTAAAGTTGTAAGTAGCACCTACAGTACCATACCAGCGTGTTCTTTTGTCATTAGCTGTGTTTTCATATAATACCCAGTATGGGTTATCTGTATAACGTGGAGTTGCATCGTCAAATGCTGTTCTGTTCCAGGTTCTCTGGCGACCATCTGCTGTCTTGTATGCTTTTAAACGGTCGTAGTCAAGAGAAGTCTGACCAAATTGATATAATTGTAGAATTACACTTTCTCCTGTATATCCTGAAGCAGGTCTGTTAAAACCATCTGTTACAGTGAAGTTTACAGAAGCATCAACCTTTAATTTATCTCCAATATTTGTAGATCCATTAAAATTGATACTGGTTTTCTTAAGATTAGTGTTTGGTAAAATACCTTCTGTTTGCGTGTTGTTTATAGACATACGCATTGTTGAATTTTCACCACCTTGAGAAAAAGCAACACCATTATTGTAAGAATAACCAGTTTTAAATAAAGTGCTTCCGTCGTTTGCTGGAGCTAACCAGGGTCTGGTTTGTAAATATCCAGGTGTGCCAGGATCTAAAGCATCCCAGTGTAATACTTGTTGACCTTCATAACGTGGTCCCCAAGATTCATCTGTACCATAATCAACTAGGTTGTATGTTGTACCGTTAATGTTAGCCTGGTTAAAACCACCCTGATCTCCAATGGCAAAGTTTCCACCACCACCACCGTAGAGCTTTTGAGTTTGAGGTAAAACATTTACTTCGTCAAAAGTGATACCGGTATTAACGGTTACTTCACCTTTACCTTTTTTACCTGATTTTGTTGTGATTTGAATTACACCGTTTGACGCACGTGAGCCATAAAGTGCTGCTGCAGCACCACCTTTAAGTACGTTCATACTTGCAATATCATCTGGGTTGATATCAAAACCAGTATCCCCAAAATCACGACCACCGCCTCCATTTTGAGTCGATGTGCTGTTATAGTTACTGTTATCTAATGGAATACCATCTACTACAATAAGTGGTCTGTTTTCTTGAGTTATAGATCCAATACCACGTATTACAATACGAGAAGATCCTCCAAGACTACCACTTGCGTTTGAAATTTGTACCCCGGCAACTTTACCAGATAGAGCATTTAGAGCGTTACTGTTTCTAGTTTCAGTTAACTCTTCACTACTAACTTCTTGAGTAGAATATCCTAAAGATTTCTTTTCTCTTGAGATACCTAATGCAGTTACAACAACTTCATCTAAAGCTTCTCCCGCCTGTAGTGTTACATTTATTGTAGTTGATGATCCTACAACTTTTTGAACATCTCCAAAACCTATATAAGAAAAAACTAATGTTGATCCTGATTCTGTTTCAATAGCATAGTTACCATCAAAATCTGTTTGAGTACCTGTCGTTGATCCTTGAATCACGATGTTAACTCCCGGGAGTGGAACTCCACTTCCGTCAGTAACCGTACCGGTTACTTGCTTTGTTTGTGCAAACGAGATTTGCACTACCAACGCCAGTAAAAGCGTTAGCAATCCACTAAATTTAGTTTTCATGTTTGTTATTTATTTGAATTAGCCAGCTGCGAATTTGTATAAATAATATTCAAAAACCAATTTTTATGTCTTAAAACTTCAAAGAGAGGTTAATTAATTTTAATGAATAGCGAATTCTTTTACGGATATGTGATTTTAAATGCTGATTTTTAGTTTTTTTTAACATATATGCAAATTATTGTTTTTAATAATGCACTTGTCTGACGTGCAGTTGTTTACGTTCTGACAAATTCTTTTTCAATATTATAATGTTGAAATGCTTAAACGTTATAGTAAATTTTAAAATTTAGTATCTAGATATTTCTTTATTATTTAAGTACAAGTGTTAATTTTTACAATTATTCTAATGCTTTTTCTTCTTTCGAGAAATAATTGAATGAAATACGTGTACCTTTTTTATAAAAATATCTGATGTTCTTAATTTTTTCCAAAAAAAAAAGCCATTCAATTATTGAATGGCTTTTAATTTTGAGAAAATGGTTTCTTAATTATTAACTGCAGTTTTAACAAACAAATCAATAACTCCGGGGAAACTTGAATTTGCGTTGATTTCTGACTGTGGGTATAAAAATCTCTGAGGCAGTGCAGTATTGGTAGCTCCTTTTATTGGTAAGTTCAAGGCATTATTAGTTCTTCTAGCATCGTGAAACACTTGTAATGAACCTATTAATGATATATACTTTTCTTCTAGTATTTCATTAATTAACTGTGAACCTGTAGATGTGCTTGCAGGAAATGCTCCGCCATATTCATTCGCAAGATAAGATCTTACCTGATTGAATGGTGTGCTAGCATCCTGACTTGTACGAGCAGCTGCCTCAGCCTCTATTAACTTTGTTTCTACATAACTTATTATAGGAAAAGTGGCATCTATTGCAAAATAGCCACCAGAATTTGTATTAATCTCTAGATTTGCTACATCAAAATATACTGGTAATCTGTTTGCATCACCAGGAGTAGTGAGTAGTCTTGGTGTAGAACCATCTAATAATCTTAATAAATAAGGGTCGTTACAAAGGCCTAGATATCCTCCTCGTTGTTCTTGCGTAAACTGAAAGTAAAGATTTTTTTCACCCGTATTCGGTCCATGTTTGGCAAGCAAATCTCCACTAGCGCTTGAAATTCCTAAACGAGCTTCTGTATAGGCACTGCTATAATCTTTAGCAAGTAAAAAATATCTGGCTTTTAGTGAATGTGCTATTTGTGACCAAGTAGCATCATTATCTGCAAATACAGATCCTCCAAAATTAGCAGAAACTGACGCTGAACCCACTTTAGCTATTGCTTCACTTAAGATAATTTGAACTCCATCAAGAATATCTGCCTGGCTATCGTATTGTGGATTCGGGAATAATAAGGGATCACCCGCTTCTGTGAATGGTACATCACCAAACAATGCAGTAGCCTCAGCAAAGAAAGTAGCTTCTAAAATCTGAGCAACCCCTTCAAGTACAGCATTGCCGTCTGCTTTAGCTTTTTCTTGTACATATTGAGATTGAGCAACACCCGCAACATAGATGTCTCCCCAGTCATCATCAAAATCACCGGTGGTAACATTATAAATCTCATAACTTAAATATTGTCTGTCACATCCAGAAAATTGATCTGTAAAGAGGCCTGCATATCGAGATGCCTGACTTTCTGAAAGTTTAACAAGTGCCAACTCAGCCTGGCCTACTACTAAAGAGCCCGGAGCGTCGGTAAAATTGTTAGGGTCAGTATTTAAATCTTTGGAGTAATCTTCGCAAGATGTAGATGCGATAAGAAGTCCAATAGCAAATATTGTGGTTAATTTATTTTTCATTTTTAGTATATCTAAAAAATTAATTAGTAAGAAATTTTAAGTGTAAATAGATAGGATTTAGTACCTGGATTATTAAAATACTCCAGACCTCTACCTTTTGAAGCTCCTGTTAAGTTGGTTTCAGGATCAAAACCTTCTACGTCTGTCCATAATATTAAATTTCTACCAGTAACACCTAGTTCGATTGAACGAAGTCCTATTTTTTCTACAGCATTAGATGGTATAGCGTAAAATAAAGATAATTCTCTAAGGCGTGTCCATGAGCCATCTTCGATAAACTGCTCTCCAACAGCACCAAAACCTCCACCTAATGTACCATACCAGTCTTGGGTAAGAGCAACAGGGCCTCCGCCAAAATCTTGAATATTACCTCTAAAGGTTGTATTTGCAGGAATTGTTGATCCGCTATATGTAGTTAATGGTGTTGTTGAGGTACTTTCATTAGCTGTGATTGGCGAAACACCAAATGTGTTTAACACCCCATTAGATCCCCCCCAGATATCACCACCTTGAGAAGTTTCAATGAGCGCACTAAGTGTAAAACCTTTAACAGAAAGGCTAGTGCTTACACCACCTCTCCAATCTGGATTAGGATCACCTATAACGCCTTCTTGATTAGATGCTGTAGGAAAACCGTTAGCATCTAGGATTAAATCACCTGCTTCGTCACGAGCAAAAGCTACACCCCATAGTGATCCAAAAGGTTCGCCTTCTACAACGCGGGAAGATGTACCGGTAAAACCATTTAAGAAGTAAGATTGAACTCCGCTTAAGCTTTCTACGATATTTCTATTATGAGAGTAGTTTACATTAACATCCCATTTAATATCTTCTGTGCGAATAATATTTAATCCTAAGTCTAGTTCAAGACCTTTGTTAGATATTTCGGCAGCATTTTTAAGTACCTGATTAAATCCTGTTGAAGAAGGAACATCAATAGGTAGTAGAGCATCTTCAGTAGTTCTACTGTAATAGGTTGCTCCAAGAGTAATTCTATTATTTATGAATCTTAAATCTGTACCTATTTCGTATTCTTTAATACGCTCTACTTTCAAATCAGGATTTCCTTGAATACCACTTCTTGTAAACGGATTTCCGTATACCGATGCAAATAAAGCATCACCCCATGAAGACGCAACACCTCCTGGACTAAAAGTGGTAAGGCTTCTGTAAGGGATAGGTTCAATACCTACTTCTCCATAAGATGCTCTTAACTTACCAAATGATAAAATAGATTTGTCATCAATATTTTCAGAAAATGCCCAACCCGCAGAGAAACTTGGGTAAAAGGTGCTTGATTGTAATGAAGAAGCTCTTTCTATTCGTCCTGTTGCTTCTAAGAAAACTTGATTGTAGAGGTCAAAGTTTACAGATCCGTAAGCTCCAGATTTTCTTGTTAATTGCTTAAATAATGTAGGTGTTTCATTAGAAGCTTCAGCATTACCAAAAATCCTCAAATCATCAACAAATGGATTGGTGAAAATAGTTGATGAGCCACCTAAATTAGAATAATCATTTTCCTCAAACTGTGCTCCTGCAAGCCAATTAAAGTTAATATCAGATGTTATTATATTATTTCCATTTAGAAATATATTATACGTTTGTTGTTTTTCTTGTATAGTGTTTCTAAAGTACGCACCTGTAGCTAAGCCCGCAGCAGAGTTAACCGGGAAAAATGTTTCGCGTGTGTCTGAATAATAATCTAGACCATAGCGACCTGTAAGGCTAACGTTGTCTAAAATTTTCCAGTTAATTTCTGGGTTAATTATAAAGCGTTCTACGTCATTAGGGTTGTCTTGCTCATTAATCGTCCAACCAGGATTATTATAAACTGGTGCTGCTGATCCCAAATCATTTCTATATCCTCTATGTGCGTTTAAGAAACTGGTACCAGCACTATTGAAATAGGTTCCTTTGTAGTCTCTGTTATCAAAATCAGGTGCGGTTCTCAGATATCCTAAGTAAAGACCATTTAAGTTAGAGCCTTGCTGTATTCTTTTTGATGTGATTTTAGAATAAGATGTGTTAACTCGAGCCATAAACTTTTCAGAGATTCGAGCTTCGTGATTGAATCTTAAAGTTTGTCTGTCATAAGATGATTGTCCGTTGATGATACCTTGTTGGTCTAGGTCAGATACACTAAATAACGTGTTAGTATTGTCAGTTGCATATCCTAAACTAACTGAATTGTCAATAGTAACACCGGTACCAAAAACCTGATCTCTGTTTGAGTTATTAAATACTTCTCTAGAACGTTTTTCAGTAATAGGGTAGTATAGGTTACCTGAATCTGCTTCAAAATACTGCCCTGATGTATTTACCAGGTCAGCTCCTCCTGCACGATCAGAAATTTTATCACCCCAAGAGTTACCTGTATTTCTTTGAAATACTCCGTTATTACCTTGTCCAAATTTCCCTTGTTTATCAAATTCGACATTTACCCGGTCAAACGAAACTGAAGATCTAAAATCTACGGATACATTTTTGCCTCCAGAACCCGTTCCTCTTTTTGTTTTAATGATAATTACCCCGTTAGCAGCACCTGTACCATAGATAGATGCGGCTGCAGCTCCTTTTAATACGGTTACATTAGCTATATCTTCTGGGTTGATGTCGTTTAAACGAGATTGTTGTACAACACCGTCTGTACCACCACCTACGCTGGTGTTTGAGATTATAACACCATCTAATACAATTAGTGGTGATGCACTTCCTAATACTGTATTTTGTCCACGTATTTGAATATATGCACCTGCACCTGGGTCTCCAGAGTTTCGGGTAATATTCACACCAGATGTTTTACCAGATAGGCCTTGAATAAGACCTGTTTCACCAGACTTTGAGATTTCATCTGTACTAATTGTGGTTGAAGAACTAAGATCTTCATCTTTTTTCTTCTCAAGACCTAGTGCTGTTAAAATAATCTCATCAAGTTGTTCCCCTTGTTCTAAAACAATATTCATTGTATTTGAGGATCCAACGGTCTGGGATTTATTGGCAAAGCCTACATAGGAAAATACTATAACTGCGCCTTCTGAAGCAGAAATCGAGAATTTCCCGTCAAAATCGGTTTGAGTTCCTTGCGTAGTGCCTTTAACTACAACATTAACTCCTGGGAGTGGTACTCCCGTGTCGTCCGTAACAGTACCTGATACGGTCTTTGTTTGTGCAAATGAAATTTGCATGATTAACACTAATAATAGTGTTAGGAAACCATGTAATCTTGTTTTCATATTTAAAATATATTTGAATTAGCCGTGCTAAAAATCAATAAAAAATATTTGGAAAACAATTAATTAGATTAATATTTTAAATATTTGTTAATAATTATAGTATTAATGTTAAATGAAGAAACTATTGAGTATTCGTATTAATATTAATTATTTTAAAGTTTATTTATTAAAAAGATGTATTATATCTGTTAAAATGCGTTAATGATTTTTGTGTTTTGTGCGGCTGTAAAGCTTGTTTTATAAAAGTGCTGTTTATTATTCAAAATTGAGTTTTTAAGCCTATGTGTAATATTGTATTTGAAAGAGTGAAATTTTGATTGGTTTGATTACCATTGGCGAAGTTTATTTGAATTGCGCCTGCTCTAGTTGAGATAGTAGTTCCTAGACCTATACTGTAAATAAAATTAAGTTCATCTTGATTTTTATTTTCAATTAAACCAAAATCTGTAATTGTGTTGAAGTAAATCTTTTTAGAGGTTATATAGCGATATTCGCTTAGTATGAGATGGTATCTATTTGCTAATAATTGATTTTCTCTAAAACCTCTTATGCTTTTTATTCCGCCAAGGCGAAATAGTTCATTTGTATAAAATGTTTTCGATTCTAAAATTTTATTTGTGCTTTCTAATAGAAGGTGATGCTTATTTGTGAATTGTAAGAGATAAAGTGCATTAAATTCTAATTTTAACTGATTGTCTTTCGTTTTTGTTTCTGGAGTTTTACGGTTGATTAAGCCGAGCTTTAAATTTAATTCATATGGACTTTTTAACTTATTAATTACAGGAAATGAGCTGTGTTTTACATTGACACCCATTTCATTTTTAGTGTAATCATTTAATAGAAGGGCTGTTTCTGTTAGTAAAAGTGTTGATTTTTCTAAACTTGTGAAGACATCAATTTGAGTATTGCTCGTAATAAAATAATCTAGAATAATTTTCTGATACGATGTTGAGAATGTTGAATCTTTTCTAAAGAGATTCAGTTGGGCTCCAAAGCTAATAGGTGATTTAAATAAGAATGGTAGTCGAGTAGCGAGATTTAAACTTTGCTGATTATTACCGTTATTGAAGATGAAATCTAAAGATTCTCCATAATTAAAATTATTTAATAGGTTGATTTCTATATTTCCGTCTAGCTTAACTTTTGTGTTATTTTCGTTATTTCTGAAACCAAGAAACCCTTCAAAGCGATTTGCTTTTGTTTTGCTGGTATACAAATATAATTTTATGTCCTGATTGCTGATTAAAACCTCAGGTTCTTTGAGCTGCTCTATAAAAGGTAATTTGTAAAAGGTCTCTGCCTTTTCTAATAGGTAATTTTTGTCAACTCTGCCATTTAATTTTAAATAGTGTTTAGTAAAAGCATTTGGAAATTCGGGATAGCCTTTAATTGCAACAGTTACATTAGATTTAGATTCTTGTCTATTAATATATAAAGTAGCAAATGCCATTGCATTCCGAATTACTAGATTCTTTAATTGAAAGGACGTGGTTGCAAATTTATTTTGAGCCTCAAATGCAGTAAATTGATTAAGGGTAGTGTTTAGGTTATCTAGAGGTAATATAAAATAGGTGTCCTTATAATTTAAGTTGAGTTTTTTTAAATAGTTTTTTACAAGTTCATCCTTTGTTGAAATTTGTATTTTATCAATTTTCTTTCCGCTGTCAAATTCAATTGTGCAGACTGTTTCAGATTTAAAATTTAAGCTGTCTATTATATAATTGAAATATCCTGAAGATTCTAATTGTTCTTTAGCTTTCGAAATACTTTCATTTAATAAGTTGAAGTTGTCAAATTTCCGTTGTTGAAAATAAATGCCTGAAATACTATCCTGCTCATGATTTATAGTCTTAACTTCTAGAGTGAGATTTTGAGCCACTGCTTTATTAAATAACGGTGTGCAAAAAATTAAAGAAGTGAGGATGGTGAAGTATATTTTCAATGGGCTGTAATTCTTGTTGAGTAATATGATAGAACCTATTTTTGAACGTGTTTAGAAATACCTTTGAAAATTAATGAATTATAGCTTGAATTACTCATTTTATTTTATACCTTTGCAAGCCCTTAGAAGAGGGGCTATTAGATTAACTATAATTAGGTAAAGGAAATTATGCCAACAATTTCACAATTAGTACGAAAAGGAAGAGCCAAAATAACCAAGAAGAGTAAATCGGCTGCTTTAGATTCGTGCCCACAACGCCGCGGGGTTTGTACCCGTGTGTATACCACTACACCTAAGAAACCTAACTCTGCAATGCGTAAAGTTGCGCGTGTTAGATTGACTAACGGTAAAGAGGTGAATGCATACATTGGTGGTGAGGGTCACAATTTACAAGAGCACTCGATAGTATTGGTTAGAGGTGGAAGGGTAAAAGATTTGCCAGGAGTTAGATATCACATTGTACGTGGAGCTTTGGATACCGCAGGTGTTCAGGGAAGACTACAACGTCGTTCTAAGTATGGTGCAAAACGCCCTAAGAAGTAATTATCAACACTTTTAAAGAGAAGAAATGAGAAAAAGACAGGCCAAAAAGAGACCTCTTTTACCAGATCCAAGATTTAACGATCAACTTGTTACGCGTTTTGTGAACATGATGATGTGGGATGGTAAGAAGTCGGTAGCTTTTAAAATCTTTTACGATGCAATGGATATCGTAGAAGAAAAGAAAAACAACGAAGAAAAAACTGCTTTGGAAGTTTGGAAAGATGCATTATCTAATGTTATGCCTCACGTAGAAGTACGTAGCCGTAGAGTAGGTGGAGCTACATTTCAAATACCAATGCAAATTAGACCAGATCGCAAGATTTCAACTGCGATGAAGTGGTTGATTAGTTACTCACGTAAGCGTAACGAAAAATCGATGGCTTCTAAATTAGCTGCAGAAGTATTAGCTGCTGCTAAAGAAGAAGGTGCTGCTGTTAAAAAGCGTACAGATACTCATAAGATGGCGGAAGCGAATAAAGCATTCTCTCACTTTAGATTCTAAAAAAAATGGCACAAAGAGATTTAAAATATACAAGAAATATAGGTATTGCGGCTCATATTGACGCGGGTAAAACCACGACTACAGAGCGTATACTTTATTATACTGGTGTTAGTCACAAAATAGGTGAGGTGCATGATGGTGCTGCAACTATGGACTGGATGGAGCAAGAGCAGGAGCGTGGTATTACTATTACTTCAGCTGCAACAACTTGTTCTTGGAAGTTTCCGATGGAAAATGCACAACCTCTTCCTGATTCTAAAGATTATCACTTTAATATTATTGACACTCCTGGTCACGTTGACTTTACAGTTGAGGTTAACCGTTCATTACGTGTTCTAGATGGTTTAGTATTCTTATTTAGTGCAGTTGATGGTGTAGAGCCACAATCTGAAACTAACTGGAGACTTGCTGATAACTACAAAGTACCTCGTATGGGCTTTGTTAATAAAATGGACCGTCAGGGTTCTAACTTCTTAGAAGTTTGTAAGCAAGTTAAAGAGATGTTAGGTTCTAATGCAGTGCCTATCGTTTTGCCAATTGGTGATGAAGCTGACTTTAGAGGAATTATTGACCTGGTTAAGAATCGTGCTGTAGTTTGGCATGATGAAACTCAGGGAGCAACTTTTGATGTTGTTGCTATTCCTGAAGAAATGAAAGAAGAAGTAAGAATGTATCGTGGTATGCTAATCGAAGAGGTGGCTGCTTATGATGAAAACTTACTTGAGAAATATATGGAAGATGAAGACTCTATTACTGAAGATGAAGTGCATGCTGCTCTTCGTGCTGCTGTAATGGATATGTCAATTATTCCTATGATTTGTGGTTCTGCTTTTAAAAATAAAGGTGTACAATTCTTGTTAGATGCTGTATGTCGTTATTTACCTTCTCCAGTAGATAAAGAAGGGATTAAAGGTGTTAACCCAGATACAGAAAAAGAAGAATTGCGTAAGCCAGACGTAAATGAGCCTTTTGCTGCTCTTGCGTTTAAAATTGCTACAGATCCATTCGTGGGACGTTTAGCATTCTTCCGTGCTTATTCAGGTCGTTTAGATGCCGGTTCTTATGTATTGAACAATCGTTCAGGTAACAAAGAACGTATCTCTCGTATTTACCAGATGCACGCTAACAAGCAAAATGCAATTGATTTTATCGAAGCTGGTGACATTGGTGCTGCTGTAGGTTTTAAGGATATTAAAACAGGGGATACTTTAACTTCAGAGAAGCATCCTATCGTTCTTGAAAGTATGGATTTTCCAGATCCGGTAATTGGTATCGCTGTTGAGCCTAAGACTAAAGCAGATGTTGATAAATTAGGTATGGCTTTATCTAAGCTTGCTGAAGAAGATCCAACATTCCAGGTTCGTACTGATGAGGCTTCTGGTCAGACAATTATATCTGGTATGGGTGAGCTTCACTTAGATATTATTGTTGATCGTCTTAGACGTGAGTTTAAGGTAGAAGTTAATCAAGGTCAACCGCAAGTTGAATACAAAGAGGCGATTACAAGAGCTGCAGATCACAGAGAGGTGTATAAAAAACAATCTGGTGGTCGTGGTAAATTTGCTGATATCGTATTTACACTTGAGCCTGCTGAAGAAGGTAAGGTTGGTTTAGAATTCGTTAATGCTGTTAAAGGTGGTAATGTTCCTAAAGAATACATTCCTTCTGTTGAAAAAGGATTTAAAGCAGCTATGGTTAACGGTCCATTAGCAGGATTTGAAGTTGATGCTATGAAAGTTACTCTTAAGGATGGTTCTTTCCACCCTGTAGATTCTGATGCATTATCTTTTGAACTTGCTGCTAAATTAGGATTTAAAGCTTCTGCTAAAGCTGCAGGTGCTGTAGTTCTTGAGCCTATAATGAAGGTTGAAGTTATCACTCCAGAAGAGAATATGGGTGATATCGTGGGTGACCTTAACAGACGTCGTGGTCAAATGACCAGTATGGGTGACCGTGCAGGAGCAAAAGTTGTTAAAGCAACTGTGCCATTGTCTGAAATGTTTGGTTACGTAACTACTTTACGTACTTTATCTTCAGGTCGTGCAACTTCTACTATGGAATTTTCACACTATGCAGAAACTCCGGCAAACGTATCGCAGGATGTTATTGCAGCGGCTAAAGGAATTGCTAACGCTTAATTACTAAGAAATGAGTCAGAAAATCAGAATAAAACTTAAATCTTACGATCATAACTTAGTAGATAAGTCTGCTGAAAAAATCGTAAAAACGGTAAAAAGTACCGGTGCTGTAGTGACTGGGCCAATCCCACTTCCTACTCACAAAAAAATCTTTACAGTATTACGTTCTCCTCACGTGAATAAGAAATCTCGTGAGCAGTTTGAGCTTAGCTCTTACAAACGTTTGCTTGATATTTACAGTTCTTCTTCAAAAACGATTGATGCGTTAATGAAGCTTGAATTGCCAAGTGGTGTTGAAGTAGAGATTAAAGTATAAGTATTTTAGGGCTTTGATTTTAAGCCCTAATTTCTCAAAATGTCCTAAGCTGCGTGCGAGGGAAAAACGGATAAAAATACATTCAGGGTTGAAAGTATTTTGACCCTGTTTTTATTTTGGCGTTTGCCAAACGATAAATAAATAAGTAAAATAGTAATAATCAATAATAATTAATATGTCTGGGTTAATTGGAAAAAAAGTGGGTATGACCAGCATCTTTGACGAGAACGGGAAGAATATTCCTTGTACTGTTATAGAAGCAGGTCCCTGCGTTGTTACCCAAGTCAGAACTGAAGAAGTTGATGGGTATAGTGCTCTTCAGCTAGGTTTCGATGACGCAAAGACTGCAACTAAAGCTGCTCAAGGCCATGCCAAGAAAGCGGGTACAGTTGCAAAGCGTAAAATTGTCGAATTTCAAGATTTTGATGGGGAGTACAATTTAGGCGATACAGTATCTGTAGATGTCTTTAAAGAAGGTCAGTTTGTAGATGTCATAGGTACATCTAAAGGTAAGGGATTCCAGGGTGTTGTAAAACGTCATGGTTTTGGTGGTGTAGGTCAATCTACTCACGGTCAGCATAACCGATTAAGAGCTCCTGGTTCTATTGGTGCGGCTTCTTATCCTGCTCGTGTATTTAAAGGTATGCGTATGGCTGGTCAAATGGGGAATGAGCGAGTTAAAGTTCAAAATTTAAGAGTTTTAAAAGTAGTTGCTGAAAAGAATCTACTTGTGGTTAAAGGTTGTGTACCTGGTCACAAAAACGCTTATGTAATTATTGAAAGATAATGAAAGTAGCAGTAGTTGATATTAAAGGAAAAGAAATAGGGAGAGAGGCAAACCTTTCTGACGCTATTTTTGCAATAGAACCTAATGATCACGCTATTTACTTAGATGTAAAGCAGCACCTGGCTAACAAAAGACAGGGGACGCATAAAGCTAAGGAGCGTGCAGAGATCTCAGGTAGTACACGTAAGATTAAAAAACAGAAAGGTACGGGTACAGCTCGTGCTGGTAGTATAAAGTCTGGTGTATTTAGAGGTGGTGGACGTATGTTCGGGCCTAGACCTCGTAATTATTCATTTAAATTGAATAAAGGTTTAAAGCGTTTAGCGCGTCGTTCTGCTCTAACATTAAAAGCAAATGACAAGGCTATAATAATTGTTGAAGACTTCAAATTTGATACTCCTAAGACAAAAGATTTTATTGATGTTGTAAAGGCTTTAGGCCTAGATAATAAAAAGTCTTTGTTTGTGTTGGGTGAGTCAAATAATAATGTATATTTGTCGTCACGCAATTTAAAGACCTCTGAAGTTGTAATGAGTTCAGAATTAAGCACTTACAAAATTATGAATGCTCATAATGTAGTGTTTTTAGAAGGGTCTCTAGAAGAAATTGAGCAAACTTTAAGTAAGTAAACGACATGAGTATTTTAATAAAACCCGTGATTACCGAAAAAGCGACTATGGATAGTGAGCTTAACAGCCGTTATACATTTGAAGTAAATCCCGGTGCTAATAAGATCCAAGTGAAAAATGCCGTAGAGGCAGCTTATGGCGTTTCGGTAATTAAAGTGAGAACAATGAACGTTCGCCCAGATCGTAATACCAAATTTACAAAATCTGGTATGATCACTGGTAAAACAAAAGGCTTTAAGAAGGCTATTGTACAGGTGGCGGAAGGTGATGTGATTGATTTTTATAATAACATTTAAGACAAACAAATGTCAGTAAGAAAATTAAAACCAATCACCCCAGGACAGCGATTTAGAGTAGTAAATGGGTTTGACGCCATTACTACTGATAAGCCGGAAAAAAGCCTTTTGGCTCCGATGAAAAGATCTGGGGGGAGAAACAGTCAAGGAAAAATGACCATGCGCTATACTGGTGGTGGTCACAAAAGACGCTACCGCGTTATTGATTTCAAAAGAAATAAAGTAGGTGTTCCTGCAACTGTAGCAACAATTGAGTATGATCCTAATCGTACTGCTTTTATTGCTTTGTTGAACTATCAAGATGGTGAAAAACGTTATATCGTTGCTCCTAATGGTCTTCAGGTAGATCAGAATGTAGTTTCTGGTAGTGGTTCTGCTCCTGAAATAGGAAATGCTTTGCCATTATCTGATATTCCATTAGGTACAATTATTTCTTGTATAGAACTTCGTCCTGGTCAGGGAGCTATTATGGCTCGTAGTGCTGGTGCTTTTGCTCAGCTTATGGCTCGTGACGGTAAGTTTGCTACTGTTAAATTACCATCAGGTGAAACAAGATTAATACTTGTTAACTGTATGGCTACTATAGGTGCTGTATCTAACAGTGATCATCAGCTTATCGTTTCTGGTAAAGCTGGTAGAAAGCGTTGGTTAGGTAGACGTCCTCGTACAAGACCGGTTGTGATGAACCCAGTAGATCACCCAATGGGTGGTGGTGAAGGTAAATCTTCAGGTGGTCACCCACGTTCTAGAAATGGTATACCTGCTAAAGGTTATAGAACCCGTACTAAGACGAAAGCGAGTAATAAATATATTGTAGAACGTAGAAAGAAATAATAAGATATGGCACGTTCATTAAAAAAAGGACCTTACGTTCACTATAAATTAGAGCTAAAAGTAGCTGCTAATGTAGAAGCTAATAAGAAAACAGTAATCAAAACTTGGTCAAGAGCATCAATGATTACTCCAGATTTTGTTGGTCAAACTATAGCAGTTCACAACGGTCGTCAATTTGTTCCTGTTTACGTAACAGAAAACATGGTTGGTCACAAGTTAGGAGAATTTTCACCTACAAGATCTTTTAGAGGTCACACTGGGTCAAAAAATAAAGGTAAAAAATAATTGAAGCTATGGGAGTTCGTAAAAAAGAAAGAGCAGAGCAGATAAAAGAGGCTAAGAAAAGTGTAGCCTTTGCAAAACTGAACAACTGCCCTACTTCGCCTCGTAAAATGCGCTTAGTTGTGGATTTAGTAAGAGGTCAGAAAGTAGAAAAGGCGCTTCAAATATTGAAATTTAGTAATAAAGAAGCTTCTCGTCGTGTTGAAAAGTTAGTTCTTTCTGCCATTGCAAACTGGCAAGAGAAAAACGAAGATGCAAGTATTGAAGATGCAGATTTAGTTGTTAAGGAGATTCGAGTGGATGGTGGAAGTATGTTAAAAAGACTACGTCCTGCACCACAAGGTCGCGCACATAGAATTAGAAAACGTAGCAATCACGTGACTGTGGTACTTGCTGCTAAAGATAACACACAAAGCAAATAATAAATGGGACAGAAGACAAATCCAATCGGAAATCGCCTAGGTATTATCAGAGGATGGGAATCTAACTGGTACGGTGGTAACGACTACGGTGATAAACTCGCCGAAGACGATAAGATTAGAAAGTACATTCACGCTCGTTTATCTAAGGCTAGTGTGTCTAGAGTAATTATTGAGCGTACGCTTAAGCTTGTAACCGTTACTATCACTACTGCAAGACCTGGTATTATTATTGGGAAAGGTGGTCAAGAGGTAGACAAGTTGAAAGAAGAACTTAAACAAATTACAGATAAGGAAGTTCAGATCAATATTTTTGAGATCAAACGTCCAGAACTTGACGCTTTTTTGGTTGCTTCCTCAGTAGCCCGTCAAATTGAGAATCGTATATCTTACCGTCGTGCAACGAAGATGGCTATTGCGGCTGCAATACGTATGAATGCAGAAGGTATCAAAATACAGATCTCAGGTCGTTTAAACGGGGCAGAGATGGCTCGTTCTGAATCTTATAAAGAAGGTCGTATTCCATTATCAACATTCAGAGCTGATATTGATTACGCTTTGGTAGAGGCTCATACTACTTATGGTAGATTGGGTATCAAAGTATGGATCATGAAAGGTGAGGTTTACGGAAAGAGAGAATTATCTCCTTTAGTAGGACTTGCTAAGAAGCAAGGAGGAAAGGCCGGTCGTGGGGCTGGAGCACCAAAACCACGCCGTAGAAAGTAATTTTTTAAAGTAAAGAGAGATGTTACAGCCTAAAAAGACAAAGTTTCGTAAGCAACAGAAGGGTAGAATGAAGGGTAATGCCGGTAGAGGGCATTTACTTTCTAATGGTACTTTTGGTATCAAATCATTAGACTCTAATTTTCTTACGTCAAGACAAATAGAAGCTGCACGTATTGCTGCAACACGTTTTATGAAACGTGAAGGATCTTTATGGATCAGAATATTTCCAGACAAGCCTATTACAAAGAAGCCCTTGGAAGTACGTATGGGTAAAGGTAAAGGTGCTGTTGAGTACTGGGCAGCTGTAGTTAAGCCAGGTAGAATGTTGTTTGAAATAGGTGGTGTTTCTGAGCCGGTGGCTCGTGAAGCATTACGTTTAGCGGCACAAAAGCTTCCGGTTAAAACAAAATATGTAGTAGCTAGGGATTATCAAGCTGACTAAATTCTAGAAAAATGAAACAATCAGAAGTAAAAGAACTATCTGTAGCAGAATTACAGGAAGAGTTAGTAAAAGCGAAAAGAGCTTATACCGATTTAAAAATGGCACATGCTATTTCTCCTTTGGAAAATCCCATTCAGCTTAGAGGTCTAAGAAGATCTGTAGCACGTATTGCTACTGAGCTGACAAAACGCGAATTACAATAATGCTGCTTAAGATGGAAAAAAGAAATTTAAGAAAAGAACGTATAGGTGTTGTTACCAGCAATAAAATGCAGAAATCAATTGTGGTTGCTGAAGTTAAAAAGGTAAAACACCCTATGTATGGTAAATTCGTTTTAAAAACGAAAAAGTACGTAGCACACGACGAGCAAAACGACTGCAATATAGGAGATACAGTAAGGATTATGGAAACTAGACCTTTAAGTAAATCTAAAAGTTGGAGACTTGTAGAAATCATTGAAAGAGCTAAGTAATTATGTTACAACAAGAATCAAGATTAAGAGTAGCTGATAACACTGGTGCAAAAGAAGTTTTGACGATTAGAGTGTTAGGTGGTACAAAAAGAAGATATGCTTCTGTAGGTGATAAAATAGTTGTTTCTGTAAAAGATGCAACTCCAAACGGTCAAGTAAAGAAAGGTGCCGTTTCTACTGCAGTTGTTGTGCGTACACGCAAAGAAGTACGTCGTCCAGATGGGTCATATATCCGTTTTGATGATAACGCTTGTGTGTTGTTAAATGCTCAAGGAGAAATGCGCGGAACTCGTGTATTTGGTCCTGTAGCGAGAGAGCTTCGTGATAAGCAATTCATGAAGATTGTATCATTAGCGCCAGAGGTGCTTTAATACAGAAGTAAGATGACAAAGCTTAAAATAAAAGTTGGAGATACCGTACGAGTTATTGCTGGAGACCACAAAGGTGAGGAAGGTAAAGTACAGCGCGTTATTAAAGATAAGAACAAAGCAATCGTTGAAGGGGTTAATTTAGTGTCTAAACACGAGAAGCCAAGTGCTTCAAATCCTCAAGGTGGTATTGCAAAGAAAGAGGCAGCTCTACATATTTCAAATCTATCTCTTGTAGATGGTAATGGTGATGCTACTCGTGTAGGTTACCGTATGGAAGGTGATAAGAAAGTGCGTTTTTCTAAAAAATCAAATGAAGTAATTTAGTTATGGCTTACATTTCAAGACTAAAGACGGAATATAATGAGCGTGTAATTGCGGCTCTAAAAGAAGAATTTGGGTATGCAAATGTTATGCAGGTTCCTAAATTGAAAAAGATCGTAATCTCTAGAGGAGTAGGTGCGGCTGTAGCTGATAAAAAATTGATTGATTATTCTGTAGAAGAATTAACAACAATTGCTGGTCAAAAAGCAGTGGCAACAATGTCTAAAAAAGATGTTGCTGCTTTTAAATTACGTAAGGGTATGCCTATTGGAGCAAAAGTTACATTACGCGGTGAGCGCATGTATGAGTTCTTAGATCGTTTAATTACATCTGCACTACCTCGAGTAAGAGATTTTAACGGTATTAACGCAACAGGATTTGACGGTCGTGGTAACTACAGCTTAGGTATTACAGAGCAAATAATATTTCCTGAAATTGATATCGATAAAGTTCGTAAAATTGAAGGTATGAATGTTACCTTTGAAACTTCTGCGGAAACGGATAAAGAAGCAAAAGCATTATTAACTCAATTGGGAATGCCCTTTAAAAAGAAGTAATTATGGCAAAGGAATCAATGAAAGCTCGCGAGAGAAAGCGTGAGAAACTTGCAGCCAAATATGCAGAAAAAAGAAAGGCTTTAAAAGAAGCTGGTGATTATGATGCATTGCAAAAGCTGCCTAAAAATTCATCTCCTGTTCGTCAACATAATCGTTGTAAAATAACAGGACGTCCTAAGGGGTATATGAGAACTTTTGGTCTTTCACGTGTAACTTTCCGTGAAATGGCTAATCAAGGTCTTATACCAGGTGTTAAAAAAGCAAGCTGGTAAATTAAGAATAAATTGGTTTTAGGTTTTATTTTGAATAGTTCATAATAAAAAACCAAAACCGCAATTTTATATAAATGTATACAGATACTATTGCAGATTTTCTAACTAGGATTAGAAACGCAGCAGCAGCAAACCACCGAGTTGTGGAGATTCCTGCTTCTAACTTGAAAAAAGAAATAACCAAGATCTTATTTGATCAAGGTTATATTTTAAGTTACAAATTTGAACAAAAAACCGCTCAAGGCAGCATTAAGATTGCTTTGAAGTACGATAAAGAGACTAAGGACTCTGTTATCAAGGACATTCAGAGAATAAGTAAGCCAGGTTTACGTAAATATTCTTCTTCTAAAGAAGTGCCACGTATTCTTAATGGTTTAGGTATCTCTATTGTATCTACTTCAAAAGGAGTAATGACAGGAAAGCAGGCTCAACAGGAGAATGTAGGAGGAGAAGTACTTTGCTACGTATATTAATCAGTTAAAAGAACAGAGCAATGTCAAGAATAGGAAAAAACCCAATTACAATACCAGCTGGTGTTACTGTTGATGTAACAGATGGTATAATTACTGTAAAAGGAAAGTTAGGAGAGCTTAAGCAAGAGTATTCTAACATAGATATAAAAATTGAAGAGGGTGTAATCACCCTGGAGCGTTCTTCCGATAAAAAAGAGGATAAGGCAAAACATGGTTTATACCGTGCTTTAATAGCAAACATGATTGAAGGTGTAGCTAATGGTTTCACTAAATCCCTAGAGTTAGTAGGTGTAGGTTATAGAGCTAGTAACCAAGGTCAGAAATTAGATTTGGCTTTAGGTTATTCACACAATATTGTTTTGGAAGTTGCGCCAGAGGTTACTGTTGAAACAGTAAGCGATAAAGGTAAGAATCCAATCGTAAAGCTTACTTCATTTGACAAACAATTAGTAGGTCAAGTTGCAGCGAAGATTAGAGGCTTCCGTAAGCCAGAGCCTTACAAAGGAAAAGGTATCAAATTTGTAGGAGAGCAATTAAGAAGAAAAGCAGGTAAATCTGCATAATAAAATAGCGTTATGGCATTTTCAAAATACACTAGAAGAAACAAAATACGTCTCAGAATCCGTAAGGCTCTTGTGGGTACTGCAGAACGTCCAAGACTTTCTGTATATAGAAGTAATAAAGAGATTTACGCGCAGATCATTGATGATACTACGGGTAAAACTATAACTGCAGCATCATCTCGTGATAAAGGATTTTCTTCATCTGAAGAAAATAAAGCAGAAATCGCTAAGCTAGTTGGTAAGGCAATTGCAGAGAAGGCTAAAGAGGCAGGTGTAGAAGCGGTAGCATTTGACCGTGGAGGTTACCTGTATCATGGTAGAGTAAAACAATTAGCAGAAGGAGCCCGAGAAGGCGGATTAAAATTCTAAGAAGTTATGTATCAAAAATATAAAAACGTAGAGTTAGTAAAACCAAGCGGATTAGATCTTAAAGACCGTTTAGTAGGTGTTCAACGTGTTACTAAGGTAACAAAGGGTGGTAGAGCTTTTGGTTTTTCTGCTATTGTTGTAGTTGGTGATGAAAGTGGTGTAGTAGGTCAAGGTCTTGGTAAATCTAAAGATGTTGCCAGTGCAATAGCTAAGGCAGTCGAAGATGCTAAAAAGAACCTAGTACGTATACCACTTAGTAAAAGTACTATACCACACGAGCAAAAAGGTAAATATGGTGGAGCGCGAGTGCTACTTATGCCTGCAGCTCCTGGTACAGGAGTAATTGCCGGTGGTGCGATTCGTTCAGTACTTGAAGCAGTAGGTATTCACGATGTACTTTCTAAAAATCAAGGATCTTCTAACCCACATAACGTGGTAAAGGCTACCTTTGACGCACTTTTACAGTTAAGAAGTGCAGAAACCGTAGCTAAACAAAGAGGTATATCTCTTGATAAAGTTTTCAAAGGATAATTTTAAGACAATGGCAAAAATAAAAGTAACTAAGGTTAAAAGTGCGATTAATCGTACACAAAACCAGAAGAGAACTCTTGAGGCTTTAGGTCTTAAAAGAATGAATCAGGTAGTGGAGCATGAAAATACTCCTAATATACTTGGTATGATAAATAAAGTAAGTCATTTAGTTTCTGTAGAGGAAGCTTAAACATTATTAGAGAAATGGGTTTAAACAATCTAAAACCGGCAGCAGGCTCGGTAAAAAAGAACGACAGCAGGCGAGGTCGTGGTGAAGCTACAGGAAATGGCGGAACCGCTGGCCGTGGGCACAAAGGTGCGAAGTCACGATCAGGATATTCTAAGAAAGTAGGTTTTGAAGGTGGTCAGATGCCACTTCAAAGACGTGTTCCTAAATTTGGTTTTACTAATGTAAACCGTAAGGAATTCTCAGGTGTAAACCTTGATACTTTACAAGAGTATGTTGACGCTGGAAGAATCCAGGACGAAGTTACTATTGATGTTTTGGTTCAGAACAGATTAGTAGGTAAAAATGACTTAGTTAAAATTTTAGGTCGTGGAGAGCTAAAAGCCAAATTGAAGATTAGTGTTCATAAATTTACAGCCTCAGCACAAAAAGCTATAGAAGCAGCAGGCGGAGAAGCAGTAACTTTATAACATTATTTAGTATGAAGGCTATAGAAACGATTAAGAATATCTGGAAAATAGAAGAGTTGAAGAATCGCATTCTTCTAACCCTTGGTTTACTATTAGTATACCGTTTTGGGGCTCAAATAGTTCTTCCAGGTATTGATGCATCTCAATTAGCCAACTTGTCTGCTCAGACAGACGGAGGTTTACTTGGGTTACTAAATGCATTTACAGGAGGGGCATTTTCAAATGCCTCTGTATTTGCTTTAGGTATTATGCCTTATATTTCTGCATCTATTGTTGTGCAGCTTATGGGTATTGCTGTACCTTATTTACAGAAGCTACAAAAAGAAGGAGAAAGTGGTCGTCGTAAGATTAACCAAATTACACGTTGGTTAACTATTGCAATTACTCTTATTCAAGGACCTGGTTATATAACCAACTTGTTTAATATACTTCCTGCTGATGCTTTTGTTATGGGAAGTAATGTTACTTTCATTATTTCTTCAGTTATTATTTTGACTACAGGTTGTGTATTTGCAATGTGGTTAGGTGAGAAAATAACTGATAAAGGTATAGGTAATGGTATTTCACTATTAATTATGGTGGGTATTATAGCAAGATTACCTCAATCATTTATTCAGGAGTGGATTTCAAGAGTTTCTGAATCTAATGGAGGTTTAATTATGATTTTAATTGAACTTGTAATCTGGTTTGTTATAATTCTTCTATCTGTATTACTTGTAATGGCAGTTAGACAAATACCGGTGCAATATGCACGTAGAACTGCAAGTGGGAGTTATGAACGTAATGTTTTTGGAAGTAGACAATACATTCCATTAAAGCTTAACGCTTCTGGTGTTATGCCTATCATATTTGCTCAGGCAATTATGTTTATTCCTGGTGCCGTTATTGGTTTATCAGAATCTACCACTGCACAATCAGTTGCTGCTGAATTCACTAATATATTTGGTTTTTGGTACAACTTTGTTTTTGCATTATTAATTATAATTTTTACTTACTTCTATACTGCAATCACGGTGCCTACTAATAAAATGGCAGATGATTTAAAAAGAAGTGGTGGTTTTATAGCAGGTATTCGACCAGGTACAGAGACTTCTGAATATTTAGACAGAATTATGTCTCAGATTACGCTACCCGGATCAATATTTTTAGCATTGATTGCTGTTTTTCCTGCGGTTGCTGTAAGTGTTTTAGGAATGCAACAAGGTTGGGCACTTTTTTATGGTGGTACTTCTTTGCTTATTCTTGTAGGTGTAGCAATAGATACTATGCAACAAGTAAATTCTTATTTACTAAATAGACATTACGATGGCTTAATGAAGTCAGGTAAAAATCGAAAAGCAGTAGCATAATGGCAAAACAACAAGCAATAGAACAAGACGGTTCAATAATTGAAGCATTGTCTAACGCAATGTTTAGAGTAGAACTCGAAAATGGTCACATTGTGACTGCGCATATCTCAGGTAAGATGCGTATGCATTATATTAAATTATTACCTGGAGATAAAGTAAAACTAGAAATGAGCCCATACGATTTATCAAAGGCTCGTATAACTTATAGATACTAGACAAGATGAAAGTAAGAGCATCAGTAAAGAAAAGAAGTGCAGACTGCAAGATTGTACGTCGCAAAGGAAGATTATACGTTATTAATAAAAAGAACCCTAAGTTCAAACAAAGACAAGGTTAAGGATTATGGCTAGAATTGCAGGGGTAGATATCCCAAAACAAAAGAGAGGTGTAATCGCTTTGACGTACATCTTTGGAATCGGAAATAGCAGAGCTCAGAAGATATTGGCTCAGGCAGATGTTGATGAGAATTTAAAAGTAAACGAGTGGGATGATGATCAAATTGGTCGTATTCGTGATGCTGTAGGTTCTTATAAAATTGAAGGTGAACTTAGAAGTGAAGTTTCAATGAGTATTAAGCGTCTTATGGATATTGGTTGTTACCGTGGTATCAGACACCGTTCTGGATTACCATTACGTGGTCAACGTACCAAAAACAACTCAAGAACCAGAAAAGGTAAGCGTAAAACGGTTGCTAACAAGAAAAAGGCAACTAAATAATAAGTAACAATGGCAAAGCAAAACACTAAAGGTGGAGGAAAAGGCGCAAAAGCTACTAAAGGTACAAAAAAGCGCAAGGTAATTGTTGAGTCGATAGGTGAAGCACACATTTCAGCATCGTTCAATAACATCTTAATTTCTTTGACAAATAAAAAAGGTGATGTTGTTTCTTGGTCTTCAGCCGGAAAAATGGGCTTTAGAGGTTCTAAGAAAAACACTCCTTATGCAGCACAATTAGCTGCTGAGGATGCAAGTAAAGTAGCTCACGAAGCTGGTTTACGTAAGGTTAAAGTTTATGTAAAAGGACCAGGTAATGGTCGTGAATCTGCTATACGTTCTATCCACAATAGTGGTATCGAAGTTACAGAGATCGTAGACGTTACACCATTACCACATAATGGATGTCGTCCTCCTAAGCGTAGAAGAGTTTAATTAATTATTTATTTTATATCAATCGGGGATCAACGATTTTGCGAAGGACTAGACCTTAATTCCTTAATCACCCCACAAATTATTTATTAGAATGGCAAGATATACCGGTCCTAAAACTAAAATCGCTCGTAAATTTGGCGAAGCAATTTTTGGAGATGACAAATCTTTTGAAAAAAGAAATTATCCTCCAGGTCAACACGGAAACAACAGACGCCGTGGTAAAAAGTCTGAATATGCAATACAACTTCAGGAGAAGCAAAAAGCAAAATATACTTATGGGATTTTAGAAAATCAATTCCGTAATATGTTTGAAAAAGCAACTCGTTCTACTGGTATTACCGGGGTTGTGTTATTACAATTATGTGAATCTCGTTTAGACAATGTAGTTTATAGAATGGGTATTGCTCCTTCTAGAAGATCTGCACGTCAATTTGTATCGCACAGACATATTACTGTTAATGGAGAATTAGTAAACATTCCTTCTTATCAAGTAAAAGCTGGTGATACAATCGCTGTACGTGAGAAGTCAAAATCTTTGACAGCTATACAGGATTCTCTTTCAAATGCAAGCCACGTTTATGAGTGGATCACTTGGAATAATGACACCAAACAAGGTACATTCGTTTCGGTTCCTGAACGTATTCAGATACCTGAAAATATCAACGAGCAATTCATCGTTGAATTGTACTCTAAATAATAATAACAACTCTTAGAAAACATAATATGGCATTACTAAATTTCCAGAAGCCCGATAAAGTCATAATGATAGACTCTACCGACTTTGAAGGTAAGTTTGAATTCAGACCTTTAGAGCCAGGTTACGGTTTGACTGTTGGTAACGCGCTACGTAGAGTATTACTTTCTTCTTTAGAAGGTTTTGCTATTACATCTGTACGCGTAGAGGGTGTAGATCATGAGTTTTCAACTATTGCGGGAGTTGTAGAAGACTTTACTGAAATCATTCTTAATCTTAAGCAAGTACGTTTTAAAAGACAGATTGATGAGATAGATAATGAGACTGTAACCATCTCTGTTTCTGATAAAGAACAGTTAACTGCAGGAGATTTCCAGAAATTTATTTCTGGTTTTCAAATTCTCAATCCAGAATTGGTTATTTGCAATATGGAGAAGAAAGTTAACATCAACATGGAGATCACGGTAGAGAAAGGTCGTGGTTATGTTCCTGCTGAAGAGAACAAAAAACAAAATGCTCCAATAGGAACTATCTTTACAGATTCGATATATACTCCAATTAAAAATGTGAAGTATAGTATAGAAAACTTTCGTGTTGAGCAAAAAACGGATTATGAGAAATTAGTTTTTGAAATCATCACTGACGGTTCTATTCATCCTAAAGAGGCTTTAACTGAAGCTGCAAAAACATTGATTCACCATTTTATGTTGTTTTCTGATGAGCGCATCACCCTTGAGGCAGATGAGATTGCTCAGACTGAAACTTATGATGAGGAATCTTTACATATGCGTCAATTGCTTAAAACTAAATTAGTGGATATGGATTTATCTGTACGTGCACTTAACTGTTTAAAAGCTGCTGAAGTTGAGACTCTTGGAGACTTAGTTTCTTATAATAAGAATGATCTTATGAAGTTCCGTAATTTCGGAAAAAAATCACTTACAGAGCTTGAAGAGCTTGTGAACGTAAAGGGTTTAAACTTCGGTATGGATCTTTCAAAATACAAATTAGATAAAGACTAGTAACGCAGCATAATTTGCTCCTCAAAAAGGGTAGAGCAAGATGTTTGCTTAAATTAAAATGTCATGAGACACGGAAAAAAAATAAATCATTTAGGACGCCAGACAGCACATAGAAAATCTATGCTTGCAAATATGGCATGTTCTCTAATTGAGCATAAACGTATCAATACTACAGTTGCTAAGGCCAAGGCGCTTAAGCAGTTTGTAGAACCTATTGTTACAAAATCTAAAGTAGATACTACACATAATCGTCGTATCGTAATGAGCAAATTGCGTCAAAAAGATGCAGTTGCAGAATTATTTAGAGATGTTGCTGTAAAGGTAGGAGATCGTCCAGGTGGTTATACGCGTATTATCAAGTTAGGTAATCGTTTAGGAGATAACGCTGATATGGCGATGATCGAGCTTGTTGATTACAATGAGATTTATAACTTAGGTAAAACTAAGAAAAAATCTACTCGTAGAGCCGGTAAGAAAGTTGCTAGTACAGAGGCTAATGCTGCTGCTACTAAAAAAGAAGCTCCAAAAAAAGAGACTAAAGGTTCTGATGAAGAAGAATAGAAATTTCTTTAATATCGAATAAATTTTAAAAAGGATAAGCCGTTTAGGTTTATCCTTTTTTTTATAATTAATTTTGCCACAATCCAATTAGTATTTTAAAAGAACAACATGAAGTATCAAACCAATCGTAAAGCATTAATTCTACTTGCTGACGGAACTATTTTTTATGGTAAGGCTGTAGGAGACAAAGAAGGTACAGCCTTTGGAGAAGTTTGTTTTAATACCGGTATGACCGGATATCAGGAGATTTTTACTGATCCGTCTTATTTTGGTCAATTAATGGTTACTACAAATGCTCACATAGGTAACTATGGTGGTAATAATGATGAGACCGAATCTGGTTCTGTAAAGATTGCAGGTTTAATCTGCCGTAATTTTAGTTATAATTATTCACGTACTCGTGTTGATGAGTCTTTGCAATCTTTTCTTGATAAAAATAATCTATTCGCAATTTCAGACGTAGATACCCGGGCTTTAGTTTCTTACATAAGAGATAATGGAGCTATGAATGCCGTAATTTCTACAGATGTCGATAATATAGAGGCACTTAAAGAGCAACTAGCTAATGTGCCAGATATGAATGGTCTGGAATTGGCGTCAAAAGTGTCAACAAAAGAACCCTACTTTTTTGGTGATGAAAATGCTTCATACAAAGTAGCTGCTCTAGATTTAGGAATTAAGAAGAATATCTTGCGTAATATGGCTTCACGTGATATATATATTAAGGTATTTCCTTTCGATACTACATTTGAGGAAATGGAAGCCTGGAATCCTGACGGCTATTTTCTTTCTAACGGGCCTGGAGATCCAGATCCTTTGAAGCATGTTATAGAGACCACAAAAAATATTTTAGCTGCCGATAAACCACTTTTTGGGATATGTTTAGGTCATCAAATAATTGCACTTGCAAATGGTATAAGTACTTTCAAAATGCACCACGGGCATAGAGGAATAAATCACCCTGTGATGAATCATGTTTCAGGTAAAGGCGAGATTACTTCTCAAAATCATGGTTTTTCAGTAAATTATGAGGAGGCTAAATCCAATACTAATTTAGAAGTTACACATCAACACTTAAATGACAATACGGTTATGGGTTTAAGGATGAAAGATAAAGCTTGTTTTTCAGTTCAATATCATCCTGAAGCTGGGCCTGGTCCTAATGATGCGACCTATTTATTTGATGAATTTATAGGTTTAATGAAAAAGAAAACTGCATAAGCATAAAACCACATAAATAACACTTTTAAGAAATTATAGAAATGTGATAAAAATAGCCATTTCTTAATAGGTTTTGTAAGTATTTTATATCTGGGCTTGTAGTTTTAAATTATCATTAAATTACAGCTAAACCACTTACTAAGGTTTATAAATACTGGCTTATTCAGTATATTGCGCATACTAAAAGAACTAATCAATTTTAAAATAATATGAGTATAATTATCAATATCCACGCACGTCAAATCTTAGACTCACGAGGAAATCCCACAGTAGAAGTAGATGTTTTAACCGAAAATGGAGTTTTAGGTAGAGCAGCAGTTCCTTCAGGAGCTTCTACAGGTGAGCACGAGGCTGTTGAACTTCGTGATGGGGGTAAAGATTATATGGGTAAGGGCGTTTTAAAAGCTATTGATAACGTTAATACAATTATTGCTCAGGAACTCCTAGGAGTTTCTGTATTTGAACAAAATCTGATAGATCAAACAATGATTGATCTTGATGGAACGGCTAATAAATCTAAATTAGGTGCTAATGCAATTTTAGGAGTTTCTCTTGCAGCTGCAAAAGCAGCAGCAAATGAATTGAACATGCCTCTTTATCGTTACGTAGGTGGTGTTAGTGCAAATACACTTCCTGTACCTATGATGAATATTATAAATGGTGGGTCACATAGTGATGCTCCTATCGCTTTTCAGGAATTTATGGTAATGCCGGTTAAAGCAGAAAGCTTTACGCACGCTATTAAAATGGGTACAGAGATTTTTCACAATCTCAAAAAAGTATTGCACGACCGTGGTCTAAGCACTGCTGTAGGAGATGAAGGAGGTTTTGCACCAACACTCGAAGGAACTGAAGATGCTATTGAAAGTATTCAAAAGGCAGTAGAGAATGCAGGTTACAAATTTGGAGACGAAGTAATGATCGCTTTAGATTGTGCAGCAGCAGAATTTTATGTAAACGGAAAATACGATTATACTAAATTTGAAGGTGATAAAGGTGTTATTCGCTCTAGTGAAGAACAAGCAACTTACCTTGCCGAATTAGCAGCAAAATATCCTATTATCTCTATAGAAGATGGCATGGATGAGAATGACTGGGAGGGATGGAAATCTTTAACAGAAAAGATTGGCGATAAAGTACAGCTGGTAGGTGACGATTTGTTTGTTACTAATGTTGAGCGCCTTTCTAAAGGAATTGAAAACGGTATTGCTAATTCAATTTTAATTAAAGTAAATCAAATTGGTACGTTAACTGAAACTATAGCTGCAGTTAATATGGCTCACAATGCCGGTTATACATCAGTTATGTCGCACCGTTCTGGTGAAACGGAAGATACAACTATCGCAGATCTTGCAGTTGCACTTAATACAGGACAAATAAAAACCGGTTCTGCATCGCGTAGTGATCGTATGGCAAAATACAATCAATTGCTGCGTATAGAAGAAGAATTAGGATCTGTTGCTTATTTTCCTAAAATGAATGCTTTTAAAATAAAGTAACCTTATTAAAAAATATAATTTAAAAACACCCATATGGGTGTTTTTTTGATTTAAAGAGGTTTAGAAAACTCCTTATTATTTCAGATATTTTATTGAGATTATTTTTCATTTTAGTGGTTAAAACTTCTTTGTTTTAAAATAGCTGTCTATATAAACTTGTTGTCAAATTATTTTGTTTTTTTTAACCTCGTGAATGCCCTATTTGCTTTAGTAATCTCTCTTAATTTTGTATTTTAGCAACACTTGAATTTTTTGATAATTAGCTAAAACATATAATATAATGGCAGATAATGCTACGTTGACAATTGAGGGTAAATCCTATGAATTTCCTGTTATTACAGGTACTGAAAATGAAAATGCAATCGATATAGCTACTTTAAGAGCTGTAACTGGTGGTTACACAACAATTGATCCCGGTTATAAAAATACGGGTAGTTGTGAAAGTGCAATTACATTTTTAAATGGAGAGGAAGGCATTTTAAGATATAGAGGCTATTCTATCGAGGAACTTGCAGAAAAAGCTTCTTTTCTAGAAGTGGTTTATCTTTTAATTTTTGGTGAGCTGCCTACTCAAGATGAGCTTAAAAAGTTTCATAATGATATTAAAGAAGAAAATCACGTAGATGAAGATATAAAGAAAATCTTGAATGGTTTTCCTAAATCTGCTCATCCTATGGGGGTATTAGCTTCGCTTACTTCTGCATTAACAGCATTTAATCCTGGAGCGGTAAATGTTGATTCTGAAGAAGATATGTATAAAGCTATTGTTAAACTATTGGGTAAATTTCCTGTTTTAGTTGCCTGGACTATGCGTACTAAAATGAGTAAACCTCTTGATTATGGTGATGACAGTTTAGGCTACGTAGAAAACTTACATAAAATGATGTTTTCTAAACCGAATAGCGAGTACAAAGTAGATCCTGTAATTATTGAAGCTATTGATAAACTCTTAATCTTACACGCAGATCACGAGCAAAACTGTTCTACATCTACCGTGCGCATAGTAGGTTCTTCACACGCAGGCTTATTTGCTTCAATCTCAGCGGGTATTTCGGCACTTTGGGGACCTTTGCACGGAGGAGCAAATCAAGCAGTTATAGAAATGCTTGAAGCTATTAAAGCAGATGGTGGTGATACTAAAAAATACATGCAAAAAGCTAAGGACAAAGAAGATCCTTTCCGTCTAATGGGCTTTGGTCATAGAGTTTACAAAAATTTTGATCCCAGAGCAAAAATTATTAAAAAGGCTGCAGATGATGTACTAGAGCAGCTAGGTATAAACGACGAGGTATTGACAATAGCTAAGGGGCTTGAAAAAGAAGCATTAGAAGATGATTACTTTGTAAAGCGTAAGTTATATCCTAATGTTGATTTCTATTCAGGTATAATTTATCGTGCTTTAGGTATACCCGTCGAAATGTTTACAGTAATGTTTGCAATGGGTCGTATACCGGGTTGGATTGCACAATGGAGAGAAATGCGTTTACGCAAAGAGCCTATAGGAAGACCTCGTCAGGTTTATATAGGAGAGACTTTGAGATCATTTAAACCTATGGAAGAGCGCTAAACCTTCTGGTTTTCTATTATAATAGCGGGTTTTTGATCATTGTCAGAAACCCGCTTTATGTTTATATATTTTTGATAATTACATTTTATGATAAAACTTAATATAAACGATGAGACCTCACGTCTTCGTTCTGTGATATTAGGAACCGCAAAAAGCAATGGTGGTGTACCTGCTCTTGAAGATGCATACGATCCTAAATCTATGTTGTATATTAAATCAAATACCTATCCTAAAGAGGAGGATATGGTAAGTGAGATAGAAGCTGTAGAAGAAGTTTTTAATAAATATGGGGTACAGGTTTTTAGACCTAAATTAATTGAGAATTATAACCAAATATTTACTAGAGATATAGGTTTTGTAATTGATGATATATTTATAAAAGCAAATATATTACCAGATAGAGAACAGGAAATCGAAGCTATTGAGCATGTTTTAGCTCAAATAGATCCCGATAAAATAATACGATTTCCTGAAGAGGCTCACATTGAAGGGGGTGATGTAATGCCTGTGGGAGATTACATTTTAGTGGGAGTTTATAGAGAACCAGATTATTCAGATTATATTATAGCGCGTACAAATATGCTGGCAGTAGAATTTCTACAAAAAACATTTCCAGAGAAAAAGGTTATGTCTTTCAATCTTAGAAAATCTAACGTAAATCCTTATGAAAATGCCCTTCATTTAGATTGCTGTTTTCAACCCGTTGGAGATAAGTATGCCATTCTACATAAAAATGGTTTTTTAATAGAGGAAGAATATGAGTGGTTATTAAATCATTTTGGTAAAGAAAATGTCTTTGAGATAGATTCTGATGAAATGTTTAGTATGAATTCAAACATTTTTTCTATTTCTCAAGATGTTGTTATATCTGAACGAAATTTCACCAGATTAAACACGTGGCTTCGCAGTAAAGGTATAACTGTAGAAGAAGTTCCTTATGCCGAAATATCTAAGCAAGAAGGACTTTTAAGATGTAGTACACTTCCTTTAATTAGAGAGTAAAATACTTTAAAACTTACATTTAATCGCGTAGGAAAATCGTGTGCACAATCAAAATACGTATTCTACATTTGCCTGAAAATTTTCCCTATGAAACAAGTTACTGATACCGTGTTAATGGTGCGCCCCGTGGCATTTAGAATGAATGAACAAACTGCCGTTAATAATTACTTTCAAGAAGAGTTAGCTCTTAAAAATGATGAAATAAACAAAAAGGCACAAGGGGAGTTCGATAAGTTTGTATCAAAGTTAAAAACTGCCGGTATTAACGTACTTATTTTAGATGATGATAAAACATTAGATACTCCAGATTCAATATTTCCGAATAATTGGGTAAGTACTCATGAGAATGGAAATATTGCAATTTACCCAATGTATGCAGAAAATAGAAGAAAAGAGCGTCGAGAAGAGTTCTTTACCCTTCTAGAAGACTCAGGGTTTATGATTAATAATATCATAGACTATACAGAAGCAGAAGAGGAAGGTATTTTTTTAGAAGGTACAGGTAGTGTCATTTTAGATCGAATAAATGAGAAAGCCTATTGTGCACTTTCTGCACGTGCAGACGAAGACTTGTTTATCGAATTTTGTGAAGAGTTTGAGTATCTTCCAGTTATTTTCACTGCGTATCAATCTGTTGAGGGTAAACGTCTGCCCATTTATCATACAAATGTAATGATGTGTGTAGCAGAAGAGTTTTGTGTGATTTGTTTAGAGTGTATAGATGATAAGAAAGAGCGAAAATTTGTACTGAATCAGCTAAAGGAATCAGGTAAAGAAATCATTTCCATTTCTGAGAAACAAATGCATCAATTTGCCGGCAATATGCTTCAGGTTGCTAATGCTGAAGGTAAAAAATATCTGGTAATGAGCTCGAGTGCACATCAATCGTTAAATAATGGTCAGATAGAAAGTATATCTAAATACAGTGAGATTCTTAGCAGTGATTTAGAGACTATTGAAACGTGTGGTGGAGGTAGTGCCCGTTGTATGATGGCAGAAATTTTTCTTCCTAGAAAATAAATCTATTTTTTCCAGTGACTCAGGTTCATTAACCATTTAAGGATCATCCAAACCATAAATAAACTTAGAGGCAGTGATGTTACTATGAGTAACTTTTGTGCGGCTATTAATACATTACTTTCTTTACGCACAAATCCTAATAAAACGAGGCCTACTGCACTTAGAGTGAGAATTATACTCCATAAAATACGGTGTCTCTTTGAAGGTTCTTTGGTTGCAGTAGAAGTAAATGTGCTTAATACATAGATTGCAGAATCTAATGAAGTAACTAAAAAACCTATAAGTAATAAAACAACTATACTATTTACAACAACCTGAAGCGGGTAATTAGATAGAAATTCAAAAAGCGACGTAAATACATTATCAAATTCTCCTGAATACGTTTGCCAGTTTGCTATAAGTTCAAATGCTGACTGCCCAAAAACTGTAAACCACAGGAATGTTCCTAAAGAGGGAAGAAGTAGTACTCCTATTATTATTTCTCTAATGGTTCTTCCGTGACTAATACGAGCTATAAAAATACCTGTAAACGGTGCCCAGGCTATCCAGAATGCCCAGTAATAATAGGTCCAATCTGTTAGGAATTGCGTGCCGGGATTGTAGTTGCCCAGCGCAAGGCTCATAGGTATAAAGTCTACAACATAATGATAAAATGATATTGCAAATTGTTTTAGTATGGCTATTACATCACTTTGTATAATGACAAAGAAAAGTAATGCGAGGGTGAGGTAAATATTTGCAGTAGATAAACGCTTTATACCTTTTTCAACACCGCTTAATGCTGAAACTAAAGAGAGTACGCCTACTACTAGAATAAGTGCTATGATGTAGTTAGAACTTAATGTAATTCCTAGTAAATGATCTAATCCGCCTTTAATTTGGCTGGCACCTAAACCTACGGCTGCAACAAGACCAAATACCGTTGTAAGCAGAGTCAAAAGGTCAGTTATAAATCTTCCGGTAAATTTTAATTTATGTTCTTTATTTTCTAATGTGTTGAATACTGTACTACTAGTTAAAACAGGTCTACTAAATTTAAAAACAGCTGTACCTATGGCTAAAGCAAAAAGGGCATAAAATGCCCATGCCGTAAATCCCCACTGGTAAAATGTAAATTCAAGAGCGATTGTTTGTTTAGATGCATTGGTATTTATAGGGGGATTTAAAAGCATATAAACAGGTTCTTGCACGGCTCTTAATAAAATACCGGCTCCCATTCCTGCACTGTAGAGCATCGAGACCCAGGCCATTCTTGAAAATGCAGGTTTTTCGTTAGATTTTCCCAGTTTGTAAGTTCCCCATTTAGAAATTGCAACAGCGACTAATATAAGAACACAACATAAACCCAGAACCAGGTAAAATTGTCCGAAGTAGTTGCGAACTTCGAGAGATATATTCTCAATGATGTTATAACTCTCTTCAGTAAAAGCATAAAAGAAAAAACATATAATTAATAGGATCACGATTGCTGTTTTAAGCAGTAGCGCATCCTTAAAGTTTTTTGTGGGTCTGATAGTTCTTATTTTTTAGGATTATATTTTGCGATACTTCGAATCATTCCATCAAAAATGAAATAGTGGAAAGGTAACATGCTAAACCAGTACAATCTACCCCAAAGCCCCCGAGGTCTAAAGGTTGCTGTTTGATGCAGTACATTATGATCATCAATCTCCCAATCTAACCAGGCTTCGCCCGGTACTTTCATTTCAGCAAAAAGCAATAATCTTTTTTCTTTTTTATCGGCTAATAATACTCTCCAAAAATCAAGAGAATCTCCCTCATAAAGTTCGTGAGAATGGGTGCGTCCTCTTCTAAGTCCTACACCACCAAAAATTTTATCTATAAAGCCGCGTATCTTCCAAAGTCTATTTGCATAATACCAGCCACGATTTCCCCCTATAGACCAAATATTTTCTAGTGCTTGTTCGGGATTTTTTAGTTGTATTCTTTGTCGATCTTTTAAACAACCAAATTCAGGAACTTTAATATATTCACTTACATCTTTCCTAAATCTTCCACTTACCATAGAGTCTTTCCAGCTTGAGACAACTTGATTTTGTACTATCTTTTCAAAAGCCAATTTGATAGCCTCTGTGTAGGTGAGCGGTTTTATATTGAGTATTTCCTGTAATCTGGTGTCTCTGGTAATTACTTCTACGCGCATACTGTCTACCAGATTTAACGCAAGTTTGTAACTCGTGGAGGTTACAAAATATAACCAATAGGAAGATATTTTAGGACTCATTACCGGTACGTTAATAATGGTAAGTGACAGACCGCGTATTTTAGAGTAGAGTAACATCATCTCTTTGTAAGAAAGAATATCTGGACCGCCAATGTCAAATGATTCATTATAACATTTGTCATTTCCTAAAACACCAGATAAGAATTGTAATACATTGCGAATTGCAATCGGTTGGCAACGGGTGGTGACCCATTTAGGAGTGATCATCACAGGTAGTTTTTCACATAAATCACGTATAATTTCAAATGACGAACTTCCTGATCCTACAATTATCGCAGCTCTTAAAACGGTAAGATTAAAATTCCCCTGATACAAAGTATCTTCTACTTGTTTACGGGATCTAAGATGCTTGCTTAAGTTTTCTTCATTAACAATACCACTCAGGTAGATTACTTGCTTACAAGCAGTTTCCGCGAGGTATTTATTAAAGTTTTGTGCAGACCGTTCTTCTTTCTCATCAAAGTCTGATGTAGATGAGGTCATTGAGTGAATAAGATAATAAGCTGCGTCTAAATCTTTTGGAAGCTTGTTCAAATCTGGTTCTTCGAGAAAATCTATTTCTACAATTGCAATACGTTCGCGTGTGCGCGCATTTACAGAGAGCCGATTTTTGTCTCTAACAGCACAAATAATTTCGTGCCCTTGCTCAAGCAACATTGGCAGCAAACGCATGCCAATGTAGCCATTAGCGCCTGTGAGTAAAATTTTCATAAAGCATTTTTATAAAGATAGGTATTACTAAAACTATTTAAGGTACTGTTAGATACTCAAACTACATACCTTCGGGAAGTTCTGGTAAGTTTTCTGCTTTATAATCCATTATTTTTTTGATAAAACTGTGGGTAGTTTTGTCTTTAGCTTTAGCTCGTATTTTTATAAAATAGTTATCTCTGTAAATACTGTATTCTTGAGCCTTGCCTTTGTATAAGGTGAGTTTGTAATACGGTATTATTAGAGCATAGGATTCTAGTAATGATCTAAAACCAATGATAATGCCATTCGGGCGCATTTCTATATTGCACGTATCAACATAGCTGTCAAGAATGAGTAGGTTATGAATCTCAATGCTTGTGCTTGTTATAAATAATTTTGAAGAGCCAATGCCGCGCATTTTTATACGTTCGCGCAGTGTAAATGGCGCACCTACCTCAGCATTAATTTTTTGTTTTATTTCAGGGTTATTGTAAGAAACATTCAGTAACATTTTTTCTTTTAAAGATACGAGTTTGTGTAGAAATTATATTTAGCAATCCTTAAATAGAATTAAAATAGAGACTATGTATTAGGCTGTAGGCTTTTCGCTTTGCTAAAGCCTGCTTTTGCTTATCTTTGCGGCTTCAGAAAAAACACTCATGAATTTACCAGAAAAATTAAGTCAAGCCGTTAAAGATGCGGTACAATACCTTTTTAATGCCGAATTAAACGAAGTAGAACTACAACCTACACGCAAGGATTTTGAAGGTGATTTAACGGTTGTGGTATTTCCTATTTTGCGAGTTGCTAAAGGCAATCCTGCGGTTATTGGCGAGCAAATAGGAGCCTATGTAAAGAAGAATCTTACCGAAATTTCTGATTTTAATGTGGTTAAAGGTTTTCTGAATCTGGTTATAGCAGACAGTTACTATCTAGAGTTTTTTAAGCAAATACGTTCTATAGAAAACTACGGACATAAACCTGCAAAAGGTAAGGCTGTTATGGTAGAATACTCTTCACCAAATACAAATAAGCCGTTGCATTTAGGCCACGTACGTAATAATCTGTTAGGATATTCTGTAGCAGAAATCCTAAAAGCCTCAGGTAAAAAAGTTTATAAAACACAAATTATAAATGACCGTGGGATTCATATTTGTAAAAGTATGCTTGCCTGGAAAAATTTTGGTAAGGGTGAAACACCCGAGTCTACAGGTTTAAAAGGCGATAAACTGGTAGGTAATTACTACGTGAAGTTTGATAAAGCCTACAAAGAAGAGCAATCATATCTAGTAGCTCAGGGAAAGACAAAGGAAGAAGCAGAGAAACAAGCTCCTTTAATCCTCGAGGCACAGGATATGTTGCGCAAATGGGAAGCAGGAGATAAGGAGGTAGTTGCGCTTTGGGAAATGATGAACAGCTGGGTTTATGCAGGTTTTGAAGAAACGTATAAAAATCTGGGTGTAGATTTTGACAGTTACTATTACGAAAGCAATACCTATTTATTAGGTAAAGATAATATTGAAGAAGGCCTTAGAAACGGAGTTTTTTATAGAAAGGCAGATGGTTCAGTCTGGTGCGATTTAACAGCAGACGGTCTTGATGAAAAAATAGTTTTGCGTAGCGATGGTACTGCGGTATATATGACGCAAGATATAGGTACAGCAATACAGCGTGTAAAAGATCACAACGATGTAGGCGGAATGATTTATACGGTAGGTAATGAGCAGGATTATCATTTTAAAGTCTTGTTCTTAATTCTGAAAAAACTAGGATACGACTGGGCAGAAAATCTGTATCATTTAAGCTATGGGATGGTAGACTTACCTAGCGGAAAAATGAAAAGCCGCGAAGGTACTGTAGTTGACGCCGATGATCTTATTAACGAAATGACAACCACAGCAGGCAATATTGCTGAAGAATTAGGTAAGCTTGATGGCTATAGTGACGCTGAGAAGCAGGAGTTGTATAAGATAATAGGGCTGGGAGCATTAAAATATTATATTCTTAAAGTAGATCCTAAAAAGCGTATTCTTTTCAATCCGGAAGAGTCTGTAGATTTTCAAGGAAATACAGGACCTTTTATACAGTATACCTATGCGCGTATTCAGTCTATTTTGAGAAAGGCAGTAGATAATGGGGTGCCGGTTACTGCAGATCATAATGACTTACATCCTAAAGAAAAAGAATTGATAAAGCAAATCGCTTTATATCCAGAAACCATACAATTAGCAGCAGAAAATCACAGTCCAGCTTTAATTGCTAATTATACGTATGATTTGGTTAAAGAGTTTAATTCTTTTTACCAGCAAGTTTCGATTTTAGGAGCAGATACAGATGAAGAGAAAAGCTTCCGCGTAGCGCTCTCAAAAAAAGTTAGTGAAGTAATAGCATCAGCTTTTAACTTATTAGGAATAGCGGTTCCTGAGCGAATGTAATTATTTGGAGCATTTTAAAAGAAGAGCAATCAACAGAACTAAATACGGTTAAATGAATATCTTCTGATTTGAAACTATTATTCTTGTATTCAAATCATTAAATTTGCAACCTTGAATCCATAAAGTGGAAGACTGAGTTCAGGTATAAAACCGGGTAAATTAAAAGAATACAAAATCCCTCGCGATTGATTCACGAGGCTGTTTATAATAAAATCTATGTTTGATAATTTAAGTGATAAGTTAGATAAGGCGATGCACGTGCTTAAGGGGCACGGTCAGATTACAGAAGTAAACGTAGCCGAAACTCTTAAAGAAATACGTCGTGCACTTGTAGATGCAGATGTTAATTATAAAATCGCAAAAGATTTTACCAGCACCGTTAAGGATAAAGCACTGGGACAAGATGTATTATCAGCGTTAAAACCGGGTCAGTTAATGACTAAACTGGTTAAAGACGAACTCACAAAATTAATGGGAGGAGATGCAGAAGGTATTAATCTTTCAGGCAATCCTACTGTTATACTAATGTCTGGTTTACAGGGTAGTGGTAAAACTACTTTTTCTGGGAAGCTGGCAAATTATTTAAAAATTAAAAAGACCAAAAAACCTTTACTTGTAGCCTGTGACGTGTATCGTCCTGCAGCGATAGATCAACTTCACGTAGTGGGAGATCAAATAGGCGTTGAGGTATATTCTAACAGAGAAGAGAAAGATCCCGTAAAAATATCACAAGCCGGTATTGCTCACGCAAAAGCAAATGGTTTTAATGTGGTAATTATAGATACCGCGGGTCGACTTGCAGTTGACCAGGCAATGATGAATGAGATTGCGGCTGTGCATAAAGCAATTGAACCTCAGGAGACGTTATTTGTAGTTGACTCTATGACCGGTCAGGATGCTGTAAATACCGCAAAGGCATTTAATGATATTTTAAATTTTGACGGGGTTGTTTTAACAAAATTAGATGGAGATACCCGTGGTGGTGCAGCTTTATCTATTAAAACGGTTGTTAATAAACCCATTAAGTTTATAGGTACTGGTGAAAAGATGGAAGCTATTGATGTCTTCTATCCTTCCCGTATGGCAGATCGTATTCTTGGTATGGGAGATGTTGTATCTCTTGTAGAACGTGCTCAGGAACAATTTGACGAAGATGAAGCCCGTAAGCTGCAAAAGAAAATTGCTAAAAATCAGTTTGGTTTTGATGATTTCTTAAAGCAAATTCAGCAGATTAAGAAAATGGGTAATATGAAAGATCTTATCGGGATGATACCTGGGGCCGGCAAAGCCTTAAAAGGTCTTGATATAGATGATGATGCTTTTAAAGGTATTGAAGCTATAATACACAGCATGACTCCAGATGAGCGTACGCAGCCTTCAATTATTAACAGCAGTCGTAAAAAACGTATTAGTAAAGGATCAGGAACTTCGGTACAGGAAGTCAATCAATTATTAAAGCAATTTACTCAAATGAGTAAAATGATGAAAATGATGCAAGGAGGTGGCGGAGCCAAGATGATGCAGATGATGAATAATATGCGATAAAATCAGTTAAATGTTAATGGTTAAAAGTTATAAGTGCTTTTCCAATAACAATTAACGCCTAACATTTATTATTGAATATGACTATTCTAGACGGAAAAAAAACCAGTGATGATTTAAAAAATGAAATCGCTCTGGAAGTTAAAGAAATGAAATCCAGAGGTGAAAAAGTACCTCATCTTGCAGCGGTTTTAGTAGGGAATGATGGTGCGAGTCTTACTTATGTGGGAAGTAAAGTGCGTTCTTGTGAGCGTATAGGTTTTGATTCTACATTAATTAAGTTAGCTGAAGAAACAACTGAGGAAGAGCTTTTAGATCAAATAGATCAGCTTAATAATAATCCAGAAATAGATGGATATATTGTGCAGCTTCCGTTACCAAAACATATTGATGAGCAAAAGGTACTACTTGCTGTTGACCCAGATAAAGATGTAGATGGTTTTCATCCTACAAACTTTGGCAAAATGGCTCAGGATATGCCGGTTTTTATTCCTGCTACACCTTTTGGTATTATGGAATTATTAAAGCGTTATAATGTTCCTACTGAAGGTAAACATACGGTTGTAATAGGTCGCAGCCATATTGTAGGGCGTCCTATGAGTATATTAATGTCTCAGAAAGGTAACCCGGGTAACAGCACCGTAACTCTTGCTCATAGCCGTACAAGCAATTTAGAAGAATTAACTAAACAGGCAGATATTATTATTACTGCATTGGGTGTTCCTGAATTTTTAAAAGCAGATATGGTTAAAGAGGGCGTTACAATTATAGATGTAGGTATAACTCGAGTTCCAGACGAGACTAAAGAACGTTGTTACCGCATTACTGGTGATGTAGACTTTGAAGCGGTAAGTAAAAAAGCAGATTTTATTACTCCTGTTCCTGGTGGAGTAGGACCTATGACTATCGCAATGTTGTTAAAGAATACTTTGCTGGCAAGAGCGAGACATAATGCACTATAAGTTTAATAAATAGGTTACAATAAAAAAGAGGTCTTTATAAAGACCTCTTTTTTATTAGGATTATAATATTTTATTTCAACAGATGCCGTGCACCCAGAGCAGCACCTATAATTCCTGCATGATTACGTGTATGAGCAGCCATAATAGGAATATCAGTTTTAAGATATTTAATATATTCATCTAAGTTTTTACTGGCGCCACCACCTATTATTATCAGTTCGGGTTGACTAATTTGACTTACTAACTGAATAAATTTATTAAAGCGTTTTCCCCACTTTTTAAAACTCATTTCGTTATCTAGACGTACCCGTCGAGAAGCAAATTCTTCAATTGAGGTTTTCTTCTTGTACTTCATTTGTCCCAATTCAAAATTAGGAATGAGTTCGCCGTTAAAGAAAACACCACTTCCTATACCGGTTCCTATAGTTACGGTTATAACCAGACCTTGCACTCCTTTCCCAACACCAAACTCCATCTCTGCGAGACCAGCAGCATCTGCATCATTCATTACGTTTACAGGTAAGCCTATTTTTTGAGAAATCATATCATCTACCTGTAAACCCAACCAGGATTTATCAAGATTACCATGTTCCAGGGCTTTACCTTTATGAATTACTGTAGGAAAACCAACGCCCACAACACCTTTCCAATCCCAATGTTTTACAACTTCGGCAATCGTTTTTACCATTGCTTTAGGTTCACGGGGCATTGGAGTGTCAAGTCTAAATCTATCACCTAAATATTTCTCCTGATCCAGATTAACAGGTACTCCTTTAATACCAGATCCTCCTACATCAACTCCAAGAATTTCCATATAATGTGTTTATTCTTAATTATAAATTTGCTTAAAAACGGTTTCTTATTTTAAGCTGTTTGCATTATTAGCTGGCAATTTATTGAAAAAGCACAAAAACGAAGAGAAGAATACAAAAAATATATAAAAGCCAATACGGTTTTAAATTTGTAGGATTACTGCCAAATAGAATTTTAACCCATCTGAATACCATAGGTCTGTTTTTGGCTATAAAATTATAAGCATGATCACTCAACCACCTAAAAGCGCTGTATTTTATATACCATCTGTGAAAAGGATAATCTTTAGAAGGAATAGACTCATACAATTTATAAGCAGAATCGGGACCGCTATAAATAAATCCATCCAAATCTATAAATCGGCTGGCTTTTTTAAATTCTTTAAGTGGGATATCTGGAAAATTATGAGCAGATTCCTGAAATGTAGTATAATAAACAGCATCGCCCGTCGCAAACTTCCAGCGGGTGACCCAAAATTTACAGAAACCACATGCTCCATCCCAAATTAAGATAGGTTTACTATTAGGTATATGGGTTGTTCTGTTAAGCTTCTGAAACATCAGTTTTTAATTCTTCTTCAAGTTGAGGCTCAGAATCCCCATATTCGTGCTTGTAAATTTTTACAATTAGTAAGAATAAACTGATGACTAGTGGTCCAAATATTAACCCTATAAAACCAAATAAAGGTACACCTACTATAACTCCAATTAAAGTAACTAAAGGATGTACGTTTGCTAGTTTTTCGAGTACATAAAGTCTAATTAGATTATCTGTAGAACCTACTACGACTAGACCGTAAATAGCAATACCTACTGCTTGCAAGTTGTCACCACCCGCTACCATTAAAATAACGACAGGAACAATACCTAATAAAGTTCCCACAAACGGAATCATACTTCCTATAGCTGTAATAACAAACCAGAAAAATGGGTCAGGTACCCCAAAAATAAAAAAGCCTATTAAAGCTACTACACCCTGTGCAATTGCTACAAGTGGTATTCCCAGTGCATTACTCTTTACCATTGCAACACTTTCTTCGCCAATACGTTTAATGCTTTCAGCATCTAAAGGGATAAATGCAAACAAAGATTTGCGCATTTCGGTACGATTTATGAGCATGTAATAGAGCATAAAGTACATAATACCTACGGCTATAAATACATTAAAAGTGCCACCTGCAAAATTTTGAAGGTTTGTAGATACCCAACTGGTAATAGAGTTGGTATCTATAGATTCGCTAACCTTAAAGCCTAAATCTGCCTCCCAGGTCCCCACTTGTTCTTTAACAACTTCAATCACCCGTTCTGAGTTTTTTACAGCTTTTCCTATTTTATTGGTAAGCATCATCACGGTTAGCCCTATAGGAACAATAATAATGAGGAAAGAAGCGAGCATTGCAAGACCAGCCGCTAAACCGGGTTTCCAACCACGTTTTACCAGTTTTTTTACAAACTTACGTAGTAAAACGTATAAGGTTATCGCTCCTAATACCCCAGATAAATAAGGAATCATCTCCTCAAGTATTAGTATAAAGAGGAATAGTATTAAGAGAATTAAAAAAAGCTGCCTTACGAGTTCTGGTTTGAGTTTATTCATTTTGCAAATAGTTGAGACATGTCTTTAAAGCTTTTAAATTCTAAAGCATTACCACAAGGATCATAAAAGAACATAGTGGCTTGCTCACCTACCTGACCCTTAAATCGAATGTAAGGTTCAATTACAAACTGTATATTTTTAGCCTTTAATTTATCTGCAAAAACCTGAAAATGTTCCCAGTCGAGGACCACACCAAAATGAGGTACGGGAACGTGTTTTCCGTCAACCTCATTATGATGTATTTTGGCCGACTCTTCTTTTGGTTTGTAGTGAATTACTAATTGATGCCCAAAAAAATCAAAATCAACCCATTCATCTGTACTGCGACCTTCAGCAAGTTCTAAAGTATCGCGGTAAAATATACGGGCTCTTTGTACATCGTCAACAGGTATTGCTAGATGAAATGGTGAAGGCATGGTTAGATTAGGTTTTTGGTTAGTTGTTTCTTAAAGCTTCAATAAGTTCTTTTTTGGTCATTTTTGAACGACCGCTTATGTCAACGTCTTTAGCCTGCTCGTATAATTCTTTCTTAGTGCGGTCTTCATACTTTTCAGCTTTACCACCTTTTTTGCCAGAATCTGGCGTGTTTGCTATACGTGCAGATTTTTCTTTGCTGTAACCCTTATCGCGTAAAGCTTCGTATTGTTCTTCGTTTTTTACAGAAGGAATTCTATCTGCCATAATTTTAAATTAAAAGGTGTTATTTAAAATTATAACGAATACACGAGTTGACAACCCGCATTAACACAGGTTTAATTATTGAATTCTTCGACAGTTATTCAATTCTTCTTCGTGGGCCACTTGGTTTTGGAGTGTTGCTTCCTTCAGCTATAAATTCTTTAGTGCTATCTATTAAAAGCGCATTTAGGTCTTTTAATTCGGTTTTAGTAAATTCTCTGTATTTGCCTACACCTACATCAAGGTGTATATTCATAATACGCACCCGTTTTAAGCGGGTTACATTATAGCCCAGGTGTTCACACATACGGCGTATTTGTCTATTGAGACCCTGAGTGAGAATTATTTTAAATCTGTTTTTACCTAATTGCTCTACTTCGCATTTACGGGTAATAGTGTCAAGTATAGGTACGCCACCAGCCATACTTTTTACAAAAGAAGCGGTCACTGGCTTATCAACTTCTACAATATATTCTTTATCATGGTTATTGCGTGCACGTAGTATCTTATTTACAATATCTCCATCATTAGTTAAAAAAATAAGTCCTTCACTAGCTTTGTCAAGTCTTCCTACAGGAAAAATACGAGTGGGATAGTTGATGTAGTCTATTATATTATCCTTTTCGACACGCGTATCTGTAGTGCAAACTATACCTACCGGTTTATTAAAAACTAAATATACGGGTGCGTCCTGTTTTTCGCCTACAAGCTTTCCATTTACACGTATTTCGTCATCGGCACTTACCTTGGTGCCCATTTCGGGTACACTGCCATTTACAGTAATTCTACCTGCGTCAATTAATTTATCTGCTTCACGTCGAGAACAAAATCCTACCTCGCTGAGGTATTTGTTTATTCGGGTTTTAGTGGGTTCTTCCATAGTTGTAAATGTAACGTGTTTAAAAATCAAATTAACGTTTTAGAAAATCTACGATTTGATCGTTCACTTTTGTATCGTAAAGAGAATGATTTAGCCCTTTTGTTTCTATATATTCTGAATTTTTATAAGTAGCGTGTATTGACTTTGAGCCTGAAGCCGGAGTAATAGTGTCGTCTTTATCGTGAATGATTAAGGCGGGAGTTTCAATATTTTTAGCAAAAACTGAAGAAGAAAAATCTGTAGTTTTAAAATTGAATCGCTTCAAGAAATAATTCTCGAGTGCATTCATTACCCGGTCGCTAAGATTTAATATTTTTTGATAATCAGTTAAAATACTTTCAAGTCTATCTGGAGCACCTAATACGACCAATTTTTTAGGTTTGAATGTTGATTTTTGAGATTGGTTAAATAAAACTGTCATCCCTCCAATAGAATGTCCTATCATATAATCTGGTTGGTATTTATCTAATATAGCAGTTAAAACTTGATCATAAATAGGTACGTATAGATATTTACCCGTACTGTAGCCGTGGGCAGGTGCATCAAATGCTATAATTGTATAATTTTCACTTTTTAAGCGTACAATCATTTCTTTCCAACGATGCGTGTGACTTTCCCAACCGTGTACGAGTAAAATTGTTTTTTCTCCACCAGACCATTTATAGGGTTGAATACGCAGCTCATCTATTTGTAAAGCCGGTTCAAGATTTGGTTTTAAAAAATCTTCGTGATGCGGACCTATTCTGCCTCTTCTAGGCTTGCTAAAAATTTTAAAAGCCTTTTTTGCTGCCGCTTGAGGACTAACTAGCGCCAGAGTGTTTACGTAGTTTCCTAAGATTTTAGGAAGCGTTTTCATAAAAAGTTTATTCATAAAAAAACCCTCTTTTAAAGAGGGTCAAATATAAGGGTTATGAGATTTCTAGCGTTTGTTTTCAGCATCTATCACGTCAGTATCTTTTCTATATTTAAGAAGAGATATACCAGATAAGAAGAAAACGCCTCCTAAAATGGCCATCGCCCAAGGACTAAGTCCTGTGCTTATACTTCCGAAGATGCCTAAAACACCTGCAACCAGTGCAATTGCACCTCCTATTACCATAACTAGAGCTAAAATCTTAATCATAATTGAAATTCGTATTGGTTATGGTTCAAAAGTAGCAGAATGTAAACGTTCAGCCTCGTAGATTAACGATGCTTTGGCTTATAATTAATAGGATTTTAATAAATACAGGAGTTATTCTTCTCTGTTAACGTGCTCAAAATCAAAAGCAGGCTTACATACAGATATATATGTACAGGGCTCGTCAAACGGATTACTGTACTGAACTCTGGTGCCTGCAATAATTTTTATAGACTGCCCCGCTTCTAAAATTATAGATTCTTCATTTATAAGAAATTGCTTTTTACCAGCTATAATAAATGTGTATTCATCAAATTCTGGAGTTTGAAAGGGTTCACTCCATTGTGGCGGCGCAATCATATGTGCAATACTTAAATCTGAATTGCCATCGCTTGCTTTACCAAAATGTTCACCTATATACTTCCCGTCATCTGTAGGTACTATAAAAGGATTCTTTTGAATATAATAATTTTTGTTCTTCACAATACGTTCGGTTTGAAGACTTACCAGCCTATCATAAAATACTTAATTTTGGCGTTATCCGGAATTTCAGCTTCAGAAACTTTAGCATCCATATTAAAGCGTAATTCTCCGGCTAACTCTTTACGGTCTATCGTAAAATAGGCATTGATATCATCTACAAATACCACTACGCTACTAATTAGAGTTTCAATACGAGAGATATCGTAAGCTTCAGTAATATCTTTAAATGTACTATTTAGATTGATGCCTTCTTGAGTTGTGTATCGCGCATCAAATATTTGAACTGTGCGTATTGTCTTAGGTGTACCTTCTTTTATAGGCATTAAACTTAAAAGTTGTTTGCCGCCCTTTTCATAAATCTCTATTGCATTTACATTAAGCTCTTCGCTCAATCCAGAGTTTTGATCAACAACACTGTCGTTTTCAAAAAGTGTTTTTAATTCTGAAGTTGTGGTTTCTTTTGTAAGTGGTCCCACACTGTCTGCAGTTACGCTGTAAGGATTGTCAGAATTACAAGAGACGAGAAATAGGTTAGTTAATAGGGTAATGAGTAAAATACGTTTCATTAGAATATTAGAGTTTAGTTTGTTTTTATTTGATCATCTTTCCTAAGATACCTAAAACACCACGTATTACCGTCGCGCTGGTAAGCACTTTAATTATTGCTTTCTCTGTTGTGCTGCTTCGGGTAGAAGTACGGGTACTGCGTTTTACTGTTGCACGTTCTTGTTGCGCCTTTTCTTTTACCTCAGCACTCTCTGCTTTTTTAATCTTTTCGTTTAATAATTCGTAAGCACTTTCCCGATCAACAGTGGAGTTGTATTTAGAAACTAGCGTAGATTTTCGGTTTAAATCATCAAGCTCATCCTGGGTTAAAATATCCATACGCGACATGGGTGCGCGCATCATTGTAGCTGCAAGGGGAGTAGGGCGACCTTTCTCATCGAGTGCTGAAACTAAAGCTTCGCCGGTACCCAAAGATGTGAGCACTTCCTGGGTATCGTAATATTCAGAATCAGGATAATTCTCGGCAGTAAGTTTTATGGCTTTGCGGTCTTTTGCTGTAAAAGCCCTAAGTGCATGCTGTATTTTTAAACCTAACTGACTTAAAACACCTTCGGGTACATCTGTAGGATTTTGAGTAACAAAATATAAACCTACACCTTTAGATCGTATTAATTTGACAATACTTTCAATTTGATTGTGCAAAGCTTTAGAGGCTTCCCTAAATATAAGATGTGCTTCATCTATAAATATGACCAGCTCGGGTCGTTCACTATCTCCCTGTTCTGGAAATGTACTGTATATCTCTGCTAGTAAGCTCAACATAAATGTTGAAAATAATTGTGGTCTATCCTGAATGTCTGTTAGCCTTATGATATTAATTTTTCCTCTTCCATTCTCATCAAGACGTAATAGATCGTCAACCTCAAAAGATTTTTCTCCAAAGAAAATATCTGCTCCCTGTTGTTCTAGTTGTACAATTTTACGTAGAATTGACCCTGCCGAAGCTGTAGATATTCTTCCGTATAAATCTTGTATTTCTTCTTTACCTTCCTCTGTAGCGTATTGCAATACTTTTTTAAAATCTTTAAGATCGAGTAGTGGTAAACTTTTATCGTCGCAGTACTTAAAGAGTATGGCAATTATACCCGCTTGTGCATCTGAAGCATCAAGAATACGCGAGAATAATACAGGGCCAAATTCACTCACGGTAGCTCTAAGCCGCACTCCATTTTGTTCAGATAGCGTAAGTAATTCTACAGGAAAATCTTTAGTTGTATAGGGGATTCCTATTTTCTCATGGCGTTCGTCAATTTTAGGATGACCAGATCCTGCCTTTGCAATCCCGCTTAAATCACCTTTCATATCCATCAATAAGACGGGAACTCCTTTTTCTGAAAGATTTTCAGCTAAGACCTGCAGCGTTTTAGTCTTTCCGGTACCGGTCGCTCCTGCAATTAAGCCGTGGCGATTTAAGGTTTTAAGCGGAATTTTTACGTGGGCACCGCTAATGGTTTTTCCATTAAGCATTGCTGCTCCCACAGTAATAAATTCTCCTTTAAAGCTGTTGCCTTGTACAATATGTTCTTTAAATGCTTCAGATTGATCCATAAGTTGAAATTTGGTCAAAAATAAACATAAACCAAAACATATTAGGTATAGAAAAAATGATTAAAATATTAAAGATTTTTTACTTATAACTTGACGATTCCTATGTGCATAAGGTCGCCGTTGAAAGTTGTAGTGGGAGTGTTAAAGTAATATTGAATATTTATAATTGCGTTTGCATTAAAGTAGTATTGAAATACTCCAGATACGCCAAAATAATCATTGCCTGTAGGAACATTAGTAAACCCACGACTCATATACCCTCTTCTGGTTGTTCCTTCAAATACGGCTAGAATATATTTTCTGTTTCCACTATTCATATTTCTTACAGCTAAGCTTGCTGAAATGAAATAGCTTCCAGCTTGCAGTACTCGTATACTTCCGTCTCCTAAAATTTCAAATGTATCAGAGTCAATTTCTTTAATATCTACAGGATTACTGCCAAAAGGGAAATTGTGGAATGCAGCATTTGCAATAATGACATTATCTCCATTAAAATTTTTATATAGCGTCACTTTTTTGGTATTGCTTTGTTTACATAAGCTAGACCACGAACCGTTATATTGAAATAAACAATTAAAGTCTGTATTATAGACAATAGACCCTTCAATTGTTGCAAGTGCGTTCATTTCTAATGTGGTAACGCTAGGAGGTATTAGAGCGTTAGTAGTTCTTTCTTTTAATTCTACAGTCTTCCAAACTGGTGTTGTAGGGGTACCGGTATTAATTTCAATAGAGTTTAAATTTGTATTGTATAACAATAATCCGTTAGCAGGAGACAAGATTGCATTTCTTTGAGAAGTAGTTATTCTGGGAATCAATAAACCGGAATTTTCACTGCTTATATCTAAAATAGCGCTTTGGTCTGGGTTTGAATTTCCTATACCTACCTGCGCATTTACTAAATATGTTGCAATTAATAAATATAATGTAATTACTTTTTTAAGCAGTTGAATGGTTTTTACTTGTCTAAAATATAAATTCTTGTAATAATACAGCTCTAAAAATTATTCTGTTTATTGATGCTTCGAAAAGAGTTGTAGTATCTTTGCCACTTATGACAAAAGAGGCAATAGCAACCCGGGTAAAGCTGGGAGAATTACTTCCTTTAATGGAAGAGTTTTATACAATTCAGGGTGAAGGAGCACATACAGGTACACCGGCTTATTTTATACGGGTAGGTGGTTGTGATGTAGGCTGTCATTGGTGTGATGTAAAAGAAAGTTGGGATGCTGCAATACATCCTCCTACAGAAGCAGCTGCAATTGTAGCAAATGCAGTTAAGTATAGTAAAACCATTGTTATTACAGGGGGTGAACCACTAATGTGGGATATGGAGCATCTTACAAGTCTTCTCAAGGCAGAAGGCCTTAAAGTGCATATAGAAACCTCTGGTGCCTACGAGTTGAGTGGTCACTGGGATTGGATTTGTCTTTCCCCAAAAAAGCGCATGTTACCTAAATCGCGTATTTATAAAGAAGCGCACGAATTAAAAGTAATAATCTTTAATAAATCTGATTTCGCTTTTGCCGAAGAACATGCAGCCCTCGTAAATGAGGATTGTGAATTGTATTTACAATCAGAATGGAGTGTACGCGATAAAATGACGCCTTTAATAGTAGATTATGTAATGGCAAACCCCAAGTGGAAAATAAGTTTACAAACTCATAAATATCTTAATATACCGTAAAGAAAAAAAGGCTTCCAGTTATCTGGAAGCCTTTTTTTAGTTTATTTAGAAATACAATATTATTGAATTTCTTCAACTGGTATTTGTATATACGTGTCATCCCACCCTAAAAACATGTCAGAACCTGCTTCCGTAGGTTGAAAAGAGATTGAGAAAGACTCAATAGGAGCAGCTGTTTTATGAACTGGCGTTGTAAAACGTACCAGGTCGCGTTCTTCTTTATAACCATAAGCTCCCCAGGTGTCTAGATCTTTATTTAGTATTACAGTCCATTCTTTTTCTCCTGGTATGGTAAATAGTGTGTAAGTACCTGCAATAACTTTTTTGTCGCCCAGCATCATATCTTTATAGAATTTAATCTCTGTAGATTCATTAGCACCGGTACGCCATACCTCACCATATTTCTGTAAACCATCTTTAGTTGCAAAAACATCACGTCCTTTACGTTGAGGTCTGCTGTAAATAACACGTACTCTAGGAGCTTTATCCTGCCCTCTAAACATTGCAATGTCTAATGGACTTTTATCTAATTCACTAAATTTTTGAGCATTTACCGTATTGCCCATTACTAAAAATGTAAGCAGAAAACTGCTGATTATAAGAGATTTCATTTAATTTTTTTTTTGAATTTATTTTTAAATATGCATACAAATGTACAATGGTCAGGAGCTTAGGTTTGTTAAGGCTTTATTAAAATGCCAGATGATTTATAATATAAATTTTATGTATTAAAGAAAGCCATTTTTAATTATAAACTAATACACTTTTGAGGTAAAATGTTACAATATGTAACTATAATAACTTTATTTGTTTGTCAATTAGAATTGAATTAGCATCTTTGACCTAACAAATTAAAACAATACGATTATGTGCGGGATAGTATGTGCCTATGAATTGAAGCAACCGGCTGAAGTGTTAAGACCTCAGTTATTAGAAATGTCAAAAAAAATACGTCATCGTGGTCCTGACTGGAATGGGGTGTATGCAGACGATAAAGCAATATTAGCTCACGAGCGTTTATCTATTGTAGATCCCAGATCGGGAAAGCAACCTTTGTTAAGCCCAGACGGAAAATTAATCCTTGCAGCTAATGGCGAAATTTATAATCATCGCGAACTGCGTAAGCAATTTGAGGGTAAATATGATTTTCAAACAGAATCAGATTGTGAAGTAATTCTTGCTTTGTATCAAGAAAAAGGCCCTGCCTTTTTAGATGAGATGAATGGAATTTTTGCCTTCTCCTTATATGACGCTGCTAAAGATGAGTATTTTGTAGCAAGAGATCATATGGGTATTATTCCACTTTATATGGGTTGGGATGAGCACGGTACTTTTTATGTAGCTTCAGAACTTAAAGCTCTTGAAGGAACCTGTACAAAGATTAAATTATTTCCTCCAGGACACTATTTACACAGTGCAGATGGTGAATTGAGACAATGGTACAAGCGTGACTGGATGGAGTATGATGCTGTAAAAGATAACGAGACCAGTATTGAAAAATTACGTGATGCTTTAGAAGCAGCTGTGCACCGTCAATTAATGTCTGATGTACCTTACGGAGTACTACTTTCTGGGGGATTAGATTCTTCAATCACTTCTGCGGTAGCAAAAAAATATGCCGAAAAGCGAATTGAATCCGGAGACACAGATGGGGCATGGTGGCCAAGATTACACTCGTTTTCAGTAGGGCTTGAAGGTTCGCCAGATTTAGCTGCTGCTCAAAAAGTTGCAGATCATATAGGTACTGTGCATCATGAAATAAAATTTACAATACAAGAAGGTCTTGATGCGATAAAAGATGTTATATATAACCTCGAGACCTACGATATTACAACCATTAGAGCTTCTACGCCTATGTATCTTATGGCGCGTGTAATTAAATCTATGGGAGTAAAAATGGTACTCTCTGGAGAAGGTGCAGATGAGGTTTTTGGGGGGTATTTATACTTTCATAAAGCTCCTAATGCTCAGGAGTTTCATGAGGAGACGGTACGTAAATTAAGTAAATTACATATGTATGATTGCCTACGTGCTAACAAGTCACTTGCTGCCTGGGGTATTGAAGGTCGTGTACCGTTCTTAGATAAAGAATTTATGGATGTAGCAATGAGCATTAATCCTCAGGACAAAATGATTAATGGAGAGCGTATGGAGAAGTGGGTTCTGCGTAAAGCTTTTGAATCCTATTTACCAGAGAGTGTTGCCTGGAGACAGAAAGAGCAATTTTCTGACGGGGTAGGTTACAGCTGGATAGATACTCTTAAGGAGGTTGTAAATGAGAAAATTAGTGATGAGCAATTAGCCAATGCTAAGTATAAATTCCCTATTCAAACACCTACAAATAAAGAAGAGTACTACTATAGAAGTATTTTTACAGATCATTTCCCTAGCGATGCAGCAGCGTGGTCTGTGCCTCAGGAAGCCTCTGTAGCGTGCAGTACTAAAATTGCTTTAGAGTGGGATGAGGCATTTAAAAATATGAACGATCCTTCGGGAAGAGCGGTCGCAAATGTGCATTCTGATGCATATATTAAAAAACAACACGCGTAAGCTGTTGAGGTTAAATTTTGAAGCCGCTTTCTTGTTTAGAAAGCGGCTTTTTTTTGTCATTATGTGTATTGAAAATAATATGAACTGATAATAATCTGTTTTTACGCTTTTTTTACACATTTTGTTGATAACTTAAGGCCTTTGGCTCGGGTTTTGCTTATATATGGGGATGCGATTTTTTATATTTGTTAGCTATCAAAAAACACGACCTTTGAGGGTTATTTTTTGATTATTAGGCAATAATTAGATAGAGCAAAAAGTTTCCGCTTTAAGAAAAACAGAACATTTTAATTAAATAAAGATATATGAGCGAAGAAGCCAATAAGAAGCAATATTCGGCAGATAGTATTCAGGCGCTTGAGGGAATGGAGCACGTGCGTATGCGTCCCTCAATGTATATTGGAGATGTGGGAGTACGTGGTTTGCACCACTTGGTTTATGAGGTTGTAGATAACTCAATTGATGAGGCTATGGCTGGGCATTGCGATGCTATAGATGTTGTCATAAATGAAAATAATTCGATATCCGTTAAAGATAATGGTCGTGGTATACCGGTAGATTTACACAAAAAAGAAGGTGTGTCTGCTCTACAGGTAGTAATGACTAAAATTGGTGCCGGAGGTAAATTTGATAAAGACTCCTATAAAGTTTCTGGTGGTTTACACGGTGTTGGGGTGAGTTGTGTAAATGCACTTTCAGACCATTTGCGTGCTACTGTTTATCGTGATGGTAAAATATGGGAGCAGGAGTATGAGAAAGGTAAAGCGATGTATCCTGTTAAAGCTATAGGTGATACTACAGACAGAGGTACCGCGGTAACTTTTTTACCAGATCCTACAATTTTTCAGCAAACTGTAGAATTTAATTATGATACGCTGGCAAGTAGAATGCGCGAGCTGTCTTATTTAAATAAGGGCATCACAATAACCCTTACAGATAAGCGTCATAAAAATGATAAAGGCGAGTTTGATGTAGAAACTTTTCATTCTGAAGAAGGTCTGAAAGAGTTTGTACGGTTTATGGATGGCAATCGTCAGCCTATAATTGGTCACGTTATCTCTATGGAAGGTGAGAAGAATGACATTCCTGTTGAGGTTGCAATGATTTATAATGACAGCTATGCAGAGAATCTACACTCGTATGTAAACAATATAAATACACACGAGGGAGGAACACATTTAGCTGGTTTCAGACGGGGTTTAACAACTTCTCTGAAAAAATATGCAGATGCTTCTGGTCTTCTCGATAAGTTGAAATTTGATATTGCAGGTGATGACTTTAGAGAGGGGCTTACTGCAATTATTTCGGTAAAAGTTGCTGAACCTCAATTTGAGGGTCAAACTAAAACTAAATTAGGTAACAGAGAGGTTACTTCAGCAGTATCGCAAGCAGTTTCAGAAATGCTTGAGATCTATTTAGAAGAACACCCTGATGATGCCAAAACTATTGTTCAAAAAGTTATTTTGGCAGCTCAGGCACGTCACGCAGCTAAAAAAGCGCGTGAGATGGTTCAGCGTAAAACGGTGATGAGTATAGGTGGTTTACCTGGAAAATTAGCCGATTGTTCAGAAACTGATCCTAAAGAGTGTGAAGTGTTTCTAGTCGAGGGAGATTCGGCAGGTGGTACTGCAAAAATGGGTCGTGATCGTAACTTTCAGGCAATTCTTCCACTTCGTGGAAAAATTCTGAATGTAGAAAAAGCGATGCAGCACAAGGTTTTTGAAAATGAAGAGATTAAAAATATCTTTACTGCATTAGGAGTTACCATAGGTACAGAAGAAGATAGCAAAGCACTTAACTTAAGTAAACTTCGTTATCATAAAATTGTAATTATGTGTGATGCCGATGTAGATGGTAGTCACATTGCAACATTGATTCTTACCTTTTTCTTCCGCTATATGCGCGAATTAGTTGAAGGTGGTCACGTATATATTGCTACTCCGCCTCTTTACCTGGTAAAAAAAGGTAAAAAAATGCGCTATGCCTGGTCTGAAAAAGAACGTGATGAGTATAACGAAGCTATGGGCGGTAGTGCCGGTATTCAACGTTATAAAGGTCTTGGGGAGATGAATGCAGAACAACTTTGGGATACAACTATGAATCCTGAATTTAGAACGCTTCGCCAGGTGACTATAGATAATGGTACCGAAGCAGATCGTATTTTTTCTATGTTAATGGGAGATGAGGTGCCGCCTCGTAGAGAGTTTATAGAGAAAAATGCTATTTATGCAAATATAGACGTCTAGTCTTAATTATAAAGAATTGTTTAAAACCTGTTTTGAAAGAAACAGGTTTTTTTATTGTTTTAAGTTATGATTACGAGTGCTTTCGCTATTTTTGACTGAACCAAATCAATATCATTTATGAAAAACTATCTACTTACTTTAATTGTTACAGCCTGTACATTATCAGCTTATAGCCAGGATGATGGTTTTGAAGCTATTGTAAAAGCAGGAAGAGCAGATGCAAACACGTTAATGGGGGCGTATATAGCACCGGCTATGGAAGGTCTTGTTTACAGTATGTCTGGAGGCTGGTATCACACTGCAAAGACACACAAGCAATTGGGTTTTGATATTACGATAGGTTTTAACGGGGCTATAGTTCCTTCAGAAAAGGAGATATTTTCTTTAGGGAGTCTTAATTTTCAAAATCAATATAATGCCAGTTCAGATTTAACACCTACCGTTGCGGGTAACGCTACACCTTCTGAAGTAACATTTAATACCTCTGAAGGTGATGTGACCTTTACTATGCCAGAGGGAGTTAAAGATGATTTACCTATAAACGCAGTTCCTGCACCGGCCATACAAGCGAGTCTTGGGGTTTTTAAAGGTACAGATTTGATGGTGCGCTTTGTTCCTGAAGTAGGAAGTGATAATGTAAAAGGGAAGCTTTTTGGTGCGGGATTCAAACATAACATTATGCAGTATTTCGGTCCTTTAGATAACTTGCCCTTAAATGTGGCGGTTGTAGGTGCATTTACAACGATGAATGTAGATTATGATATTCAGGCAGAATCTACTATAGATGGTTCTAATCAGGCAGCAGAGTTTAAACTGAATTCATATACGGTACAGGGAGTAGCATCTTTAGACTTTCCTATTGTAACTGTGTATGGCGGGTTAGGTTTTACAGGTGGTAAATCTGAGTTGAATGTATTAGGTACTTATGAGTATGCAACAAACGGAAGTGCAACCAATAATGGTACAATTACAAATCCTATAATGTTGTCTTACAATCCGTCTAGTGTGAGAGCTTCTTTAGGAGCGCGTTTAAATCTTGCATTTTTTAAGATTTTTGCAGACTATACGGTTCAGGAATATAGCAATGTAAGTGCAGGTATTGCATTTAGTTTTAGATAGCATTTTTCAGTTTATAAAATAAGAATGACTTTCAGTATTGAAAGTCATTCTTATTTAGGTCAATTTTAAAAGCTTAGTTGCTATCATACTCTTTTAGAAATCGTATTTTTGAAAAGCGCAAACGTTAACGTTTTTTGAGTTAGTTTTTGTGCTCAATTAATATATTATTCACTAAAATAAAAATAGAATGAAAGTTACCGTAGTAGGAGCAGGAGCAGTAGGTGCGAGTTGTGCCGAATATATTGCAATGAAAAATTTTGCCTCAGATGTTATTCTCTTAGATATTAAAGAAGGGTTTGCAGAAGGTAAAGCAATGGATTTAATGCAAACTGCGTCATTAAATGCTTTTGATACCCGCATAACTGGTACCACAGGCGATTATTCTAAAACAGCTAATAGTGATGTAGCTGTAATTACAAGTGGGATTCCTCGTAAACCGGGGATGACCAGAGAAGAATTAATTGGCATAAATGCAGGAATCGTAAAGGATGTTGCTACTAATTTAATTAAACATTCTCCTAATGTAATTATAATCGTTGTGAGTAATCCTATGGATACTATGGCTTACCTGGTACATAAAGCTACAGGACTTCCTAAAAATCAAATTATAGGAATGGGTGGTGCGTTAGACAGCGCTCGTTTTAAATACCGTTTAGCTGAAGCATTAGAATGCCCTATCTCTGACGTAGATGGTATGGTTATAGGCGGTCATAGTGATACCGGTATGATTCCATTAACCCGTTTAGCAACCCGTAATAGCGTATTAGCTTCAGAATTTTTGGCTGAAGATCGTTTAAATCAGGTTCTTGAAGATACTAAAGTAGGGGGTGCTACACTTACAAAATTATTAGGTACTTCTGCGTGGTATGCTCCGGGAGCAGCTGTGTCAGGAATGGTGCAGGCAATCGCTTGTGATCAGAAAAAAATGTTTCCGTGTTCAGTTTTATTAGAAGGTGAATATGGCTTAGAAGATATTTGCATAGGTGTGCCGGTTCTTTTAGGTAAAAATGGTATCGAGAAGATCGTTACTATAGAACTAAGTGATGCTGAAAAAGCAAAACTGCAAGAAAGTGCAGATGCTGTGCGTAAAACCAATGGATTACTTGAATTTTAATTTGAGTTAACTTCGATTAAAAATGCCACCTTTAGGGTGGCATTTTTTTTTAAACCTAATTGAGAACTTAAAATAAATACACGTATAATTCTTAAAAATCTCTAGGAAGTTACTAAGCGGCAAATTGAGCTTAATACCTATTAAGAATTAGACATTTAAAGAATCTGATTTTAAGATTGTGTAGCTATATGGTAAAGACTGAATTTTATTTATTTCGTAAATAATTGATTTACAAATTATTGGTCTGTTTTTATTTAAATAGTTTTAATATTAAAAAGTTAAAGGAATCTAAAATATATTTATTGGCGTTTCTGCATTGAAACCCTATATTTGCACGTTTTAAAAAATTGCCCGGAAAAAGTTCGGGAAGAATTAATAAATATTTATAGAATAATGCAGAATAAAGGACTCATACGAGTATTTGCGATTTTATTTGGGTTGGTGAGTTTATACCAGCTTTCGTTTACGTACTTTACAAATAAGGCAGAAGACGAAGCTTCGGCTTACGCAGAGCGTCAGGTATCAAATACTGTAGAAGATTATGTAGATAGACGGGGTGAAGTAGAGCGTCGCTATTTAGATTCTGTAGGTAATAATCCTATCGCTTTAGGAATTACTTATAATGATGCAAAAGCTAAAGAACTTAATAAAGGTCTGGATCTTAAAGGTGGTATGAATGCTATTCTTGAGATTTCTGTTGCAGATATTCTTAAAGGTTTAAGTAATAACAGTACAGATCCTGCATTTAATCAGGCATTAGATCAAGCTGCTGAAGCACAAAAAGACAGTCAAAATAGTTTTCTTGATGATTTCTTCGATGCTTTTAATGCTCTTCCGGGAGACAATAAACTAGCTTCTCCAGACATTTTTGCAAATACTACTTTAGGAGAGAAAGTAAACTTCAACATGAGTAATGCTGAGGTTGAGCCTGTTATCGAGAAAGAAGTAGAAGAGTCTATAAAGTCTGCTTTTGAAGTATTACGTAATCGTATTGATAAGTTTGGGGTTACTCAACCTAATATTCAGCGTTTAGACAATCAATCAAGAATACTTATTGAACTTCCTGGTGCAACAGATATTGAGCGTGTGAAGTTTCAGTTAGAAAGTACTGCTCAGTTAGAGTTTTATAAAACACATTATGCAGCTAACGTTGCTCCTTATTTATTTGAGGTAAATACAGTTCTAAAAGATCTTGTAGCTCCTGCTACAAATGAAGAGGTAGAAGCTGTTAATGTTGATTCTACCGAAACTAAAGATGATTCTATTGAAGAGTTATTAGCTAGTGAAGAAGATTCAGTAAGCACAACTACTCAGAATAATCCTTTATTTGAACTTTTCAGCTTTAATCCTGCCATTCAACAATACGGGCAGGCTGCTGTTGTAGGTTATGCTCAGGCAAAAGATACAGCGACAATTAACAGCTATTTATCTAAACCGGAAGTTGTGCGTTTACGCCCACAGGATTTACGTTATGCAAAATTTAGATGGGGAACTGCAGAAGGAGAAACTAGTGTAGTAGGTCTTTACGCATTAAAATCTGACAGAAGCGGAACTCCTGCTATGGACGGTGATGTGGTACAGGATTCTCGTCAACAATACACCCAATCTGGCTTACCATCTGTAGGTATAGATTTTGAAGGTCAGGGTCCTGGTCAATGGGCTAAATTAACAGGAGAAGTTGCAAGTGAAGGAAATGCTATCGCAATTGTTCTTGATGATGTAGTTTATTCTGCTGCAACCGCTAAGCAAGAGATTAAAGGTGGTGCTACAGAGATTTCTGGTAGTTTTACAGTTACTGAAGCTCAGGATTTAGCAAATGTTTTAAAAGCTGGTAAATTACCTGCTTCAGCAAAAATTATTTCTTACGACGTTGTAGGTCCTTCACTAGGTCAGGAAGCTATCAACAGTGGTTTGATTTCTTTTGTGCTTGCATTGGTTTTAGTACTGGTTTGGATGGTTTTCTATTACGGTAAAGCAGGTCTATTTGCAGATATTGCTCTTGCAGTAAACATTTTATTTATTTTCGGAATTCTTGCTGGACTGGGAGCGGTACTTACACTTCCTGGTATTGCAGGTATCGTACTTACAATAGGTATGTCTGTAGATGCAAACGTGCTTATTTTTGAGCGTATTAAAGAAGAGCTTGCAAAAGGTAAGTCGCAAAAAGATGCAATTAAAGATGGTTTTAGTAATGCACTTTCTTCTATTCTTGATGCTAACATTACAACATTCCTTACTGCATTAATTTTATTCTTATTTGGTACAGGACCTATACAAGGTTTTGCTACTACTTTAATGATAGGTATAGCAACATCATTATTTACAGCAATTTTTGTTACACGTCTCTTTATTGACGGATACGGTAAAAATGGTAAGGCACTAGAATTCTGTACTGCAGCTACACGTAACTTATTCACTAATTTCAATAAAGATTTCTTAGCAAAACGTAAAATTGCTTATATCGTAAGTGGTGCATTGATCATTGTTAGTTTAATTTCTTTATTTACTAATGGTTTAGATCAAGGAGTAGACTTCGTAGGCGGTCGTAATTATACAGTGCGTTTTGAACAACCTGTAAATGCTAGTGAAGTTGAAGGTAAACTGATTGCAGAATTAGAAAGTGCACAGGCCAAAACATATGGTGAAGCAAACCAGTTAAAGATTACTACTAAGTATAGAATTGATGAAGAGGCTTCTGAAGTAGATGATGATATTCAGCAAAAATTATTTACGGCTTTAAAAAGCTATCTACCTGCAGATTTAACCCTTTCACAGTTTGTAAAAGGTGGATCTAGTGAAGCTAAAATAGGTATACTTGAGTATAACAAAGTAGGTCCTACTATCGCAGATGACATCAAAAAAGATTCGTTTTGGGCAGTATTAGGTTCTCTTGTAGTAGTGTTCTTATACATCTTATTACGTTTTAGAAAATGGCAATTTTCATTGGGAGCTGTTGCTGCAGTATTCCATGATGTATTAATTGTTTTAGGTATCTTCTCATTGACTTATAAGTTTATGCCATTTAATATGGAAGTAGATCAGTCATTTATCGCTGCGATTCTTACAGTAATTGGATACTCGCTGAATGATACGGTGGTTGTATTTGACCGTATTAGAGAATTTATGAAAGAATATGGTCCTACTCGTAAAATGGATCTTATAATAAATCAGGCAATTAACAGTACTATAAGCCGTACGTTAAATACCTCGATGACTACATTAATCGTATTACTTGCGATCTTCATTTTTGGAGGTGCTAGTATAATGGGCTTCATGTTTGCATTGATTGTGGGTGTTGTAGTAGGTACATACTCATCTATCTTTATCGCAACGCCGGTTATGTTTGATACGATACAGAAAAAGGCTTTAAAGCCTGAAGTAGAAGTTGAAGAAGAGACAGTAGCTTAACTACTGAATTTAATTCATAAAAAGAGAGCCGATAGTTTAAAACTATCGGCTCTCTTTTTTTATGCCTAATACTTAAAAGTATTCTTGGGTTTATTTAGAATACAGATTGTTCAGTCTTTGTTGTAAGAAGCTCTAGTGCTTTTAGTCCTAATTCAGAATTACCTTTAGAATTCAAAGGCGGACTCCAAACTGCTATGCTGTAATATTTAGGGTGCAATGCTACAATGCCTCCGCCCACACCACTTTTACCCGGTAAACCTACGCTAAACGCAAACTCACCCGACTCATCATAAAACCCACAGGTAAGCATTAAAGCATTAATACGTTTTGCTAATGTAGAATCTAGTACAGCGGCTTCTGAGCTCAAATCATATTTTCCGTAGTTAAGAAAAATTGTAAAGGCCTGTGCGAGTTGTTTACAATTCATCGCTATAGCGCATTGATGAAAATAGAAATCCAAAACCTCATTAACATCATTTTTGATATTACCAAAGTCCTTCATAAGATGCGTTAGTGCGGCATTACGATATTTGTGCTCCATTTCTGAAGCAGCAACTTTATGATTGTATTCTATGGTTTGATCTTCGGCGAGATCTCTTACGTATTGAAGTAGTTCTTCTTTAGGATTATCAAGTTCAGACATTAAGATATCTGCCACTACGAGAGCTCCGGCATTAATAAACGGATTGCGTGGAATACCTTTTTCATATTCTAATTGAACAAGTGAATTAAAAGGGTCTCCAGAGGGTTCTACGCCTATACGCGTCCAGATATGATTTCCTACTAATTTTAGGGCAAGTGACAGGCTTAAAACCTTTGATATACTTTGTATTGAAAAGCGTTCTAAAGCATCGCCGGTAGCGTATCCTTTTCCGTCTGTGCATTGAAGATAAATACCAAACTTATTAGGATCTACGTTGCCTAGCTCAGGTATGTAGGTTGCTACCTTTCCTTCTGCATTAAAGAGTGCGATTTCTGCAACTATCTCATCAAGAACTTTTTGATAATCCATTTAATTACGTGTCCAGCTTACAGAGTCTCCTTCTTTAATATTCCATTCTTTTGCAAAACCTGCATTAGTTTCAAGAACATAAGTAACCGGTACTTTTGAAGGTAGATTAGATTCATCAAGAGGCATCGCATTTTCAATGATAGTGGCAATTTTTTTATCTTTAGTAATGAAAAATAAATCTAATGGGATGTAAGTGTTTTTCATATAGAAATTGTGAGGTCGCTCATCTTGAAAGATGAAAAGCATACCTTGATTTCCTTCCATAGATTCTCTATACATTAGACCCGTAGAGGTCTCGTATTCTGTTTCAGCAAATTCTATATCTAATGTTTTGGTACTGCTGTCTACTTTAATTATGTTGAGTTCTCCTTCTTTAGTGAATGTAATAGGAGCTTGATCTAGTGTGTTTTCTTCAGAAGTACTCTCATTTTTACAAGAGGTGAGTGCACTAGCTAGAAAAAATAAAAAAAAGAATTTGCGGCACATGATATTAGTATTTAGGGTTTTTCTTTTGATTAAAACCGCGTATAATTAAAAATATTCCAATAAGTATAAAAGGAACACTCAGTATTTGACCGGTATTCAACCCAAAGATCCAATTTTCACGACCTTCTACCTGTGCTCTTTTAAAATATTCTACAATAAATCGAACCGTCCATAAAAGCACAAGAAATAAACCGAAAATGAGTCCTTCTTTTTTGCGTAGTTCAGTTTTCCAATACACAAACATCAAAATTAGAAAGACAAAAACGTAACCTGTAGCTTCCATTAGCTGACCCGGAAAACGATACGGTATATCTGCAATATAATTTGCAAATTGAGGATCGTCTGTAAGTGCTCTAAAAGCTTTATGCTCGTTAGGAATTCCGGTAAGGCGTTGCACCTCGTATTTATTGTATTGATCCTGAACAAATTTAATTCCGAGATTAGAATCGGTTATTTTCCCTACCATTTCAGAGTTAAAGAAGTTACCTATACGCACAAAAATAGCACCCAAAGAAACAGGGAGTATTACGCGATCTAACAACCACAAGACACTCTTTTTTAATATTTTTTTGTTGTACAGGTACATGGCGAAAATCATACCTATTGCGGCACCGTGACTTGCCAAACCCTGAAAACCGGTGTATTCTATCTCGGGTACAAATCTAAATGGAAGTAAAACAGAAAGTGGGTCTTCCCATAATAATTCGGTTTGATAAAAGAATACGTGTCCTAATCGCGCACCTAATAAAATAGCTAAAACTGAATAGATGAATAAAGGATCTAGTTTTTCTTCCTCAACGCCCTCGTACTTATAAACTTTCTTCATTAAATACCAGCCTAAAGAAAAGGCCAGAACAAACATAAGGCTATAATAATGTATGGTTAAAAATCCCAGATCTAAGCCTGTAGAAGGATTCCAAGTCATTTTTAGAGGAAGCATAAGCATAAAAAGTTTTAAGCGTAAATATATAAAAGCCTGTAGGCTTCTAAGTCGTTTTTATATTAATTATGTGAATGGTGATTTTCCCGTTTAGGGACAGGGTCATAACCAGAGCCGCCCCAGGGATTACAACTTGCAATACGTTTTATTGCTAACCACATTCCCTTAAAAGCCCCGTGCGTTTGTATGGCTTCTACGCTATAATGAGAACACGTGGGTTCATACCTGCAGGCAGGAGGCAAAATAGGCGATACAAATTTTTGATATAATCGAATGGGAAAAATAAGTATGTTTTTAGCTAAATTTTTCACCTACAATTATAATTTAGGAGAATGTATATGTGGTTCCATCGCGACCATCCTTAAGTTGAATACCTAATTCTAGAAGTTGATCTCTTATTTGATCACTGGTTGCAAAATCTTTGTTAGCACGGGCGTCTTTACGAAGTTGAATTAATAACTCAATCGCTCCATTAAGCTTATCTGAGTTAGATTCTGCCGTAGCATTTAAATCTTCAAGGCCTAAAATATCAAAAACAAATGAATGAATGACTTTTTGAAATGCTTCAAGGTCTGTCTGGGTTATTGTGGCTTTACCTTCTTTTATCTGATGAATAAACTTAGCTCCTTCAAAAAGTTGGGCTATTAAAATAGGTGAGTTAAAATCATCATTCATCGCATCATAACACGATTGTGACCAGGATGCTACATCTATTGAACTTTGTGCGGAAGTAGGTAATCCCTCAAGCAAATTAATGGCTTCCATAAGGCGGTAAAATCCTTTTTCGCTTGCGAGTAACGCATCATTACTAAAATCAAGAACACTGCGGTAATGTGCCTGCATTATGAAGAAGCGCGCAACACTGGGGGAGTAACCTTTTGTTAAAAAAGGGCTTTCACCGCTAAAAATTTCAGCCGGAAAAATATTGTTACCGGTGCTTTTAGACATTTTTTTACCATTAAGGGTAAGCATATTTGCATGCAGCCAATAATTAACCGGGTCTTTACCGTTTGATGCTTCAGATTGAGCAATCTCACACTCGTGATGCGGAAATTTTAAATCCATACCACCACCGTGAATATCAAATTTTTCGCCAAGGTATTTTGTACTCATCGCAGTGCACTCTAAGTGCCAACCCGGGAAACCGTCACCCCAGGGTGATGGCCAGCGCATAATGTGCTGGGGTTCTGCTTTTTTCCATAGTGCAAAATCCTGAGCATTTTTCTTTTCACTTTGAGCAGTAAGTTCTCGAGTATTGGTAATCATATCCTCAAGTAATCTACCACTCAGTTTGCCGTAATTATGAGTTTCATTAAATTTTAGAACGTCAAAATAAACAGATCCATTTTTAGTATACGCATATCCGTTCTCTAAAATTTCCTTGATAATTTCTATCTGTTCAATGATATGCCCTGTTGCGGTAGGTTCTATGCTGGGAGGAAGGCAATTAAATTTTTGAAGTATGGTATGAAAGTCTATAGTGTACTGTTGTACAACCTCCATAGGCTCTATTTGCTCTAGTCTTGCTTTTTTAGATATTTTATCTTCACCCTCATCTGCATCATCTGTTAAATGACCCGCATCTGTAATATTTCTAACATAGCGTACTTTGTAACCTAAATGCTTTAGATATCTAAAAATCATATCAAAAGACATAAATGTGCGTACGTTACCTAAATGTACATTACTGTAAACTGTAGGTCCGCAAACATACATCCCTACGTTTCCTTCTAATATCGGTTTAAAAAGTTCCTTTTCGCCAGATAAAGAATTGTAAAGAGTAACGGCTTGATTAGAATACAATGACGTCATAAAAATGGGTTGTATATGCTTATGTTAAATGAGAAGTACGTTGCTTAAAAAGCAGTATCTAATTTAATGTAATCTAGAAATTCACGACGTACAGATTCTTCTTTAAATCTTCCGCCAAATTCACTTGTTACTGTGCTGCTTTCAATATCGCGAATGCCGCGGCTATTTACACACAGGTGCTTTGCATCAATAACACATGCAACGTCCTGAGTTCCTAAAGCCTTTTGTAATTCTTGAACCACTTGCATCGTAAGGCGTTCCTGAACCTGTGGTCGCTTAGCATAATAATCTACAATACGATTCATTTTAGAAAGTCCTACAACGCTACCGTTAGAAATATAAGCTACGTGCGCTCTACCTACGATAGGTAATAAGTGGTGCTCGCAGGTTGAGTAAACAGTAATGTTTTTCTCTACAAGCATTTCGCCGTATTTATAATTATTTTCAAAGGTTGAAGCTTTAGGCTTTCGCTGTGGATTAAGACCTCCAAATATCTCATTTACAAACATTTTAGCAACTCGGTTTGGAGTTCCTTTTAAACTGTCATCTGTAAGATCTAAGCCTAATGTTTGCATAATGTGAGTTACATCATCCTTAATAAGAGCAATTTTTTCAGCATCACTCATTTCAAAAGCATCTTCTCTTAGGGGAGTTTCGGCTGAAGAGCTGTGGTGATTATCACCTGCTTCATCGATTGCTTTTAGTTCTTCGTTTTCAAAATTCATATTCATAAAGCTATTAGTCGCTGCTTAGGCTAAAGGCTTGCAAAGATAGTTAATTTAACAATTTAAAAACGTCTTGATGTCATCAGTTTTAATTGGTCTAAAAAAGCTATAAATCAAAAAAAAATCCCTCAAAATAGTGTTTTGAGGGATTTCTAATATTATGCGCAAATTCTTTAAAGTTGAAAAGAGAGAGATGCGACAATATTTGTATTTATTGTATCTATATATGCTGTGTTTGCAAATGCCCCATCATACAAAGCTGTATTACTTTGCTGTTTTGCCCAGTCATATGCTAAATCAATTCGTGCATTGCCTATCGCGTAACCCAGACCTAAGGAGTAACCACTACGGTCACTTAAAATTGCATCGTTTTTATAAGGACTTTCTATAAATTTATAACCTCCTCTAAAACTCCAGTCACCAGAAAGAAACTCACCTCCTATTTTATACGTAGAGGCGCCCGTTAATTGATTCTCAATATTTGCATTTACTTGCTGAAAAAAGACATCATTATCTGGTCTGTATTTCATAGATGTATAGTCTTCATAAGAGTAATCAAAGCTTAAAAATCCGTTAGAGCCAAAAATATATGCTATACTACCTGTTGCTTTTCCGGGTGTTTGAAGATCATAATCTTCATATATGTTAGTGACATTTGGAGATAAAACGACATTGCCATTAATTCCGTTAGTTGATAGATATTGGTCAGTTTCTTCAGAAATAGTGTAATACGTAGGAGTGTCATAGGTCGCTCCTAAGCGCAAACTAGGAGAAATATGGTAAATGCCACCTAGTTGCAAGGATGCGCCGGTACCATAACTTCTTAGCTCATTATCAAATCGTGTGCTAGACACCGCATTTGCAGCGCTATTTGCATCTTCAAAAAAGATGGTTTCTTTTCTGAAATTAAATGTATGTGCATTTAAATTTATTCCCAAATACAAATTTTCAGAAACCTGTGCTGCTGCGTTAAATGTAAATCTGCTATTATTACCATAACTTAAATACTGATATTCCTGATCAAACGAATTGCCGTTTTGAGCGCTAGTATAGTTTGTATTGTTGATGTCGTCAGATTCAGGATTTATTAAATATCCCTGATATCCTAAAAAAGCTTGTTGCGCACCAAAACTTTCATTTTCGCCTAAAAATTGATATAAACTTGCTGTAGTTTCATCATCTCGCAATTCTAAAAGATCTAAAGGAATTCCCTGCGCATATCCTGAAAAGTAATCTGCAATAGAATTTGTACTTGTACCTGAAGCCACATAACCATTGTCAAAATCGTTTGAACGATCATAATTAAAGCTAAATGCAAACTTTCTAAGTTTACCGTTTCCTTGAGAAACAAATACACCTCCAAACTGGTTTAAGTCTATATCAGTTTTGTCAGAAACCGTGATACCATCATTATAATAAGTTTGGTTATCATAGTTTCCAGATGATAAGGATAATGATACAAAGCTTTTATTAAAAACTGCAGAACCTGCCGGATTGTTGTTAATAGCAGAAACGTCGCCGCCCAAGGCGCCAAATGCACCACTAACACCACGATACCTTGCGGTACCTGTTATGTCTTGAGAACTGTACCGTACCGCATCGCTTACGGTTTGGGCATAAAATACCTGCCCACTTAAACCTATGAATAGGAGTATGAGAATATTTTTCATTATAAATTATTTTGATGTTTGATTAACGGCCACCACGTCTTCCTCCAGAACTGCTTCTGCTCGATCCAGAACTACTTGATCTCGAAGGGGCAGATGTTCTTGCCGGAGCAGCGCTTCTCGTTGGAGCAGATGTTCTAGCAGGAGCTGAACTCCTTACTGGAGTGCTCGCAGAGTTGCTTCTTGAGTACGTGCCCGATCTTGAGGGTGTAGCTGTAGATCTATTAATAACCGTATTAGAATTTGTTGAAGTTCTTGTGGTATTGCTGCTTCTACGTGCTGTACTATTATAAATAGAATTGGATCTCGACGTATTAGCAGAGGTTCTCGAAGCATTACTTCTAGAAGTAGGATTTACGCCTACATTGTTACGGCTGTACGTTCTACTAGTACGTGCGTAATTTACTGATGAATTTCTTGATCTTGAAGTAACAGTAGATTGGGAATTTGCAGTTCTACTAGTGCTATAGGTGTTGTTTGAGCGTCTGTTGTTCGCATAGGCATATCTCCCGTTGTTATAACCGGAGTAATATCGGTTAGCGTAAAATGGGTAATTTCTATAGCCATATCCAAAATATGGATTATACCCATAATAAAATGGCGATCTCCATCCTAAACCGTAACCATATCCATAACCAAAGGCAGGATACCCTCCCCAGGCATAACCTGAAAAGAAAGGATCAAAACCAAAACCTCCGTAGCCATAAGGGCCATAACCAAAACCACCATAACCCCAAAAAGGTCTCGCAAAACCAAAACCCATTTGATTGTAAAATGATGGATATATATTTACAATTACCTCATCATAGGTATCTCCCCAACCTGCATTCGAATTGTAGGCAAGGTCTCCTTGAGATATCGCATTTTCATCAGTATACTGAGAATTTGAGCTGTAAGATTCTACATCTGTAAATATTGATCCATCATCCTGTGCTGTTTGTAAATCTGATGCACCTTGAGAAAAATAATTTGCATAAACATTAGCATTAGAACTCGCTACTTCCTGCTCATAATTGGTGTCAGACATGCGAGTGCTAGTACCATAGATTCCATCATTCATAGAATACTGAGATGGCCCGCAGGAAACAAATCCCACTAAGGTTAAAACAGCAGCAACTGCTGGTTTTATAAAAGTTGTTAGAGTAAAGTTCGCGCTTCGCATATCATCCGTATTTTATTGTTGTACATTGTAAATTTAGTTAGTTTTGCGGTCAATTTTGTGCATTTAACAAACATGTTGCAAAACTTTCAATTAAAGATAAAGTCACAATATTTGTGCCAAATAAATATATATGGGAAAGAATTTAACTACGAGGGCAGAGGATTATTCAAAATGGTATAACGAGTTGGTTGTAAAGGCTGATCTAGCTGAGAATTCGGGTGTTAGGGGTTGTATGGTGATTAAACCATATGGCTATGCAATCTGGGAAAAGATGCAGGCAGAATTAGATCGAATGTTTAAAGATACAGGGCATGAAAATGCTTATTTTCCATTGTTTATTCCTAAATCTTATTTTAGTAAAGAAGCGAGTCACGTAGATGGTTTTGCAAAAGAATGTGCAGTTGTAACACATTATCGTTTAAAAAATGATGTAGATGGGAGTATCATAGTTGATCCCGATGCTAAACTAGAAGAAGAGTTAATTGTTCGCCCAACTTCTGAAACAATTATTTGGGATACTTATAGAAAGTGGATTCAGTCTTATCGAGATCTTCCTATAAAAATCAATCAATGGGCAAATGTGGTGCGTTGGGAAATGCGTACACGTTTATTTTTAAGAACTGCAGAATTTTTATGGCAAGAAGGTCATACTGCTCATGCTACCCAACAGGAAGCGATAGAAGAAGCGCAGCAAATGATGCGTATTTATGCTGATTTTGCTGAAAATTTTATGGCTATGCCGGTTATAAAAGGTACTAAGACAGAAAGTGAACGTTTTGCAGGAGCCTTAGATACGTATTGTATTGAGGCTTTAATGCAGGACGGTAAGGCTCTTCAGGCGGGTACCAGTCATTTTTTAGGTCAAAATTTCGCTAAAGCATTTGATGTGAAGTTTGCAACTAAAGAAGGCGGGCAGGAACACGTTTGGGCAACATCCTGGGGTGTTTCAACGCGATTAATGGGAGCTTTAGTAATGACGCACAGTGATGATAATGGACTCGTATTACCTCCTAACCTTGCTCCAATACAAGTTGTAATAGTTCCTATTTATAGGGGAGAAGATCAGTTAGATTCAATTTCGCAAGTTGCAAGAGAGCTTCAGCGTGAACTTAAGTTATTAGGTGTTTCTGTTAAATATGATGATAGAGATACACACAAACCAGGTTGGAAATTTAATGAGTACGAACTTAAAGGTGTGCCATTGCGTATAGCAATAGGCCCAAGAGATCTTGAGAAGCGTACCGTTGAGTTAGCGCGTAGAGATACCCTTACTAAAGAAACTGTTTCTAAAGATGCTATAGTAGATCGTGTACAGGAACTTCTTACAGAAATGCAAAAAGCGCTTTTTGATAAGGCAAAGAACTTTAGGGATAGTCATATCACCGAAGTAGATACTTATGATGAATTCAAAGATATTTTGGAAAATAAGACAGGATTTGTTAGTGCATTTTGGGATGGTACAAAAGAAAGTGAAGAGCGTATAAAATCAGAAACTAAAGCTACAATTAGATGTATTCCGTTGAATTTCAAAGAGGAAGAGGGTGTGTGTGTTTATAGCGGCAATCCTGCAAAAATGCGTGTTCTCTTTGCTAAGGCATATTAATTGATTTTTTTTAAAAAATATTCAATTAGCTATTGCACGATCTAAAAATATGTGTATTTTTGCATCCGCAATTAAGCGAAAGATTGGTCCGTTCGTCTAGGGGTTAGGACGCCAGGTTTTCATCCTGGTAACAGGGGTTCGAGTCCCCTACGGACTACAGTAAGGTTGGTTGTGCGCCTAAAAGCATAAATATTTGACATAATGGCCCGTTCGTCTATCGGTTAGGACGCCAGGTTTTCATCCTGGTAAGAGGGGTTCGATTCCCCTACGGGCTACAATTTAAAAACAAAACAAGATAATGGCAAATCACAAGTCATCTCTAAAGAGAATTAGAAATAGCGAAGTAAAGCGTTTAAGAAATCGTTACCAGAGCAGAACTACTCGTAATGCAATGAAGAGATTGCGTGAGGCAGACAAAGCTGAAGCAACAACTTTGTTTCCATCTGTGGTTTCTATGATTGATAAGTTAGCTAAGAATAATATCATTCACGATAACAAAGCTTCTAACTTAAAATCTCAACTTGCTAAGCACGTGAATGCGTTATAGTAACTTGTTTTAAAAACTTAAAAACGCCTACAAGCAATTGTAGGCGTTTTTTTTGTTTTATAATTCAGATTTATTTGTGCGCTATGTGGGTTGTACTTTTAAAAATTGAAGGTGTCTAAATATTTATAATTTAGAGGAATTGATAGTTTGTTTTATTCATTTATAGGGATTCTAAAGATCTTTTTTATTTAGTGAGGTTATTAACCTAATTCTGAGTTTATGAACGAGGTTGGTGTCTAATTTGATTAGTCAGGATATAAGTATCATTAAAAGTTCAAGGATGAGAAAATATAAAATGAAAAACCCGGTATCTTGAGATACCGGGTTTTATTATAATAAATTTTAACTCTTATTATCCGTTCATAGATATTAAGAACTCCTCATTATTTCTAGTTTGTTTTATGCGCTCGCTAACAAATTCCATAGCTTCAACAGGATTCATATCAGCAAGATATTTACGCATTACCCACATTCTTTGTATTGCGTTATCACTTAATAATAAATCATCTCGTCTAGTACTTGAAGAAGTAAGGTCTATAGCAGGGAAAATTCTTCGGTTTGCGATCTTACGATCTAACTGAAGCTCCATGTTACCGGTTCCTTTAAATTCTTCAAAAATAACCTCATCCATTTTTGAGCCTGTTTCAGTAAGTGCAGTAGCGATAATGGTTAATGATCCGCCGTTTTCTATATTTCTGGCAGCACCAAAGAAACGCTTTGGTTTATGAAGTGCATTAGCATCAACACCACCACTTAAAATTTTACCTGAAGCAGGTTGTACTGTGTTGTAAGCTCTTGCTAAACGCGTAATCGAATCCAGTAGTATAACCACATCGTGACCACACTCTACAAGGCGCTTTGCTTTCTCTAATACAATATTTGCAACGCGTACGTGCTCGTGAGCTTCCTTATCAAAAGTAGAAGCTACAACTTCACCTTTTACATTACGTTGCATATCTGTTACTTCCTCAGGACGCTCATCAATAAGTAATATCATTTGATAAACCTCTGGGTGGTTAGCTGCAATTGCATTTGCAACATCCTTAAGAAGCATAGTTTTACCTGTTTTGGGTTGTGATACAATCATGCCTCGTTGCCCTTTTCCTATAGGGGCAAACAAATCCATCACACGAGTGGAGATTGTGCTTTGACGGTCTGCAATATTGAATTTTTCTTTAGGAAATAAAGGTGTTAAATGCTCAAAAGAAACGCGATCACGTACTACACTAGGATCTAAGCCATTTATTTTTGACACTTTAATAAGTGGGAAATATTTCTCACCTTCTTTAGGTGGGCGAATTACGCCAAGAACGGTATCTCCTGTTTTTAATCCAAATAATCTGATTTGAGACTGAGATACATAAATATCATCTGGTGATGATAGATAATTGTAATCTGATGAGCGTAAAAAGCCATACCCATCCTGCATAATATCTAATACTCCTTCGCTTTCAATTAGTCCTTCAAATTCATAATCTGGCTCTCTGTAACGGTTTCGCGTGTCTTTGTTTCCGTTATTGCCAGAGTTTGTATTGCGGTTATTATTACGATTATTAGAGTTGTTATTGTTATTTGAGTTACTGTTACTATTACCGTTAGTATCTCTTTCTCTTGTATTAGAGCGGTTATTAGAATTAGAAGAATTCTCGTTACGAGCTCTAGTTTTTTGAGGCTTATTGTCGTTTTGTTTAGAAGAATCAGACTCAGACTTTACAGGTCTTGGTTTGCGCTGTCTGTCTTCTTTTATTTCAGGTTTTTCTGTCTTGACATCCTCATTTTTTGCTGCAGCAGCTGGCTCTGGTTTCTTAGAATTATCTCGTTCAGGACGATTATTCTTAGAATTGTTTTTGTTTTGAGCTCTTGGTTTTGGTGTCTTTTGAACCTCTGGAGTATTCGGTTTTGTAGATTTCTCGGTAGAGGAGACTTCTATAACTTCTGCCACAGCTTTAGGATCTGCAGCTTGTTGATCTAGTACTTTATATACTAAGTCTAGTTTTTTTAAAGTCCTGTATTTGGGGATATCTAGGCCTTTAGCTATTTCCTGAAGTTCGGGAAGTTTCTTAGCTTTTAATTCTGAAATATTAAACATTAAATATAAGTATGAATTTCTGTATCGTATTGAATTTGAAAGCTGACAAAAAATTTTGAAGAAGGTCTAAGAAATTTTTCGGCAAGTAAGTAACCAACAAAGAAGTGGTTAGGCTTTCTAATGCAATTATACGATAATATTTTTTATTTAAATGATTCTAGTCTCAAAGAAGTTTATATTTTTGTGATCCTTAACAGGTTTATAGAATATATGATTCAACGTATACAGAGTATTTATCTTTTTCTTGCGGCAGTAGTTTCTGCGTGTTTGCTTTTTGTTATTCCGGTATACAGTACAGCAGGAGGTGACTTAGTTTACGCTGTTGATAAATTAGAGTTAGTAGGGTTGTTTTTTGGAAGCGCTTTACTATCTTTGATTACTATTTTTTTATTTAAAAACAGAAAGCTTCAGTTTGTTCTGGGCCGACTTAATATAATATTGAACTTTATTTTGCTAGGTGTATTGGTTTACCAGTCGCAAATCTTATCTGGAGGGGCGGCGGCTCCTGAGAAGGGTATTGGGATGCTAATCCCCATCATTTCTATCGTTTTTATCGCTTTGGCCAACAAAGCAATTAAGCGGGATGAGGATCTTGTAAAATCTGTTGACCGGTTGCGATAGATCTACTATCTTAGTTAATTAGTGCAAAAACCCTGTAAGTATGCCAACTTGCAGGGTTTTTCTTTGTATCTAAATTAGATCGTGTGTGATTTATTTTCTTTCAATCTCAATAACTTCGAGATTTTCTATGTTTCCGTTACCTACGGTAAATCTTAGCATAGTACGTACTTTATGAAAGCCGTGAATGCCTATTGCACCAGGGTTCATGTGTAACAGATTAAGCTTGCGATCTGGCATTACTTTTAAAATATGAGAGTGACCACAAATAAAGAGTTTAGGCGGGTTTGCGCGTAATTCTTCGCGTATTGCCGGGGAGTATCTACCGGGATAACCACCAATGTGAGTTATCAAAACATCAACACCTTCAAAGATAAATCTATTGTTTAAAGGAAATTCATTCCTGATTTCGTGATCATCTATGTTACCAAACACTGCCCGCAAGGGTTTTATTTTTTTTAAGGCGTCTGTAACTTCAAGACTGCCTATATCTCCCGCGTGCCAGATTTCATCTGCTTTTTGGGCATACGCTAAAATACGATCATCTATATAGCTATGCGTGTCACTAAGGAGGAGAATTTTTTTCATAAATTAATCAGATTTTGTCAAAATCTATTGAGAAGAATCAAGACTTCCTGCAAAGATGTATCTTTGCAGGCTTAATTACAAACCTACAGATTGCGGTATTTTATCGAGATAGCATATGATGGTCAACCCTATCACGGTTGGCAGCGGCAGCCCCATAGTATAAGTGTGCAAGAGGTTTTAGAAGACGCTTTGTCTACATTATTACGAGGTGATGTTGCTGTTATCGGAGCGGGTAGAACAGATGCCGGTGTTCATGCAAAACAACTCTTTGCTCACGTTGATATAGAGACTGTTTTTTCAGAAGAAGACTTAAAGCATTTGCAGCACCGTTTAAACCGGTTTATGCCCCAGAGTATTGCTGTATATTCAATTTTACCTGTTAGGGAAGAAGCACACGCTCGTTTTGATGCCATTGCGCGCAGTTATGAGTATAAATTACATCAGGCTAAGAATCCATTTTTAAACAATCAATCTTATTTTTTTGAGAAAGAACTTGATGTAGATCTTATGAATCTTGCGGCAGGGCACTTGCTCGGTAAGCAAGATTTTAAATGTTTCAGCAGATCAAATACAGACGTGAAAACTTATCTTTGCGAGATTACTAAGGCGAATTGGGAACGTAAAGACGAGCAATTAATTTTTACAATTACTGCAGACCGTTTTTTGCGTAATATGGTACGTGCTGTGGTAGGAACCTTATTAGATGTTGGGATGCAAAATATAGCGCCTTCGCAGGTAAAAACTATAATTGCGAGCAGATCGAGATCTGAAGCAGGAGCATCGGCACCGGCACACGGGCTATACTTAACGGCAGTTAAATATCCAGAAGAAATTTTTAAGATAGATGGCAGAAGAGACTAAGGGTAATGCATTTGATTTTGGGCTTTTTAAGCGTTTGCTTGGTTATACTAAGCCATATCGCGTAAGGCTTTACTTTGTGGCTTTTGCCGCAATATTAATATCTGTTTTTGCTGTATTAAGGCCTATCTATCTGGAGCTTGCCATAGATGAAGGTATGCAGCCTAAAGATATTGATAGCTTAATTTATTATATTCAGCTTACCCTGGTTGTTTTATTAGGTGAATCCCTATTTCAACTGCTATTTATTTATTTTGCAAACTGGCTGGGTCAACAAGTAGTGCGTGACATTCGTGTGAAACTTTTTGGTCATATGATTCGCTTTAAAATGCAGTATTATGATAAATCAGCTGTAGGTAGGCTGGTTACCCGTGCTGTTAATGATATTGAAACCATAGCAAGTATATTTAGCGAAGGTCTATTTATGATAATTAGTGACATGCTCAAAATGCTTGTTATTGCGGGTGTTATGCTTTATAAAAGCTGGCAATTAGCACTCATCGTTTTTGTTATTCTACCTTTTATACTTTATGCAACCCGTATTTTTCAAAAGAAGATGAAAGTCGCTTTTGAAGAAGTACGTACGCAGGTAGCTAATTTAAATTCGTTTGTACAGGAGCGTGTAACCGGGATGAAAATCGTACAGATTTTCTCAAGAGAAGATATAGAGCGTGAGAAATTTGATGGCATAAATAAGAAACATATGCGCGCCTGGAATAAGACGGTCTGGTATAACTCGATTTTCTTTCCTGTTGCAGAAATGGTTACTTCAATAACAATTGGTCTTTTGGTATGGTACGGCGGTCTGCGGGCAGCACAAAGTGATGTTATAACTATAGGTTTAGTTACCGCTTTTATACAATTTTCGCAAATGCTTTTTACGCCTTTAAGGCAAATAGCAGATAAGTTTAATACGCTACAAATGGGTATGGTAGCTGCAAACCGGGTCTTTGCCATAATAGATACCGATTCTAGAATTGAAGATAAAGGAACTCATATTTTAAAGAATATTAAAGGTGATCTCGCTTTTGAAGATGTGCGTTTTAGTTATATTTCTAATGAAGAAGTCTTAAAGGGGATTAACCTCGAAGTAAAAGCAGGGGAGACGGTTGCCATTGTAGGTTCTACAGGTGCAGGAAAATCTACGATAATTAATCTACTAGGTCGTTTTTATGAAATAGATAGCGGTAAAATTAAAATTGATGGTATAGATATTAAAGAGGTAAAGCTAAGTTCGCTGCGTTCTGAAATCGCTGTTGTTTTGCAAGATGTATTCTTATTTGCAGATTCTATATTAAATAACATAACCTTAAATAATCCTAATATCACTGAAGCAGACGTAATTGAAGCTGCTAAAGCTATTGGTGTAGATTCTTTTATAAGTAGTCTGCCTAACGGCTATCATTATAATGTTAAGGAACGAGGGGCAATGCTCTCTAGTGGCCAGCGACAGCTTATTGCATTTCTACGTGCATACGTGAGCAATCCTGGAATTTTGGTTCTTGATGAAGCAACTTCGTCTGTAGATTCTAATAGCGAACAGCTTATTCAAAAAGCGATAAATAAAATAACAAAAGGCAGAACTTCTATTGTTATAGCACACCGCCTTGCTACTATAAAGAAAGCAGATAAGATTATTGTTATGGATAAAGGCGTTATCGTTGAGATAGGAAGTCATAAAGAGCTCCTTCAAAAGGAGGGTGGTTATTACCGCAATCTTTATGAAGTTCAGTTTGCGGCTAATCAAGAAATCGTTTAGTTCTTTCTAAGAAAGATCCTTCCGTAGTATTTCTATAAGTTCCTGAGTGGTTTTAAAGAGAACAAATTCCCCATCTTTTAAATAACTTATTGCTCCTGTTTCTTCACTCACTACTAGGGCTACTGCATCTGTTTTTTCTGTTATACCTACAGCTGCTCTGTGTCGTAAACCAAAACGTAGCGGTATGTTACGTTCATTAGAAACAGGAAGAATAGCACGGGTGGCGGTAATTCTATTTTCTTCGATAATTACAGCTCCGTCGTGAAGTGTAGAGTTTTTGAAAAAAATACTTTGTAAAATGGGTTTGTTTACTTCCAGATTCATAGAATCCCCAGTGTTTTTTACAAAATCTAGATTTGTTGTACGTTGAATCACAATTAACGCTCCCGTTTTATCGCTTCCCATTTTCTCACAGGCTTCAATGATTACTTCAACTTTAGTGTTTGAAGAATCTTTGGCTTCATCTTGCAAAAATTTAATGTGCTTTAAAAATCCGCTTTTGCGACCTATGTTAGTAGAGCCTATCATTAAAAGAAACTTACGTATTTCTTGTTGAAAGACAACAATTAAAGCAAACATCCCGGCACCTATAAACTGTCCTAGAATGGTACTTAGCATTTCCATTTGTAATAACTGGGTAATTTTCCAGATGACCCAGATAATACAAATTCCTAGAAATATATTAATAGCAACAGTCCCTTTAACAAGTTTGTAAAGGTAGTAGAGTAGGGTTGCAACTAATAGAATATCGACTAAATCGAGTATTCTAAAATTTTCAAGAATGTCCAAGGGCTAATAGGTTTCTGTAAAAATAGGTAAAAATTTCACGCTTCTAGAATACGATTTTATAGTAATGAGACTAAAAAACTATATATGTAGTTTTAAAACTATAAAAATAGTTGTTTGCCTAATTTTTTAGTTTTACATTTGATCAGCTGCTTATAATTAGTTGTTTAAGTATGTAATTATAATTACAAAAGCAGAAATAGAATAGAATGAAAGCCAAAACCCCTAAAATTATAGAGATGGAAAAATTAACAAATAAGGAAGAAGAGATTATGCACGTGCTTTGGAATCTAGAAAAAGCATTCGTTAAAGAAGTGCAGGCTGGTCTCGAGGATGAAAACTTACATTACAATACCGTATCTACAATTGTTAGAAATCTTGAAGAGAAAGGTTATGTGGGATATAAAGCATATGGTAAAACACATCAATATTTTCCTATTATTACTAAAGAAGCTTACGGTCATAAATTCTGGAACGAAGCTACCAGACGATTTTTTGATAGTTCGTATAAAAATATGGTTTCCTTTTTTGCTAAGGAAGAGAAGATTACAGCAAACGAATTGCGTGAGATTCTCGAACTAATTGAAAATAAACAGTAGTATGTTACTTATAACCTACCTATTAAAAAGCGCCGCTATATTAGCTATTTTTTATGTGGCCTATAAACTGTTATTAGAAAAAGAAACCTTTTTTAAACTAAACAGACATTTTTTATTCATAGGAATCCTCACAGCAATTTTTGCTCCTGCAGTGACTTTGACTCGTACAGTTTATAAAAAAGAACCGCTTATAGATTTTGATATTCCCGTTCAGAATAGCGTTTCAAATGATATAATAACGACTGCCTGGGTAGATATTAACGGCTGGCAAATTGCCGGTTTAATATATGGAGTAGGGGTTTTAATAATGATTTTTTTACTGTTTAAAAAAGTTATAAATATCTTGATTTTTATTAAAATGTCAGTTTCTACAACACGTAATGGATTTCATTATATTCAAATTGATGGTTTAGAAACTCCATTTTCATTTTTTAATTATATTGTTTTAGACCATACGGGTCATAACCAGGCAGAACTGGATATGATCATTCTTCACGAGCAAAACCACGCGCGCCAGCGTCACAGTTTAGATATGCTTCTGATGCAAGTTACATTGGTGATGCTTTGGTTTAATCCTTTTGCGTGGCTTTATAAGAAGGCAGTAGATCAAAACTTAGAATACCTCGCAGACTTTGCTACAGCCAGTCAAGTTGCAGATCAAAAACAATATCAAATGGCATTGGTACGCGTTGCTTTACCGCAAAGAGTACCAAGCCTTACACATTCATTTTATCAATCATTTATTAAAAAGCGAATAGTTATGTTAAACAAACAAGAATCAAAAAGGATCAATAAGTGGAAAATGCTTCTGGTTTTACCGGTAATGGCAGCATTTATGTGGAGTTTCAATGTAAAAGAAGTTGTAAGCTATACTTCGGAAAGCGAGGCGGAAAATGCTACTGTTTCAGCGGAGCAAGCTGCACAATCTGTGTCAGTAGCAACCTCTCAAAAAGAAACTGGTAAAACTTCAGAAATGAAAACAAATCCAGTTATAGAATTAACTCCAAATACTGAATCACCTATGACCAACTCAAAAGAATTTAAAAAGGTGATTTCTAAATCTGCCACAAAAGCAGAATTAGATGCTTTAGTAAAAGAGTTGAAATCTGAATACAAGGTTTTGCTAAAGTATTCAAAGCTTAAATACAACAGCCAGGGCTTAATTACATCTATAACTTTAAATGTGGTAGATGAAGAATCTGGTAGCAAATCAAGCTCGTCTTACAATAGCTCAAACCCTATAGGAGATATTGTTATTTATAGATCTGAAGATGGAAGTTTTGGAGTGGTTTCTGCTTCAAATAGTATCACACAACGTTCAGGTACAAATACAGTTGTAAGTGGTAGTGATGCTATGCAAGAACAAATGGATGCTCGTCGTGCTCAAATGGATGAGCGTAGAGCAGAAATGGAGAAGCGCCGTGAGGAAATGGATAAAAGACGTGAAGAAATGGACGCGCGAAGGTTAGAACTTGATCAGCAACGTGAAGAAATGGAGAAGCAAAGTAAATCCATTAATCAGAAAATTGATGAAGAAGAAAAACCTATTAAAATTGAGTTGCGCGAGAAACATTCAAATGCAAAATATGTTAAAGATCAAAATGCTGAAAATGAATCCTCAAAAGCTCTAATCGTAATAGATGGTAAAGTTGTGGAGAATAAAAATTTAAATAGCATAGATCCTGCTACTATAGAATCTATAAATGTTCTTAAAGGTGAAGAACAGACAAAAGAATATAAAGATCAAATGAAAGGGAAAACAGGAGTTATCATAATTAAACTGAAAAAAGGTAACAATTAGTATTTGTAATAAATCAACTTTTAAGACCTGCTTTTCTTATTTTGAATTGCAGGTCTTTTTTATTAAATATGATGAGTAGGTTATTTTTATGTCAAATTAGCCTCAAAAACCCCTAGAATATTAAAATTACTTAAAATAGAACCCTGTAATTGTTTCATATTTTATACTTAGCTGTCTGTTTAATTAATGTATGTAATCGAAAGTAAGAACGAGGTATTGTAATATGTAGCATATTTCATTTTTATACTTACAATACTGTATTCAATTGCATTAATAATGCTTGAAATAATTGTAGATGTGATTTTTACTTGCATTCTTTGTAGAACAAATCATTTATCAATCAAAAAATCACAGTTATGGTAACTTTAATTCTTACAATTATTGAGACACTATTCAGCTAAAAAATGAAGTCTTAACACTTTCTGAAAGCGCGCTCAGAATTGTGTTTAATAATCTAAATTTGAAAGAAATAGATCTTTAAAGTTTAAAATTTGAAGTTTATGAAAAAGCAACTATTTAAAACTTTGGCAAAAATCAATAAAAGGGTTTTGCCCAGTTTTACTAAAAAAGAGTTAGACCTTACTAAGGCTAGCAAATTTCAATTGGCGCTTTTTGGATATAAATTATGGGTTACTAAAAACTCCTTAGACTAGTAATGTACAATGCTATGAAGTGGATAGTTGCTAATTTTAGATCTTCCTTCCAGGAAATTTAGTTCCATTAAAAAATTACATTGTACTACAGTACCTCCACATTTTTCTACTAGTTTACAAGCTGCTGCTGCGGTCCCGCCAGTTGCTAAAACATCATCGTGAACAATAACTAAATCTCCGGGTCTAATACTGTTCTCCTGAATTTCGATAGAATCTACACCATACTCAAGCGCATAGCTTTGGCTAATTACTGCTCCCGGTAATTTCCCCGGCTTTCTTATAGGCACAAAACCCAGTTTTAATTTTTGGGCTAAAAGAATGCCTAATAAAAATCCTCTGCTTTCTATACCTACAATTTTTGTAGCATCAAAACCGTATAAACCCTTTGCAAGTAGCTCTACAGCTTTGTTTGTAGCTTCAGGATTAGCGAGTAGGGGACTAATATCTTTAAAAGTTATCCCTTCTTTAGGGAAGTTAAGTACGTCTGTAATATAATTTTTCAAATTCATTTTTTGAAGATATAATTTTCAGCTCAAAGTTGTGTTTAAATAGTTCTCAAAATTTACCTTTAAATTCTATTCAATTATAAATTATGGTAATTTTAGTATGTCAGTTTTTTGGATCGTTTTTTGGTTTTTTAGCAATTGTGTTTGGTGCTTTTGGTGCTCATGCGCTCAAGAAAAAATTAAATGAAGATCAAATGAGAAGTTTTGAGACTGGAATAAAATATCAAATGTATCACGCCATTCTATTATTGGTTTTAAGCTTCAATCTTAATTTTAATTCGCGTTTAGAATCAGTAATTATTATATGTTTCAGCCTTGGTACATTTTTATTTTCTTTTTCCATTTACGGTCTTTGCCTTAATAGTGCTGCAGGAACTAAAATGCGATTTTTAGGACCTATAACTCCATTAGGAGGTTTGTTGCTTGCTGTAGGGTGGCTATTATTAATGGTACATTTTTTTCAAAGTTATTTTTAATTAAAAAAGGCTCCCAAATAGGAGCCTTTTAAATTTAGATTAGATAAAGTCAGGGGCTTAATTATTGTATAAATACATAGAAGCGGCAGCTGCTAGCGTATTGTTAACTGTAGGAGCGATATTACCACCTTGAGTAAGTGCATTTGCAAATGCATAAACTGCGCCCTGCGCAACATCTACTACAAATACTGTTTTAGTCTTATGGTCGTAAGCAACATCTATAGGGTTATTCATTAATGTTGCAGCTCCAGTAATTATATTTTGATTACTTGTTGCAATGGTACCGCCATCGGCAGTTGCAGTAAGTAATGCGTTAAAGTTTTGTACTACGTGAATTCCACCGTCAATCGCACCACCTGCAGCAAGACCTATATTTGTCATAACAAGTACATCATCTGCTTCACTATAATCAATACCATGTGTTCTTACGATTCCTGCTATACCTATAGTTTTAGTAGCAGATATAGAACCGTCTGTAGTATTTGCCGTTAAAAAGTCTTCAAATACTGCGAGTTGGTTAGAACCAGGTCCGTCAATTACAGCAAGAAGGTCATTACCTTTAAATGTAATACCCCAAACGCTTCTTAATGTTCCCCCTGTTAGATCTACAAAATCTGGAGTAAATGAATTTACAAGAGTAAATGCAGTACCAGAATACGAGTAAACAAATAACATTCCACTTGCGTTATCAGCAACTACAACTTTATTGCCATAAACGGCGATCTCTCTTGGGCTTGTTAAGTTTGCGTTAGCAGTACTTGTAAAACTTGCTGTCGCAGTCATCGCTGCGCCAGAGAATGCGCTATAGTATTCTAGTTGCGCTGCAGGTGTGCGAGCTCCCTGAATTAAAACATCTGTAAGTGCAGAGTAGAAAATACCTTCAGAACCTGTAGCACCAGAGGTAACAGTTTTTAACGTAGCACCAGAACCATCATAAATTGTTATATCACCATTAGCAGTACTAGTAGTATATAATTGTGTCATTTTATTCATAGAAGCCATTCCGGTTTTACCATCTGTCTCGTCGCTCGAGAAGTATATTGAAGAAGCTCCTGCAAGATCTTTAGAAAACGAAGGTGTTAAGTTACCACCAGTTCCGATACTCGTAAACCCTAATACTTTACCGTTTCCTACTTCAGAAATGTAAACTGCATCAGTTTCAGAGTCGTAAGCAACATCAATAGGATTTCCCATCATCGTGTTTGATCCTGCAACACGTACTTGCATACTTAATGGTAAAACTTCACCATCTGATAAAGCATCAAATTTTGTTGAAAAATTAGAAATCATGTGAAAACCACCATCATTATTTGCATCAGCAGCACTACCTATATCTGTCATTATCATAACATCATCATTGCCATCGTATGTCAAACCGTGTGTTCTCACGATACCTTCAATCGTTACTCGCTTAGTAGGATTTAAAGTGCCCGTTGATGCATTAGCAGCAAAATCTGCAAATACGGCAAGTTCATTAGAGCCAGGACCATCTACTACTGCGTACAAATCATTTCCTCTAAATGCAATTCCCCAAACAGGAAATTGAATATCTACAGTTGCAGTGAGACTAAAACTAGAACCATTTAATGTATATACATAAAAGGTATTGTCAGAATTGTCTGAAACCACATAAGTATCGCCTATTACAGCAATCTCTCTTGGGCTAGTTAAATCTGCAGAGCTCGTAAAGTCTGCCGTTAGAGTTGAGGTGTCAAGGGCACTTGTACCGGAGAACGCTTGCAATACACCAGATGGCATTGCAGCGGCTTGTACTAACAAATCTGAAGCAGCATTGTAATAAATCCCTTCGGTTACTGTAGAATTTGTAGTAAAAGTTACTAGTGAATCTCCAGAAATACTGTATTTGAAAATTGAAGGATTTGAAGCGTTTGTGTTTGTAACATAAAGCTCAGAACGTCTTCCCGGAGTAACAGGAACAGCACAAGGCGCACAAGAGCCACCACAATCGATACCTGTTTCTGTACCATTCATTATCCCGTCATCACAAGTTGCAATTGCAATAGGATCTTCAGAATAGTCATCATTGTCGCAACTACTTAGACTCAAAAGAGCCAGTGAAAGCATACTAATTTTGGTAAAAATGTGTTTCATAATATTGAGTATTTTGGATTAATTAAGAGTTACATCCGTTAGGATACTCAATATGTACGGAGTATTGATAGTTAGGGTTTTAGCAATGTTTATTAAATATTTGTTAAAAACCAGAAGCGGGATTTACACATTTTGAATACTTTATATCTATTTAGAAAAGTTTCTTTTATCCAATTGGCAGATTTGAAAATCTAAAAGTTCACGGCTTAGACTTAAACTCGTTTTGTAGTAGTTTGAGAAATGTAAACCTATCTCATTAATTTTTGATTCGGTTAATTTGACTACGTCTATGAGCAAAAAAAAATCCCTTAGAATAATCTAAGGGATTTTGAAATATATAATTAACGCTTATTGATTTCGATATTAAAGGCGGCTAATCCAAATAAATATAAAGAAAACATTTTGTCAATCTTACTTACTTATCTTAATGACGATAGGTTTATGCCTGCGTGACAAAATTTATTTTATTTGATTGAATTTTAACAATTAGACCTCCCAGCTATTCAGTTTAGAAGCACTATCCCAAAACATAAATTCAAGTTGACAACCCGTGTAAAAGGCATTGTGCATTTTTTCAAGTTGACTTTGACTACAGTTTTGTGCTACTCTATCGCATATGGCAATTGCTTGATCTACAAGCAATCCAAATTCTTCGCCGGCATAAGTATCAATCCATTTTTGATAAGGATTATTTTTTGAGGTTTGATTAGCATAAATAAAATCACCTACTTCTTTATAAATCCAAAAGCACGGTAATACCGCTGCCATTGCAACTTCAACCTGATCTAGTGCGGCTGTACTTTTTAAAAAGTGAATATAGTGATGGCAGGCAGGACTTATTTGCTGTGACTTGGTGATTTTAAAATCATTAAAAAAGGATTCGTGTAAGGCATTTTCAACAATAATAGCTCCTTCAGCAAAGCGAGTATAAGCAAGAATATCCTGCACGTCGTGACAACGTGCTGCGATTAATGCCAGTGCTCTCCCAAAATTTTCTAAATAAATTGAATCTTGCTGAATATAAAATTGAAACTGCTCAAGAGGTAGCGATCCATCTGCTAATTGATTGATGAATGGCATTTTAATTATCGTGTCGTATATAGGTCGAATTCGTTCCCAGCTAATATTACTCCATTTCATTTTTTATAAGTTTTTGAGGATCAAAAAAGTGATTTAATGGTCCGTTACCGTTACCTATCACCACATCTTTTGCGTGATAGATTGCTTTATGCACATAGTTCTGTCCTAATTGTACTGCACGCTCTAAGGTTTCGCCTTGTGCGATATACGAAGCAATCGCCGAAGAAAGCGTACAACCAGATCCGTGCATATTTTGGGTTTCATAACGCTCAAAGGAATATTCTAAAACGCTTCCGTCTTCTTTGAAATAGAGCGAAGTAAGGGTGCTTTCTTTTAAATGTCCACCTTTTAATAAAACCGATTTGCATCCTAGTTGTAAAATTTTTTGACCAGCAACATACATGTCGTCGAGATTTTTTACGTCCATTTTGGCTAACAACGCAGCCTCATCCATATTAGGTGTAATGATTGAAGCGACTGGAAACAAATGAGTGACAAGACTTTTTTTTGTTGCTTCTTCAATCAATTTATGACCACTGGTAGCTACCATAACGGGGTCAAAAACAACAGGTGTACTAGGATGCTGGTTGAGGTATCTTGCAATAGTTTCCACCAGTTGCGGGGTATGTACCATTCCTATTTTTACTGCGGAAGGTAATATATCATCAAAAATAGAAGCTAATTGCTCATCAACTACAGATACAGGAATTGAGAAAATTGACTTGACTCCGGTTGTGTTTTGAACGGGTAGTGCTGTTAATACCGTAGTAGCATAACACCCCAGAGCAGAAATGGTTTTTAGATCTGCTTGTAATCCAGCGCCACCACTGCCGTCAAAACCTGCAATACTCAAGACAGAAGGATATGTATAATTTTTCATGAGCTAGCTTAAGTTGTGTTTATATTTTGAAGCTTTTTCAATTTCATTACGTATTAAAGAAGCTGCTTTTTGAGGATTATCTGCACCACATATTGCCGAAACAACAGCCACACAATCTGCACCAGCTTCAATTATCTCTCTTGTATTTGATGCTTTTATACTGCCTATTGCAACCAGAGGTTTTTCGGTAGCATTTCTAATTAGCTGTAATCCTTCTATTCCCCAGGCAGTGACGGTATCGGTTTTTGTGGGAGTTTTAAACACCGGACTTATTCCCAGATAATCTGATGTATAGGTTTGCTCGTTATATAGCTGTTCTAGATACTCAATAGAGTAGCCCAATAAATTACAGGTTTCCCAGTCTTTTCTAATTGCTGTAGGGTTAATATCATTATTACCTACGTGTATTCCGTAAGCTTTTGCTTCCTGAGCAACGCTTAGATTGTCATTAATTATTAACGGAACATCATATTTAGAAAGCACTTCTTTTAACCGAATAGCTTTGTCTAAAAAACAGTTATGTGTAGTGTTTTTTTCGCGTAGTTGTATAAGGTCTACACCACCTTTAACAGCCTCTTCTGCTAATTTTAGAAAGTCTTTGCCAGCACATGCTTCCTCAGATATGACTAAATATAAGCGGTACGGAAATGAATTTATATTCATTTAATTAGAGAGTTTAATATGCTGTAAAAATTCGGTTTCTGTGATGTTATACAATTTGTCCAGAATATTCATTTGTAAACTTCCTGGACCTGCGCTGTTTCTTGCAGCGAGTTCCCCTGCAATACTAATTAGGGCAGTTGCTGCAACTGCAGCTTCAGTTTTATTAGTAATTACGGCAATAAATGCAGCAAGTATGGCGGTTGCAGAGCACCCCATACCCGTGATTTTTGTCATTAATGCATTGCCGTTATTTAATTTAAATTCTTGACCTTCATTTACAATAACATCAGTTTCGCCAGAGATTACTACAAGACATCCAAATTCTTTAGTTAAGTATCTGGCAGCATCTATAGCTTCAAGACTAGACGCAGTACTATCAACACCTTTAGTTTGTGTTTTATTGTGTTTTGCTAATGCCAGGATTTCTGACGCATTGCCACGTATTGCAGCAGGTTTAAGTTCTAAAAGTCTATTTAAAACCTCATCGCGATATGGCGTAGCACCTGCGCCCACCGGATCTAAAATCCAGGGTTTATTATTGTGATTTGCCTCGGTTGCTGCAATGAGCATAGATTCTACCCAGTACTCATCTAAGGTGCCTATATTAATTACAAGTGCGTTGCATATTTTTTGCATAGAAGCCATCTCATGGTGTGCGTGCGCCATAATAGGAGATGCGCCAATGGCGAGAAGTGCATTTGCAGTGTTATTCATCACTACATAATTTGTGATGTTTTGTACTAGAGGTGATTGATTTCTTACGGTTAAAATATGTTGCCAGAGGTTCTCGTTCATTGCGTATGTTTTTTAAATTTACGGCTAGAGGATACTGCTCTTTCTGGAGTAGAAATTCTGATACTTTTCCCTACGCTGGTGTTAACCAAACAGGTTCAAAGGGACTGTCTCAATTCTAGATAGAATACCCCTAAAGCCAATTCAAAGATAACAGTTTTAAGACAGATTACCGAAGCAGTAAATACCAAACTATTAATATTCTGGTATTCTCTAGATGCTCAATAATATTTATGTGATCTCTTATAAAACTACAGTTTTTGCAATGGATATGGCGAGGTTGTACATATAACTGCATAGTTTATCCATATGCGTAATAAAGATTAAATCTATTCTTGTAAAGCATATCGATTACCTAATATTTAGGATTTTAAATTTTTAGATTAAATAAATCCGAAATCGATTGCGAATTGTTGATTTTAGTAAATTTATAGAGGTTTCAAGACGTTTTAGTCAACTCTTTAACTATGTGCCAACAAAAAAAGTTTAATTAAAAAATATATATTATGGATGCTACAGCAAACGGCCCTATGCATAATCTAGACGATTGGGAAGATGACTTATTAAACAGATATCCAGATCCGGAACCTTCAGAGAAAAGTGAGGAAGAATTTAGAAACTATATAGATTCAGATCGGGTAGATACTGTTAAAGAATTTTACCGCGTAAATCATAAATTCCAGACGTATGACTTTGTTACTCAAAAGGAAAATGAATTTTTAAAATTTGATCGTAGAGAAATGTCTATTTGGGAAGCCATTGACTTCCTAAATACGCTTGTAGACGATAGTGATCCTGATATTGATTTAGATCAATTACAGCATTTATTACAAACATCTGAAGCTATACGTGCAGACGGTCACCCAGACTGGTTTGTGCTTACCGGATTTTTACACGATGTTGGCAAAGTATTATGTCTTTTTGGAGAGCCACAATGGGCAGTAGTAGGAGATACTTTCCCGGTAGGGTGTGCTTTTTCAGACAAAATAGTTTATCCGGAGTTTTTTAAAGACAATCCTGATACTTACAATGAAAAGTATAATACTAAACTAGGTGTTTATGAAGAAAATTGTGGTCTAGATACGGTTAAAATGAGTTGGGGACACGATGAATATCTGTATCAGATTCTTAAAGACTATCTGCCCGAACCTGCTTTGTATATGATACGGTATCACTCGTTTTACTCACAACATAGGGAAAATGCATATGCACATTTAATGACTCAAAAGGATCACGAGATGTTTGAGTGGGTTAAGAAATTTAATCCCTACGATTTATATTCAAAAGCACCGGTGCCGCCAGATTCTAAAAAGTTGAGACCGTATTACGAAGAATTGGTAAAAAAATACTTACCAGAAACCTTAAAGTTTTAATAGGGCACAGAAGACTTTTTAAATTATGACAGCTACCTATATAGGTTTTTTTGGATTCACCTTATTTGTAATTTTTTATACGACATGGAAACTTCGTAAAGATCAGTTTACAACCGCAAATGGTTATTTTTTAGCCGGCAGAACTCTTACCGGAACTGTGATTGCGGGATCAATGATTCTTACAAATATATCTACAGAACATCTTATAGGTATGAACGGGAGTTCATATCAAAATGGTATTATCGTAATCGCCTGGGAAGTTACCTCGGCGATTGCGCTTGTTATTGCAGCCTTATTTTTTATACCCCGATTTATACGAATGGGGCTCACCACAATTCCAGAATATCTCGAGAAACGTTTTGACAGTACCACGCGATCTGTAGTTGCATTTTTATTAATGCTCTCCTTTGTGGTAACACTGTTGCCAATTGTATTGTATACAGGTGCGATAAATATCGAAAGTGTTTTTAGTTTTTCTGAAATGTTTGATATTTCTAGATCTACAGCACTTGTCTATACCGTCCTGGTGATAGGAGTAATTGGTTCTTTGTATGCGATTTTTGGCGGACTGAAAGCTGTTGCCTATTCCGATACTTTAAATGGAGTAGGGCTTATGGCAGGAGGAATTTTGATTCCGCTATTTGCGTTATATCAAATTGGTGACGGAAGTATTTTTGGCGGAATGCAAACCGTTTATGATTTTGCTCCCGAAAAGTTTGACATCATAGGTGCTGAAGATTCTAACCTTCCTTTTTCAACTTTATTTACCGGTTTAATGATTAATCAGGTGTATTTCTGGGGGATGAATCAAGCTATTATTCAGCGTGCATTTGGCGCAAAGAATCTTGCTGAAGCGCAAAAAGGACTTATTTATACTGGTGTTTTGAAGCTTTTTGTTCCCATAATTATCGTATTGCCGGGACTTATAGCGTATTATTATTTTCAAGATGAATTTCAAGCAACACCAGATTTAATTTATCCATTGCTCGTAAAAAAAGTATTGCCTACCTACTTATTTGGCTTCTTTGCCGCGGTAATTCTGGGAGCAGTATTAAGTACCTTTAATAGTGTACTCAACTCTGCGAGTACCATATTTTGTCTTGATATTTATAAGAAGCTTATTAACCCAACCGTATCTGATAAAAAGCTGGTGCGCTTTGGTAAGTTATCTTCATTAGTTTTAGCAGTTTTAGCTATTGCTGTTGCTCCTATGGTTGCATACGCACCCGATGGATTGTATTTATTATTACAAGAACTCAATGGTATTTTCTTTATCCCGATTTCTTCAGTAATTATAGCTGGTATTTTCTTCAAACAAATAAATGCAAAAGGGGCAAAAGCGGGACTACTTTTTGGCTTTTCGTTCTATATTTTAACAACGTTTATTCTAAAATTAGACATCCACTTTGTGCATCTTTGGGGTATTGAGTTTGTTTTAAATTTCCTGATTATGTTTCTGGTGTCTAAAGTTACCTTTAAAGGCAATTATGTTCAGGAATTGTATCCTAACCCAAGTGAACCCTGGAAATATGTAAACGTGGCAGGGTCTATACTGGTAGCGCTTACCGTAGGAATATATATATGGCTATCCTAATAGAATTTTTATAAATCAATTATAAAGATTGACTTAAAAGGCAAGTTGATAAACCGGCTTGTCTTCTTCAAAGTCAAAGAGTTTTGAAAAGTCCATCACATTTGCAACATTATCAAGTTTGCATAAAACAGCGACTGCCTCACACATTCCATTAAACATGACTTCTTTTGAGTTGCGGTCGATAGTTTTGTTTTGCTTTCGCGAAAGCGGAAGTGTATACCCACAACCTTTTAAAAAGGCAGCTTCAATATTCAATAATTCTAAAGGTGAGTAGCCATTTAATCTGCGACCAAAGGCTTCATTCACTTTGCCTACGTAAGTAAGTTGTAAAGAACCGTGTCCTTCCGTTAGATGTTTCCAGGTATCTGTATTATCGAGAATATTGCCTACCGCACAACTTTTACAACATTCTGGGTTGAGATTACCACTGTGAAAAGCGGTATAAAGCTTACTAATAGCTTGTTCCAGACGAGATGAAGTTTTCATAGCTTATCGTTTTTCTTTTTTATAAAGTTACAAAAAAGGGAGATAGGTGATGCCTTAATTTATTGATGCACTATTTAAATCTAGTATAGCCGTTTTTAAATTAGTCCCACTGACTTTAAGTTTAATAGTTCCGGGTTTAGTATCACTTTGCACTAAGACTACAAGTTTACCGCTAAATAATTGCATTGTAGGCTCGTGAAATAATTCAAGCGAAGTCGCATCACCATTACAGGCAGCACGATAACTTCCATTTCCTGTAACTTTAAATTTTAACTGATTTGTGGCAGTAGGGCAAGGGTTCCCTACTTTATCTACTACAGAAACGGTTACAAATGATAAATCTTTACCATCTGCATTTAAAGTGGTGCGATCTGCATTAAGTTTTAATGCATAAGGTTTACCGGCAGTTTTCACTTCTTTTTCAGCAACTGGGTTTCCTTTAGCATCTAATGCCACAACTTTAAGGGTACCGGGTTCATAAATCACATCATTCCACATTAATCGATACCGAGTTTGTGGAGTTGCATCATTTTTAGTTTGTATTCCCTGACTTTTACCATTTATAAAAAGTTCTGCGCTGTCGTAACTGGTATACACAAAAACCGGAGTTTTCTCACCCTCACGGCCTTCCCAGTTCCAGTGTGGAAGTAGGTGTAGTGTTTCCTGCTGAGTGTTCCAGCGGCTGCGGTATAGATAATAACGATCTTTGGGAATTCCTGCTAAATCAATCATCCCAAAGTACGAACTGCGTGATGGCCAGCTCTTGTCATAAGGAGTAGGCTCTCCCAGATAGTCAAAACCCGTCCAAACAAACTCTCCAATAACCCAGGGTTTATCATCTTGTAAAATAAAATCATCTTCAGGGAGATTAGACCAGCTGCAATATTCTAAATCATATGACGAACTCTGAAAATCCGGATATTGTTTCATACTTGCCTTTTCAACCGGAAATTTATAGATGCCTCTCGAACTTACTGTTGAGGCAGTTTCTGAGCCTAAAATAAAACCTTGAGGAAATTTATCATAAGCATCTTCATATAAATGCACTCGGTAATTAAGTCCGGGAATATCGAGAATAGCACCAAACCCAGACTCCATGGTATTTTTAACCTGATCCATACCCACAGTTACCGGGCGTGTAGGGTCTTCTCTATGGAAAAGATCTTGTAACCATCGCGCTCGTTTTACACCTGCGCTTCCGTACTGGTCTGGCACTTCATTACCTGCACTCCACATAACGATAGATGGATGATTTCGGGTTGCACGAACTAAATTAACCACATCCTTTTCGGCATATTCATCAAAAAAACGATTGTAACCATTTTCAACTTTAGGTTTTTTCCACTCGTCAAAACTTTCTGCGAGAAACATAAAACCCATTTCGTCGGCAAGTTCTAACTGTTCAAAAGAAGGCATATTGTGAGAACTACGTATGGCGTCACAGCCTAAGTCTTTTAAAATTTTCATTTGGCGGCGCAGTGCAGCTTTATTTACTGCGGTGCCTAGCGGACCTAAATCGTGATGCAAACAAACTCCCTTAAATTTGCGGGTTTCTCCATTAAGTTGAAAGCCGGTTTCTGCAGAATAGGAGATAGAACGAATACCAAATTTTGTCGTCACTTCATCTTTTAATTCGTTACCCGAATAAAGTCTTGAAACTGCTGTGTACAAATACGGATTTTCAGGACTCCATAAATTGGGTTTTTCAACCTTTAGATTTTGATCAAACTGATTGTTATACGCTACTGCTGTAGAATCTTGAGTAATTTGATTACCGGCTTTATCAAAAACTGTGGTGATCAGTTTTAAATTATTTCCGCTAACCATAGTTTTAATATTAATTTTTGCTTCTTCTTGCGTAGCAATAGGAGTAGTGATAAAGGTTCCCCATTGATCTATACTTTGTTTGTCTTTAACTATAAGGCTTACGTTACGATACAAACCAGCACCGGGATACCAGCGTGAGGAGAATTCTTTATTACTTAATTCTACGGCAAGTGTGTTTTTACCATTTTTTAAAAATGCCGTGATATCAAAATAGAAATAAGAATATCCATAAGCCCATTCACCAATTTTTTTTCCGTTGAGGTAAACCTGTGGTTCGCTCATTGCTCCTTCAAATAATAAAAGCACTTTTTTATCTTCTGAATATTCTGGCACTTCAAAATTTGTACGATACCAGCCGGTTCCTGTAAAAGGTAAAGAGCCGGTACGTCCTGTTTTTTCGGTGGCGGTTTGTTCACCATTTTGAGTTATGGCAACGGTTTGTTTATCGATCTCCTTGTCAAACGGGCCATAAATAGCCCAGTCGTGAGGTACTGTTACCTCTTCCCAATTAGAATCATCAAAAGAAGGAAGTGCAGCATCTTTAAAATTTCCTTTTTGAAAACGCCAACCCCTATGTAATTCAGTAACCGTACGAGTTTGACCAAATAAGGTTAACGTGGAAAGTAAAAAAAAGAGAATAGATCTAAGAACCATAATTGAACGCATAAATTTTAATACCGATATAAAAATACGGTATTAAATGTAAATGGTACGCTTTATGGTTTTTTGATAGGGAAGACTTATTTTTTTAGGGAAACATATCACAACGGCACGCATACCATTGTTTTGTAAAAGACTCGAGCTTGTCTAGATAAATACTAATTTCTTTTTGCCCTTCAATAAAATGCTCACCGTCTTCAAGTTGCGGTTTATTGATTGTAGTATTAATTATAATTTCTGAAGGAATCAATAGTGATTTTACGCGTTCATCTAAAACAGCGTACTCCTTTAAATCTGGAAGAATTAATTGCATCCTTAAGTTTTAAATTAATTTATTGTATTTTATAGGTCGTAAAAAGGCAAGTAAACTTTCTAAAATTGGCCCTTTTCACGCTGCAATTTGAGGATCTAAAATTTATTTAAAGATTGAAATCCTCGAGATTAATCTTAGATTTATTTGAGGTAAACATTAGATACCAGACGGGAAACAGTAGGATGATCATTACCTCCTGCCGGTTCTATAGTTATGTTTAAAGATGCTGCTTTATCTATATAATTCATCGCCAGCAAATCACTTTCTTTAGTAATAACACCCATATCTATCATCACACCTTCTACATCTGCCCACATCTGGTAATCGTGATTTTTGTCTAACTTAGGTAAATCTTTAGCATTTACGATGATTGATTTTTCCTTGTGATTCACATAACTAACAATCTTTGCACCGGGAGCTAGCTCATTTCCCTTGAGAATGTATTGTTCAGTTTCAGGAGATTTTAAGAGCGCTAACAGTTTTGATGTGTGTTCTGCACTAGTATTAAGATTTTCTATGTTTTCAATCAAGACTGAATTTTCAGTATCTACTAGCTTTAATTGATTGCGAGTGTCACTTAATTGTTTTAAAATGTAAAGACTAGTAATCATAAATAGCGCAGCAAGTGTAGCCGCTATACCTAGATATGCCTTGAACGAGTTTTTTTTCGCGACAGAATTCCCTTTAAGGTTTGAGCCCCTAACAACCTTCATTAAAGAATCTTTTACTTTTTCTGGAGGAGTAATTGCATTTTCTAAAGCCATTAACTCAAAATTAGATTCCAGCGAGTTTAATTGTTCTTTTAAATCGGCATCTTTCAGTATTAATTCTTCAATCTTTTGTTCATCGGCACGACTCAGCTCACCTAATAGATATTGCTCTAAGATGTTATGTTCTAATATGTATGACTTATCCATCATTGTATCATTTCAATTAAAATCATTAACCATACCAAAGCTTTACTATAGGTGGTCTGCAATTTTTTTAAAGCTTGTTTTATGTATGATTTAAATGTTCCTAATGGAACATTCATTTCTTTATGAGCTTCGTTATGTGTTAACCCTTTAAAATAGACTAACTCTAAAGCTTTCTGGTGATGTGTTTCTAATTGTTTAAGGCTTCCTTTAAGTTTTAAGTAGTCCTGTTCTTGAGTTAAAGGTTCTTCTTCTAAATTATATACGCTAAAATCATCTGTCTGGATGAGTTTATTTTCTGACCTTAAAAAGTTTAGCGCTTTATTTTTTGCAATACGATAGGACCAGGTGTAAAATTTCCCTTTTTTAGAATCGTATTGATGAGATTTCTCCCATATCGTTAAGAACGTGTCTTGTAGAATGTTTTGAGATTCCTGTTCATCTTTACAAACCCTAAGGATTACACCATACAATGCAGGAGCATATTTGTCATAAAGACTCGCTAATGCTGACTCTTCTTTATTCTTAAGTCTTTCAATAAGAAATTTGTCGTTCTGCATGAATGTTAAAGATTTACCAAAAAAGAGCTTATGCTCATCTAGCGTAAATTATCTCGTGTAAATATAAATGAATGCGCTTCAATACACAGCGCAAACGTTTAACCAAAAAATCAAATTTTTATGAAAAAGCTAGTATTTATTTTAACTGCTGTATTTACGTTAACTGCAAGTCAGTTTGTATCTGCGCAAAAAACAATTGTTGATGTCGCTGTAGACAACGAAGATTTCTCCACGTTGGTAACAGCACTTAAAGCGGCAGATTTAGTTTCTGCATTGCAAGGTGATGGTCCTTTTACAGTATTTGCACCTAACAATGCTGCATTTGGTAAAGTAGATTCAGAAACTTTAGGAATGTTGCTAAAGCCCGAAAACAAAGATGCTCTAGCCGGCATACTAACGTATCACGTAATTTCTGGTAAGCTTGCTGCTGCAGATGTAGTTGCTGCTTTAAAGGAAGGAAACGGTAGCGTTACATTAGAAACTTTAAATGGACAGAGCATTACTGTAATGCAAAAAGATGGTAAGATCTGGATAAAAGATCAAAAAGGAAATTACAGTGAGATCATTGCTACTGATGTTATGGGTAGTAATGGCGTAATTCACGTAATTGACACTGTTGTAATGCCAGAATAATTAGGGAAATCAATTGCTATGATTGTGAAGGGAAATCTTTTTTAAAGGTTTCCCTTTATTTTTTACTTCTGTCCAAATAACTTATTCATCTAGATATTTTCTGAAAATTTTCCGACTAAGCCCTAATAATAAGCTTGGTTGCTTATAGCGGTTACTAGATGAAATTCTTTGGATTGTTTTTGTGACTTAAATTCTAATTACAATTGGTATTTAAATTGATTTAATTTTTTAAACTATTTTTTAATGTCAGAAAAAAAAGTAAGTATTCTCAGTGCTTTTAAAACCATTATTTGGCCCAGAAGAAAGCTGGTGTTTATAGGGTTAATTTTAATTGTAATTAGCAAGGCAGCAAGCTTTGTAGCTCCCCTGTCTCTTAAATATTTAATGGATGATATTATACCTAATAAGAATGTAGAACTACTCAAACTTTTAGTCGCAGCTGTAGGACTCGCTATTTTGATTCAAGCAGCAACGTCGTTTTTGTTAACAAAGATTTTGAGCGTACAGGCTCAATATATGATCTCAGAGTTGAGAGCTCAGGTTCAAAAAAAGGTATTGTCTTTACCCATTCGGTTTTTTGATAATACAAAATCGGGAGCGCTGGTCTCCCGTATTATGAGTGATGTAGAGGGCGTACGTAACTTAATAGGAACAGGATTAGTACAACTGGTAGGAGGTAGTATCACAGCTGTGGTATCACTCGTTTTGCTGTTACGCATAAGCTGGACGATGACTTTGTTTACGCTTATTCCACTTGCTGTGTTTGCCTTGATTGCACTAAAAGCATTTAAGATCATTCGACCTATTTTTAGAAATAGAGGGGTTATAAATGCCGAAGTCACCGGGAGGCTTACCGAAACCTTAGGGGGTGTACGCGTAATTAAAGGTTTTAATGCTGAAGAACAGGAGAATAAAATATTTGAAGAAGGTGTAGAGCGACTTTTTCAAAATGTAAAAAAGAGTTTAACGGCGACTGCGTTAATGACCAGCTCTTCAACTTTTTTGTTAGGATTGGCTACCACCGGAATAATGGGAATAGGAGGTTATAAAATTATGATGGGCGAACTAACTATAGGTGATTTCCTGACTTTTACGTTTTTGTTAGGATTAATGATAGCGCCCATTGTTCAAATGAGTAATATAGGAAGTCAATTAACAGAAGCTTTAGCAGGTCTTGATCGTACTGAAGAACTGATGAATATGACACCAGAATCTGACGAGGAATACCGCACTCAACATCTTCAAAACTTTAAAGGACATATTGTTTTTGAGAATGTATCTTTTGCTTACGAGGAAAATAAAGAGGTGTTGACCGGGATTAATTTTGAAGCAAAATCGGGTGAAGTGGTAGCTTTAGTTGGGAGTTCAGGTTCTGGGAAAAGTACCATCGCAGGCCTAGCAGCGACATTTTTAAATCCGCAGTCTGGTACAATAACCGTTGATGGGCAGGATATTTCAAAAGTGAATTTAAATAGCTTTAGGAAACATCTTGGTGTTGTTTTACAAGATGAATTTCTATTTGAAGGCAGTATACGACAGAATATTTTGTTTCCGAGGCCTAACGCTACTGAAGATGAATTGCAAGCGGCGGTTAATGCGGCATACGTAAATGAATTTACAGATAGGTTTGAGGACGGTTTAGATACTTTAATTGGTGAGCGTGGTGTAAAATTGTCTGGTGGTCAACGTCAACGAATCGCAATCGCGAGAGCCGTTTTAGCAAATCCAAAAATTTTAATTTTAGACGAAGCAACTTCTAATCTCGACACCGAAAGTGAGGCACTAATTCAAAAAAGTCTGGCTACCTTAACTCAGGGAAGAACAACCTTTGTTATAGCACACCGCTTAAGTACTATTAGAAAAGCAGACCAAATTTTAGTTATAGAAAACGGTCAGATTGCAGAGCGCGGAACACACGATGAACTTATTGCTAATCTGGGGAGATACTATAACTTATTTACCTATCAGGCACGTATCTAAAGTTTTCTCTAAATTATTCCGAAGTAAAAACCTTTAAGGGCCGTTGATTTATAACAACAATAAAGGAGCTATAAACCCAACGCGCACTTCATTTTTATTGAAAGATGATGCGCCAAATGAATCTATCGCATACTCTGAATAATCATAGTATCTACCTATATAGGCAAAATAAAACTTGACATTAAGATCTTTAAACGGACTGTAATACACAGTAGGTATCACGCCATAACTGGTTCTTATCAATTTATTACCGGCTTGTGCATTATCGCGAGCGCTACTGGTCATTAAGGTTAACAACCCCTCAACTTTAGGGCTAAAACGATACTTACCACGAAACCAGTTTTCTACATAGGTTACATTTTCTGCAGCTACTTCATTGTCAATTACCCGGGTGACGATGCCCTTTGTATCAATTTCTTCATAACTGTAATGAAAGTCATACATTAAGGTTATGTTTTTATTTTCATATTTATGTCCCAGTGTAAAAAATGTGGTACCTCTATCTTTAACTTCTGTAGAGTGACTCAAACTATATATTGTTTCTAGTTTGCCGTCAAAAAAGCTTCCGCGCCAGTTGCCTACAAAAGTGACCGGCCAGTCTGGTTCCTGTATATTTTCAGCAACCACATCGCCATAGATATCTTCGTAAAGGGCAGTTCTTGAGTTTAATACCTGTAATCCGAAAGTGTTATGTTCAGCAGTTTTATAGCTTAAACCGGCTCCGGTAACAAAGGCCAGTGCATTACCATAAATATCATTGTATTCAAGCACATCACGAGCAATAAACTCATACTCATAACCACCGTATAAAGCTGTCATTTTGCCAAGATACATATTGAGTGCATTACTCAATTTAACATCTATATATGCCAGTTCTATATTACTTCCCAGCCTATCGAGGCTTTGTACATCACCACTTTTATTAAATCGATTTCTAAATTTAAATTTGAGTTTATCATTTATTTTTGCGGCAATTCCCAGGGCTGTAAAGCCATTTTCAAATTGGAGACCGTTGTAGTAATTGTCACCACCTCTAAAGGTATAGGCTTGAAAGTCCATACGTAGATCAAAGGTGATATCTATATTTTTTAAAAGACCTGCTTTATCAACCGGAATTATAGGTTCATCAGGGCTGCCGTCTTGTTGAGAAAACCCCCAAAATGAGGTGAATGTTAGAATGGCAAATAAAACAGACTTCATAGAATATGTAAAAATTAGATAGGCAGAAATATAGCTATGTTGAGCGATACATCAATTTTAGGTGGCTTTTAGAAGATTTTCTTCGGAAGCTCTTTTAGAAAATTACTAAAATTATTTATAAAAAATGAGGCGCTTCTTATTAAGCTAACGCAACAAATTGACAATACTTCACTTTTTGAACCAAAACTTATACAGACTTTGAGTTCTAGATTATTAGTTATGAAAATATGTTAAACAAAAAAACCACACTTTAAAAAGTGTGGTTTTAAATTTTGTGACCTTGCCAGGATTCAAACCTGGAACCTCCTGAGCCGTAATCAGGTGCGCTATTCAGTTGCGCCACAAGGCCTTTATTTCAGCAAAAAATCAACATATAGTTGTCTCATTTTGCGGGTGCAAATATAAGTCTTTTTTGACTATCTACAAGAATAAATTAAAAAAAAAGCCATTTAATTTTTAAATGGCTTTCTCTAGGGGTATTTTGTTTACTAGTACATGTTATTTAAAGCGGTAATATCATTAGCATTAAACTCACCATCTTCACTAGCGCTAAAGCAAGCTAACATAATTGATGTAGCATCATAACCACTAGGTGTACCGGGTACTAAATTTACATCTCCACCTTCATTTACATTATCTCCACAACTCTGTCTGCTAAACCAGTCTGTATGTCTAAAACCTACAGAATGTCCTATCTCGTGCGTAATAACGTGCTCTACTACATTAGTATCATAATTTGCTAAACCATAGATCTGAACAAATTTATGAGGCAAACCATTACTTGGAAACCCTGCGCTCCCACCTGCACCACTTGGGTTATTTACAGTATTATTGTAAACAACCATATCTTTATTTTGATAGTTTGTACCGAAGGTTAGATTGAAGCTTATAGATACGCCACTTAATCTATTGTAGTTATCTACTGCCCACTGTAATGCTGTACGTTCTTTTGTACTTAGTGCCTGGTTTCCGCCGGTATATCCTATTATAGAAATAGTACGTCCCTGAGATACTAAAGCAGAAGTTCTGTATTGTTTACTCTGTGTTGCACCTTTTTCTACTTTTGTCAAATTGACCATTGCGGTTAATTGCTCTGGGGTTACGATAACATCTTCTTCTAAAAATAGGCGGGGTTCAGAAGTGCCATCAGGAAAATAGAAATCATCCCATTTAACAAATCGGGTATTCATTCCTAAATCTTCAACCTGATCAAGAATTGCCTGTGACACTTCAAGTGCAGCAGTTTGTTGCATTTCTACTTCAGGAGTTTCGGTTGCATCTTCAGAACAAGAGGCAAATACTAAAGAACAACCTAAGCTGAATAGAGCAGCTTTTCTAAATGTGTGTACTAACATAGATTTAAATTTTTATTAATGATTTCTGAAAACTATTAAAAAAAACTTAATATAAAAACCTTTAAACGTTAAAAGTTTGCATATTATCGACTGAATCGATTTAATTGATATGTTATTAACAAGAAAAAGCCTCCGAGAGGAGGCTTTTAATTAATTATATTTGAGTTAGTTTCAGATGATTTCGGCGCTCAATCCCGCATCAAGTAATGCGCTGCATCTGGGTTCTAAATAATCGTAACTACCTGTTTTAACGGTACATTTACCTTTATAATGAACAATAAGTGAGCATTGTTCTGCTTGTATGGGCGTATGCTCGCACACATGTATTAAGGTTTCTATAACGTGGTCAAAGGTATTAACGTCGTCATTATAAACAATTATCTCATTATTTCGATCTTCGGCCTCGAGGACATCTACTTCTTCTTGAATCTTTTCTCTTGTGCTCATATGTAAAAAACTTAAATTCAGGGTTTTAATTTTTTACAAATTTACAAGCTACCCAATTATTTCTTTCAAAATTCATGATAAAATTTAGCCCATGTTGATTACAAACTTCAGTAATTGCAGGAATATCTTGGGTATAAAAGCCGCTAAGAAGCAAAGTACCTGTATGATTTAGACAACCTGCATAAGCTGGTATATCTGCTAAAAGAATATTTCTATTAATATTAGCGATTATTAAATCATACTGTTTGCCGTCTAGAAGTTTTACATCTCCTTCAAAAGCTTCAATAAATGACACTCCGTTTCGCTCTACATTTTCTACCGTGTTTTCATAACACCACGGGTCTATATCTATTGCCTCAACCGGCTTAGCGCCTTTCATAGCAGCTAGTATTGCTAGAATACCAGTGCCACAACCCATATCTAAAGTTTTTTTGCCGGTTACATCTAGCTTTAATAGATGTTTAATCATCAAATGTGTGGTCTCATGATGACCTGTACCAAATGACATTTTAGGTTCAATAACAATATCATACTCGGTATCTGGTTTAGGATGAAAAGGTGCTCTAACCGAGCAAATACCATCAACCTCTATGGGCTCAAAGTTCTTTTCCCATTCCTCATTCCAATTAACCGGTTCGATATGATTAACAGAATAACTTATTTCAAACTCCTGATTTTTGAGAATATAAATATTCTCAAGTAAATCATTGCGATCTAATGAGGATACGATATAGGCTTTAACGCCATCTTCGGTCTCATCAAAACTTTCAAAATCAAGTTCGCCAAGTTGCGCAATGAGTATTTCTACCCCCGGGTTTACGGGATTTACTTTAAACTCATACTCAGAATATGCTTCAGCCATTTATATATATTAAAATGCATTTACGATTGCCATAAAATCTTCTGCTTTTAAAGAAGCCCCACCTATTAAACCACCGTCAACATCTGGTTTTGAGAAAATTTCCTGTGCATTGTTAGGTTTTACACTTCCACCATAAAGAATGGTAACTTCATCTGCTATTTCCTGTGAGTACTCATCGGCAATGGTTTTGCGTATAAAGGCGTGCATTTCCTGAGCTTGATCAGGGCTGGCAGTCTCGCCAGTTCCTATTGCCCAAACCGGCTCATAAGCTAATATTATATTTTTCCACGCAGCTGCATCTAAGTGAAATAATGCATTGCTAATTTGTTTATTTACCACTTCAAAATGCTCGCTAAAGTTTCGGTCTTTTAATTCTTCTCCAAAACAGTAAATTACTGTCATATCATTTTCTAATGCAGTATTTACTTTTTCTGCTAAAAGATCTTCTTTTTCATCAAAATACGCGCGACGCTCACTATGACCTAAAATAACTGTTTTAATACCAATACTTTTTAACATACCTGCACTTATCTCGCCGGTAAAAGCACCCGAAGCAGATTGATGCATATTTTGAGCAGCTACGCTTATATCTAAGCCTTTTACAGCCTCAAAAGCACTGTAAAGATTAGTATAGGGAGGTGCAATTATAACTTCTGCCTCAGAAGTTTTAGCAATTTTCTTTAAGTCTGAAATTAAATCTTGAGTTTCAGCAAGATCTGTATTCATTTTCCAGTTACCGGCTACGATGTTTTTTCTCATTGTATTTTGATTAGTAGTTGTTTGTATTAATAACTATTACGTTATGATATTATTATTAAATTCAGTTTTATAAAGTTTTCCTGAAGATTTTCGGCACATTTGCTTTTATTAAACGGTCGCAAAGCGGAAAATAAATCGTGAAAAAGTGACTATGCTTAAAATAAGAATAAGCTATAAAATTAACGTTAGTAAGGCTATTCTACAACATTTGACCTACCTAATACGTACTTTAGGATCGAGTAGAGCATAAATGAGGTCAACCAGAATGTTTATGAGAATAAACATCGTAGCAATTACTAAAACAGATCCCATAATTATAGGTAGGTCTAGTGTATTTAAGGCATCAACGATTTCTTTTCCCAAACCATTCCACCCAAAAATATATTCTACAAAAACGGCTCCCGCTAGCATCGAAGCAAACCAACCCGAAACAGCGGTTACTACGGGATTCAAGGCATTTTTAAGGGCATGGCGCCACACAATTTGCCATTTATTTAAGCCTTTTGCCTGTGCCGTACGTATATATTCCTGATTGTAAACCTCTAAAAGCGAATTACGCATTAATTGAATGACAACAGCTAATGGCCGAATGCCTAAAACTATAGCGGGCAATACTATATTTTTCCACTGTATAGTAATGGCTTCGCCAAAATCATCCATCTCATAAAGGCTTCCTGTCATATTAAGATTTGTATACTTGTGAAGTACATATCCAAAAAGCCATGCAAATAGAATGGCGCTAAAAAAACTGGGTACACTCATTCCCAGTGTACTTATTACTTGTATTAATTTGTCTAACCAGGTATCACGAGCATTGGCAGATACGATTCCTAAAAAAATACCCAATAGTATGGCAAGTGTAATTGCACTCACTGCAAGAACTATAGTATTTGGTAGCGTTTCTGAAATAACTTCAACAACGGTTTTTCCTGTTTTTTGAAACGACTCTCTTAAGTAGGGTACTTTTAAAACTAAAGCGTGAACACGTGAGGATATGAGTGTGGTATAGGTGTATTTACTAGATGTTAAACTGGTATAATTTGTACCTGATTTATTGTGTATTGAGATAGGAGATAAATCATTTAAATAGTACCCATACTGCGTTAATATGGGTTGATCAAAACCATATTTATGCTTAATAATCGCCAGTTGCTGAGGATCTTCATTTTGATCAAGCATCATACGCGCAGGGTCTCCCGGAAGCACGGTAAATAACAAAAACACCACAGTAACTACTCCAAATAGAGTAAGCAGGGCATAACCAATTTTATTTAGGATATAAGAAATCAGAGCGTTTTAATATCAGATAATTTTAATGCTTTATAACTAGTATTTTTGGCCATTAAATCTGCAGCATATTCTTCTATAGTACGTGTAAAACCTGCTGCAGCACGTCTTTCATTTACAGATTCAGGGTCTTTTATTGGCCAAATGAAAAAGCCGTTTGCCGCTGTAATCTGAGCTTGAGTTCCGTACAGTTGTTCCTTGTGTAGCTGCATAAGATACTTGTCTTCTAAGGCAGCGACTTGAGTCATTGGGATTTCTCCCTGAGCCGCAGCTTTTTTAAAAAGATCTAGATATTCTTCTATCTGAATAGGATTGTGCTGTATCACTTCAAGAGCGATAAGATTTGTAGGTTCGCCTACTAATGACTTTCCGGGATAGCCGTAATTATCTAAAATCGTTTTAATAATTTTTAGATTACTGGTGTCTATCATGCGCTGTTTTTTCCAAAGATCACCAGTGTAATCTTCTTTAGCAATACCTAACTCCTGCGCAAGTTTTTCACGTTTATCAGGATCTGATTCCTGTAATAAGGGGCGATACAATTGGTCATAGCGCGAGATGCTGTCTAATTTGTTTTTTAATTCTAAATTGAGAGTAGATTTTGCAGTCGGTAAAACTTCAAGATCAATTTCTTTAGCATCGTTCCAGTGTTTTTTTTGAAGAATTGTACTATTATGTAACTTCAAAATACCGGGATTACTGCGTATAATTGTTTTTAAAACGGTAGCGTCTGTAAAGTAAAAATCAAAATTTATATTTTGTTTTTCTTTGAGATCATTAACCTCATTTTCGCCCGAAGATGTAAGACCAATTACGGTATAACCCTTTTTTAATGCGTCGTTTGTGAGTTCCTTAATAACCGGCCAGCCATTCCATTCTGTTTTATTAATATCGTACGCTATAATTACGATGAGATTGGGTGTGTTTAGAAAATCTTCAGTATAATTCTCACCTTCTTTTTCTATTGTAAAATCGTGTATAGGTGGTACATAACCTTGTGAAACAACTTCGGTATCTACACCTAGAAATGTTCCTTCAGAAGAAGGGTATTCTCCTTGAGTGGTAATAATTTTTTGAGAACCATTAACGTCAAATTTCCAGTGGTAGTCAAAAACGGCTTTCTCAGCACCCTCAGGAATAGCCATTCCTTCCTGAATATTTACACCTACTTTATACGCTCTAAAGTCAAAAACCGGAAGGTGCATTAAAACATAGTATCCAAAACTTAAGCATCCTATAAATGTGGCAAAGATGACAATAGACCTGCCGAAATTAGAAAAGAAAGGCTGAATGTGTTTTAGATTGAAAAACAAAAACAAAATAAGAATTAATAAAACTACATCTTTTGAAAAAGACTGCCAGGGGGTAAGCGGTAACGCATCTCCAAAACAACCACAGTCTGTGACCTTATTAAAATAGGCAGAATAGAAGGTAAGGAAGGTGAAAAACAAGATCATGAGTAATAGAAGCCACATCGTAGGCTTCTTATAATAGCCTATAATTAATGCAACTCCCAGAACCAGCTCAACGATAACTAACAAGATTGCAAGTCCCAGTGCAAACGGACTCAAAAACTCCATATTTAAGACATCTGGAGAGAAGTACTCCTGCAGCTTAAAAGAGAATCCTACAGGATCATTGAGTTTAATAAATCCTGAAATTATAAAGAGAATACCTACAAAAATGCGAATTACACCAACTAGTTTTTTCAAATTTTTATTTTTTTGCGGAACCTTCTTCCATTAATATTAAGGCAAATACTGCGTAGTTAAGCATGTCCTGGTAATTTGCATCTATCCCTTCAGAAACCAGAGTTTTACCTTTGTTATTTTCTATTTGCTTTACCCGTAATAACTTTTGTAAAATAAGATCTGTTAATGAACTAATACGCATATCACGCCAGGCCTCGCCATAATCGTGATTTTTATTTTCCATTAGATTTTTAGTGATAGCAACATGTTTATCATACAACTCTAAAGATTCATCAAGATCTAAATCGGGTTGATCTACCACTCCGCGATCTAGTTGTATCAATGCCATTACCGAGTAATTTATAATTCCTATAAATTCTGAAGCTTCGCCTTCATTAACTTTATGAACTGCATTTTGCTGAAGCCCACGTATACGTTGTGCTTTAATAAAAATTTGATCTGTCAAAGACGGAAGTCTCAATATGCGCCACGCACTTCCGTAGTCACTCATTTTTTTAGAAAATAAATTACGACAGGTAGTAATTACCGCATCGTATTGTGTCGAAGTCTGCTTCATTAATATAGTTTAACTACCCGAGGGGCTTTGGTGCTTCAATTGTATCTGAATGTATATTTCTTGAAGTCTATAGATAATGATTCAAGAAAGAGGCTCATTCATTTTGCGTAAATTTCGCCTAAAATAAGCAATCTAAAAAAACATAGTACATTTTCATGAAAAGCATTAACTGTAAAGGAACACTTATAGATCTTTCAAAACCGAAAGTGATGGGAATTCTTAATGTTACCCCAGATTCTTTTTTTGATGGAGGTAATTACTCTAGTGATTCTAAACTATTGAATCAAACAGAAAAAATGCTAAAAGAAGGTGCTACTTTTATTGATGTAGGAGCATACAGTTCTAGGCCGGGTGCTACAGATATTTCTGTAGATGAAGAGCAAAAACGTCTATTACCCGTTATAGAGTCTATTTTAAAACATTTTCCTGCAACCCTAATTTCTATAGATACCTTTAGGGCTGAAGTGGCGCGCAAAGCAATAGATGCAGGTGCTGCAATAATAAATGATATTTCCGCAGGGATGCTCGATGAGCAAATGCTTACTACAATTGCAGACTTACAAGTGCCTTACATTATGATGCATATGAAAGGTACTCCGCAAACAATGGCAGGTCTTGCGCATTATGATGATGTGCTCACAGAAGTGCTCTTTTATTTAAGTGAACGGGTAGCCGCTGCTCGAGAATTAGGTGTTAATGACCTTATTTTAGACCCTGGATTTGGTTTTGCTAAAACTAGTAGTCATAATTTTGAACTTTTAAATAATGCTGAAAAGTTTGAAATAACGGGTCTACCTTTTCTAATTGGTATTTCCAGAAAAGGAATGATTTATAAAACACTTGGCATTTCTGCTGCGGAAGCTTTAAATGGTACAACGGTTCTTAACACTATCGCTTTGCAAAAGGGAGCTTCTATTCTGCGGGTACACGATGTGAGAGAAGCCGTGCAGGCTATAAAATTACTAGAGGTACTTTCAAATTAAATTGGAATCTTTACTAAGTACACTTATTTCTTGAGTTAGGACGGGTTTCTATATTCTCCATTTTATAGGTTGGTTATGTATCTTCGCTGCATTAAAAAAGGTTTATGAGTATTGTTTTTATTTTGGTGGGTCTCACGCTGCTGGTTATAGGAGGTGAGTTTTTAGTTAGAGCTTCAGTGGGCTTATCTTTTAAGCTTAAGCTGTCTAAAATGGTAATAGGCTTAACGGTTGTTTCGTTTGCCACCTCGTCTCCAGAATTATTAGTTAGTTTACAGGCAGCGTTAGACGGTTCGCCAGATATCGCTTTGGGCAATGTAATAGGGAGTAACATCGCAAACATTGCGTTGGTTTTAGGGCTTACGGCTATTATTTCTACATTAGGAATAGATAATGATTTCTTTAAATTTAACTGGCCTGTTATGGTTTTGTTTTCTTTAGGACTTTATCTGGCACTTATGAATGACCGTACAATCTCAAAGCTAGAAGGATTTATTCTACTGGTATCTTTAGTTTTTTACCTTATTATTTTAATACGTAGGGCAAAAAAGTCACAAGCGACTCAAGAAGGGCAAAATGACGAAATTGATGCCGGTCTCTCTAAAACCTCCTATTTTAAAATTACAGTTTGGTTACTTATTGGTGCTGTAGCTTTATATTTTGGATCAGAGTGGTTAGTACAGGGGGCTAAAGAATTAGCAGAATCTGTAGGGATAAGCGACTATGCAATTTCAGTAACTGTTATTGCAATAGGTACGAGTGTGCCAGAGCTTGCGGCTTCAATCATAGCAGCTTTAAAGAAGGAGAAAGCAATCTCGTTAGGAAACCTCATAGGGTCTAATATTTTTAATATCGCTTCAGTATTAGGATTAACGGCAGTGATCACTCCTATCCCGGTAATTGATGATCGAATTTTAGATACTAATATGTTTTGGTTATTAGGTTTTGCCATTATTCTTCTGCCGCTGGGATATCTTCCCTTACGATTAGAATTAAACCGCTGGAAAGGGTTTATTCTGTTTGCTGCCTATTGCGTGTTTATAGGTTTAGCTTTCAGTTAAAGGTTCTTTTCAATATACAGCATAAAAAAGCCCGCAATAAGCGGGCTTTTATTTTATATAGAAAACTTACTATAATTTAGCTTCAGCTCCTTTTACAGTTTTAACAATTCTACCGGCAATACGGTATGGGTCACCGTTAGAAGCAGGACGACGATCTTCTAACCATCCTTTCCAACCTCTTTCAACAGCAATAATAGGAATACGTATAGACGCTCCTCTATCTGATACACCATAAGAGAAATCGCTTATAGAAGCAGTCTCATGTTTCCCGGTTAAACGCTGATCGTTAAACTCGCCATAAACTTCTATATGCTCTTTAACTACAGGTCTAAATGCTTCACAAATCGTGTCATAAACATCTTTAGAACCGGCAGTTCTCAATGTTGTGTTTGAGAAGTTTGCGTGCATTCCAGAACCATTCCAGTCACCTTTAATAGGTTTTGGGTGGAATTCTATATAATACCCGTAATCTTCAGTTAAACGTTGTAATAAGTAACGCGCTACCCAAATTTCGTCTCCTGCCTTTTTAGCACCTTTAGCAAAAAGTTGGAACTCCCATTGGCCACTTGCAACCTCCTGGTTGATACCTTCAAAGTTAAGACCCGCATCGATACATAAATCTGCGTGCTCTTCTACAAAAGCTCTACCATGTGTGTTTTTACCACCTACAGAACAGTAATACATACCTTGAGGACCAGGATAACCACCTACAGGGAATCCTAAAGGAAGTTGTGTGTTTTTATCCATTATAAAATATTCCTGTTCAAAACCGAACCAGAAATCATTATCGTCATCGTCAATTTGTGCTCTATAGTTAGACTCGTGTGGAGTACCGTCTGCATTTAGAACTTCAGTCATTACTAAATAACCGTCTCTGCGTGCAGGATCAGGATATATAGCTACGGGCTTTAGCAAGCAATCAGAAGATCCACCTTCAGCTTGCTTAGTTGAAGAACCGTCAAAAGACCATACTGAACAATCTTCTAGTTTTCCACTAAAATCATCTTCAACTTTGGTTTTGCTTCTTAGATTGGCAGTAGGATGATATCCATCTAACCAGATATACTCTAATTTTGATTTGCCCATAATAAAATTAATTTTAAATTTTTTGAATTAAACTAATAACAAATATAACAAATCTTTAATATCTAGCATTTCAATTTTAGGGGGTGTGTAGTTAAAATTGATTGAATAAATTTAATTTACCCCCTATGATGTAGGGGTGTATTGCGGAATTATATATTTTTACCCTCTAGAATTTTTAAATTCATAAAAATCTATCAAAAAATGAATACTTTACGATTTTTTGCTCTTAAAGAAAGTCTTTCGAGAAAACCAGTTTTTATTGAAGAAAGTGAAAGAAGATCAGCGCTTTATGGTAAACATGTCTTTGGTAAGAATGCAATGCGCCAGGTTCTTTCTGTAGATGCCTTTGAGGCGGTGCAGGATGCTGTAAATACAGGTTCTAAAATTGATAGATTAATGGCAGATAGTATAGCCGCAGGAATGAAGCAATGGGCTATAAGTCTTGGAGCTACACATTATACACACTGGTTTCAACCATTAACAGGAGCTACTGCAGAAAAGCACGATGCTTTTTTTGAAAGTTTGCCTGACGGAAGTGCTATAGAAAAATTTGAAGGAGCAAAATTAGTTCAGCAAGAGCCAGATGCGTCTTCGTTTCCACATGGGGGAATTCGTAATACCTTTGAAGCTCGAGGGTATACAGCCTGGGATCCTACTTCCGCAGCCTTTATTTTAGATACTACCTTATGTATTCCTACCGTATTTGTTTCTTATACAGGAGAGGCCCTAGATAATAAAACTCCTTTACTAAGAGCACTTAATGCAATTGATACATCAGCGACTGAAGTTGCTAAATATTTTAATAAAGGCGTTACCAAGGTGACTGCAACTCTAGGTTGGGAGCAGGAATATTTTCTTATAGATTCTGCTTTGGCTGCTTCACGCCCAGATATTATGCAAACCGGTCGCGCATTATTAGGTCACGCTCCCGCGAAAGGACAGCAATTAGACGATCATTATTTTGGGTCTATACCGTCAAGAGCATTAAATTTTATGAAAGATCTGGAGCAACAATGTATGCTGCTGGGTATTCCTGTTAAAACCAGACATAATGAAGTTGCTCCAAACCAATTTGAGCTTGCTCCGATTTTTGAAGAAGCCAATCTGGCTGTAGATCACAATTCGTTAATTATGGATTTGATGGCGCGTGTTGCAGAGCGTCATAAATTAAAAGTTCTTTTTCACGAGAAACCCTTTGAAGGCATTAACGGAAGTGGAAAACACAATAACTGGTCACTGGCTACAGATACGGGTGTAAACCTGTTAAGTCCGGGAAGCACCCCTATGAAGAATTTACAGTTCTTAACGTTTTTTATAAACACAATAAAGGCGGTGCAGGATTATGAGGAATTGCTAAGAGCTTCAGTAGCATCGGCATCTAATGATCACAGGCTGGGAGCTAATGAAGCGCCGCCCGCAATAATGTCTGTTTTTATTGGAAAACAATTAACTAAGGTTCTTGACGAACTTGAAAAAGTATCTGACGGAAAATTGTCACCTCAGGAAAAGACAGATTTAAAACTGAATGTAGTAGGTAAAATTCCTGAAATTTTACTGGATAATACAGATCGTAACCGTACCTCGCCTTTTGCGTTTACAGGAAATAAATTTGAGTTTAGAGCTGTAGGATCTACCGCAAATTGCGCTAAGCCAATGGTCGTATTAAATACCATAGTTGCTAAACAATTAAAAGATTTTAAGATTGAGGTAGACTCGCTTATAGATAAGAAAGGAATGAAAAAAGACGATGCCATTTTTAATATTCTTAGAGAATATATAAAGGCATCTAAGAAAATTCGTTTTGAAGGAGATGGTTACAGTCCAGAGTGGGAGTCTGAAGCTAAAAAGCGAAAATTAAGTAATAACCGAACCACGCCTGAGGCTCTAGATATTCAACTTTCAAAAATCACTACATCATTGTTTGAAGAGATGGAGGTTATGAATGCGGTTGAACTGAAAGCACGTCATGAGATAGAACTCGAAGAGTATGTGAAACGTGTTCAAATAGAAAGTAGAGTTCTAGGTGATATGGCAAGAAATCATATAATTCCTACAGCAATTAGATATCAGAATTTACTCATCGAGAATGTTAAAGGTTTAAAAGAAATTTTTGAAGCAGACTATAAAATTATAGCGATAGAGCAGATTAAAATTATTGAGCAAATCTCTACGTATATCAAACAAATTAATGAGGGTATTACAGCAATGATAGAAATACGTAAAAAAGCTAATCAATTAGGAATGAAAGAGCGGGCTTCTATGTACAAAGATTCTGTAATTCCTTTTTTTAAAGAAATACGTTATGCCTCAGATAAATTAGAATTATTAGTCGAAGATAAATTATGGCCTCTTGCTAAAAACAGAGAATTATTGAATCTTCGTTAAGATCTCAGTCTTGTTTTTAACACATTTACGTAAATAAATTGTTACCTGAATAATTCTTTCCTACTTTTTGCGTAGGTAAAAGATTACACTTTTTTTTCTTCGAGATAAAAGGGTGTTTTTCCCTTTTCAGCCGCTAGCCCACTATTTACAGGGCTTTTCTAGCTATAACGATTTCGATAGGTGTAGCTTTCATCGAAAAGTTATAGAAATCATAAAATCAGCACTTTAGTTTTTCCTAATTTAGCCTTGCGTTGAAACCAAAAAAGGATAATGCTGATAGAAATTCTTCGCAACCCTATATCTCCTAAATTATTGTTTTGGTTATTTAGATCACCCCTTGATCGTAAACTGAAACTCGTTGTTAAGTATATTATTAACCATTCTATATATTATTAATTTAAAACTTTCTATTATGAAAAAAGTTGTACTAAGCGTCGGAGCGCTAATGTTGGGAGTTGTCGCTTTTGCGCAGAATAATACTGGTACCAGTATTCAGGAAGGCTCAAACCAAATGATTAAGGTACGTCAGGTAGGTGAGATCAACAATACTGATGTGAATCAGGATGGAGATGGAAATTACACATCTGTTCTTCAAACAGGTCTTAACGGCCCATCAGTTTCAGATCCAGGAGGTCTAGGGAATGATGCACAGGTTATGCAAGATGGTGTAACTAACAAATCTTACACCACACAAGATGGTGATGAAAATAACGCATCTACAGATCAATTAGGTACCGATAACTATTCTGAAATTCAACAGGGTGTAGGATATGCGGTAGGAAATGTTGCAGATGTTATACAAGATGGTGAGCGTAATGCAGCCATTACCCGTCAATTTTTTGACGATAACAAAGCTTTAACTACTCAAATAGGAAATGATAACTATGCTGATATAAATCAAAATGCAGCTCCTAACGATGCTAGTGCGCCGGGAACAGGAGATCGTAATGATGCAACTATTTTTCAGGATGGAGACATGAACCAATCGTTCATACGTCAAAATACTGTTGACAATGTTCTGGGAGGTAATGTTGCAGTTGCTCAGGTTGAAGGAAATAATAACTATTCAGATCAATTTCAGGAAGGTCAAGAGAATGAGGCTTTTGTAAATCAAGGAAACGAAGGTGTATTAGATGCATTAACACCACCAACTTCATGGGTTTCTTTAGCTAGTGGTAATGTAACATCACCTATTTTAGAGTCTAATGGTGCAGGATCTACAAATGCTAAAGCTTTCCAGATTCAGGACGGTACTGGAAACAGAGCTGAAGCCCATCAGTTTGGTAGTGGTACTGCCGGAGGAGATATTAGTATTCAAAGTCAAGTAGGTTCTGAAAACATTTCAAGAGTTTTTCAGAATAATGACGGAAATGTTAATGGTGATGGTAACTATGCAGATGTTGAACAAGACGGTTCTGATAACGTAAATTTCACGTTGCAATGGGGAAGAAATAATGACGCATTTCACAAACAAGAAGGGACTGCAAATATTTCAGAATCTTTCCAAAGATGGAATGGAAACTATCTTGATGTATACCAAAATGGTACTGCAAACCAGGCAGATGTTACGCAATTTGGTATAGATGGATCAGTAGTTATTTCTCAATATGGAACAGGAAACCTTTTCGCTGCAGAGCAAAACGGATTTAATCCAGGAGGAGGGAGTAATAATCAGGTTAATGTTTTACAACAAAACGCTGGTATGACAAATGTACAGGACCCTACTGTTCTTACAAGAGATATTCCTTCTATGCGTACTCAACAAACACTAAGATCTGATATGGATCTCAATAACTAATTAAATAATAATAGATAAACATCGGTTCTTTTTAAACCGATGTTTTCTTTTAAAAGAAAATTAACCATTCTATATATTAATAATTAAAACATTCTATTATGAAAAAAGTAATTTTAAGTGCCAGCGCACTCCTTATGGGTGTAGCCGCATTCGCACAAAGCAATACTGGTACCAGTATTCAGGAAGGCTCTAACCAGATGATTAAAGTACGTCAGGTAGGAGAAATCAATAACACAGATGTTAATCAGGCGGGCGATGGTAACTACGCGTCTGTTCTTCAAACAGGGCTTAATGGTCCTACTGTTTCTGATCCGGGGGGAATGGACAATGAAGCTCAGGTAATGCAGGATGGAACAACGAACAAATCGTATACCACGCAAGACGGTGATGAAAATGAAGCTACCACAAATCAAACTGGTATCGATAATTATTCAGAAATTCAACAAGGTGTAGGATACGCTGTAGGTAATGTCGCTGAAGTTATTCAGGATGGGGAAGGCAACGAGGCATTTACACGTCAATTTATTGATGATAATAATGCTTTGACTACTCAGATGGGTAATTTGAATTACGCTGATATTCGCCAGAATGCAGCTCCTAATAATGCCAGTGCACCGGGAACAGATGATCGTAATGATGCTACTATTTTCCAAGATGGAGACATGAACCAATCATTCATTCGTCAAAATACTGTTGATAATGTTTTAGGTGGTAATGTAGCTCTTGCGCAAGTAGAGGGAAATAGTAATTATTCTGATCAGGTTCAGGAAGGTCAAGAGAATAATGCTACTGTAAATCAAGGGAACGACGCTGTTTTGAACGCAGGTTACTATGATCCTAATTCTTTTGGATGGGGTACTGCAAGTGGAACATTTATATTTCCAGTTTTTGGATCTAACGGTTCAGGATCTGAAAATGCTAAGGCTTTTCAAGTGCAAGATGGAACTAACAACTTAGCTCAATCTCATCAATTTGGTAGTGGTAATTCAGGTGGTGATATTTCAGTTCAAAATCAAGTGGGATCTAACAATGAGTCTCTTGTTTATCAAAACAACTTAGGTAGCGCTAATGGAGATGGTAACTATGCAGATCTTGATCAGGATGGAGATGGCAACTTAGCATCTGCTATTCAGTGGGGTAGCAATAATGATGCGTATCATAAACAAGAAGGAAATTCTAATAACTCTCAATCTTTTCAAAGATGGAATAATAATTATGTAGATCATTTCCAAGATGGTGCTAATAACTTTGCGGTTTCAACTCAATTTGGTATAGGTGGTTCATCTGTAATCTCTCAATATGGTTCAGGTCATAACTTCTTTGCAGATCAAAATGTATCGAATCCAGGAGGCGGTAGTAATAATCAAGTAAATGTTTTACAACAGGATTCAGGTATGACAAATGCACAGGATGCTACAATATTAACTAGAAATACTCCTGCAATGAGAACTCCACAAACTCCAAGAACTGATATGGATCTTAATAACTAGTAAGAGTTTTTAATTAATTATAAATTATAAAACCTAAGGGGATTGATAGAATATTAATCCTCTTAGATTTTATTTTAAATCAGAAGCTTATGTATTACAAGTATATTTTATTAAATTGTTTACTAATGCTTTCATTTCAAGCTATTAGTGCTCAAAATTATATAAGTAATCCCAATGTAGAGGAGAAAATTTTAGAAGGAAGCATGCTCAATCAAGAAGCATTAAATCTTGTAGGTTTATTTAATGATACAAATTCTAGAAATACTGAACTTAACAATAATGAGATTTATATTAAACAAATAGGGAGTTATAATCTGACCAATATTAATATCACTAGCAAGGCAAGTGATATTAGTGTTACTCAGAATGGTAATGACAATGATGTGAATCTAGAATATAATGTTAATACGGCAATTTCAGAATTACAACAATTAGGTAACCGTAATAGTATTACAGATTTTGTGTTGGATCCATCCGCAGATATTTCTCTTGATCTTATACAAAATGGTAATGATCTAAGCTTTGAAAGACAGGGAGTCAATGATTTAACTAAGTCACTTAAATTTAGACAAAATGGATTTTCCCAATCCCTTATCGTAAGGAGTATAGATTAAATGCAAATCGTATCTAACATAATAGTATATAAAAAATCAATTTTATTTTTGATTTTTTGTGTTTTAACCAATCCAGTAATAGGACAATTTTTAAATAAAGAAATTGAAGCAAAAATTATCGTAGATCAAAACAGTGAATTTTTTACAATAAGAGCAATTGCAGAAAACAAAACTTTTGCAGATCGAAGTTTACAATATGAGTTTTCAGCATTTAAAAGCGATTCTTTAAAAAAGATTTCTAAAAATACACAGGAGGGACGCTTTGTGATAGGAGCTAATGAAAAAAAAGAATTAGCAGAATCAATTTTAAATTCTTCAGAACGTAACAGGGTAATTATCCTATTAGTTATTTATGATGAAAATAAAAAACCACTTGGACAAGACCGGGTAGTTTTTAATGATATTGAAGAAAACGAAGAGTTAACAATTTCTAGACCTGTTCCAGAATCTAGTAAAATTGAAATATCTAAAGAGACATCTTTGAGTCAAGATGGTTTTGAAATAGAAGGCTTAATTATTGAAAATAGCATAACCAAAGTGGGGCGTGATTTTTATCAATTATTTTATTCAAAATATTTCTTATCAGGATTAAAATCAAATAAAAATATTATCATCACTGAAAGTCCAGGTAGAAGCAGAAATACAAGGATTTCAATAAAAGTAGATAATCAATTAGTATGGCAATTTTTTTCAAATCCATCTAGAGATTATTTAGAACGACAAGCAAATGCAACACTTAATAGTGTTCTGCAGCAGCTTCAAAATCTTGAACGTATTAAAGACGAGTTTATTAGATATTAGTATGAAGAAAATTATTTACATTATATTCTTGGCTTTTAGCTTTAGCTGTTACTCACAGCAATTTTCTTATAAGCCCCTTAATCCCGCTTTTGGAGGGGACACCTTTAATTATAACTGGCTATTAAGTTCAGCAACATCCCAAAATGCTTTAACTGCAAAACAAAGTGCTAATGAAACTCAATCAGATCTAGAGCGCTTTGGCGATAATTTAAATAGGCAGATTCTAAGTCAAATATCACGATCTCTGTTAAACACGCAAATTGCAGGTATCGGCGACTTTCAAGAACCCGGAACTTTCACTTTTGGCAATCTTAACGTAGAAGTCTTTGAAGGAGAAGAAGGTTTAACCATTAATATTTTAGATACATCAACAGGAGAACAAACTCAGGTCATAGTCCCCTATAATTAATTACAACAATATGAGACATTTTATACGCTTTGCTATTTTGCTAGCCGTATTTAGCCTGCATTCTTGCGGAGCCTTTTTTAATCAACCCTTAGATCAAACACCTTCCCATTCTGGAGAATTTTCAAAATCAACTAGATCCCTTCTTGATTTACCTGCAGCCCAGGATCCTGTTGAGGTAGCAGTGTATAACTTTAGAGATCAAACAGGGCAGTATAAAGCTGTAGAAAATGGTAGCACATTTAGTACTGCCGTTACACAAGGAGGGACTACCATTTTGCTTAAAGCTTTAGAAGATTCTGGATGGTTTATTCCTATTGAAAGAGAAAATTTAAGCAATCTTTCAACTGAAAGAAATATTATAAGAAATACAAAACAGGAATATATAAAAAATTTAAATCCTAATGAACCTCCATTACCCCCTCTAAAATATGCTGGAGTAATTCTTGAAGGAGGTATTGTTTCTTATGATACAAATATAATAACAGGAGGTATTGGTGCACGATATTTTGGGTTAGGAGGTTCTGCTAAATACCGGCAGGATCGTATAACAGTTTATTTAAGAATGGTTTCTACAAGTAACGGAGAGATTTTAAAAACGGTATATGTTTCTAAAACAATTCTATCTCAAGCTCTTGATGCTAATTTTTTCAGATTTGTTAAATTTCAACGCTTATTAGAAGCAGAAATGGGGATTACTCAGAATGAGCCTGTTCAAATTGCAGTTCAAGATGCTATTGAGAAGGCTGTGCGCGCATTAATTATAGAAGGTGTAGAAAGTGGTTATTGGTCTGCAAAAGGTGGGAAAGCTGTAAATGAAGAGTTGGTTCTAAACTATAATGAAGAAAAAGAACTAGAACAATCTGCACGATTATACGAGCGAACATTTTATGAGCCAAAATTTAATGACGCCTTAGACGTAACATTTGCAGCTACACTATTTGATGGGGATTATACCGAAAAACGGATAGGGCCTATGGCAAAGCTGGGTTACAGCCATTATTTTAATAAAATTATAGGTTTCAATTTGAATGCAGGAGTATTTCAGTTTAAAAGCGGAAGTACTTACGAAGATGTTTATGGAAGTATCGATCTCAACGCTCAATTTAGATTACTTCCTAATGATAAGCTTTCTCCATATTTATTTGCTGGTGGAGGTATTATCTTAGGATTTAGCGATTCTAAACAGGCCTTAAATTCTAAAAAGACAAGTGGCAAAATTCAATATGGAGCAGGAATCGAATACTCGATTATGCCTAAACTAGGAATTAAGATTTTTGCAGAAAACAATATCACTTTTACAGATGAAATAGAAGGTGTAGTGAATGGTAAGAGAGATGATTTTTATTGGAATTTTGGTTTAGGTCTTAATTATTACTTCAATCTTAAATCTAAGAAACAAAATTAGTACAATAATAAAGTATTAAACAGCTTTTATTTATGAGAAATATTATATATATATACATTCTTTTTATAGGCATTTTTTCTATAGGGTGCAGTGAAGATACAATTAGTGAAATAGGAACTGGTAAATTAGCAGGTACAGTTGTAGGACAAAGTTCAAATATCCCTCTTGCAAATGTCAAAATCTCTACAAACCCGGCGTCAAGTACTACATTTTCTGATGATGAGGGCAATTTTCAGTTAGATGAAATCTCTTCAGGTTCATATTCTGTTCAAGCTGAACTAGAAGGTTATGCCACAGCTTTTGAAGCAGCTGCGGTAACAGTAGGAGGGATAAGCAATGTTGTTTTTGAATTAAAAACAGCTTCAGATAATAACAAGTCTCCTTTGACGCCAAATTTACTGTATCCAGAAGATGGTGATATAATATTTACATCTGATATAGAGTTTGTATGGTCTTCTGCATCTAGTGATAATGATGATATATCCTATATCTTACAGTTAAGAAATGGCAGAACTAATAGTTCTGAAATATATACAATTGTAAATGATACTACATTTAGTGTGTCTAACTTAGAATTAGGAACTAGTTATTTTTGGCAGATAGCAGCAGATGATTCAATAAACGATAAAGTTCAAAGCTCTATAAGCCAGTTTCAAACAGATTTAAACGAAGATTTTAACTTCTTATTTACACGCCTTCAAGATGGTAACTCTGTCATATATGCTGGATCTTCTAAGGACTTTGGAGTCGAATTTCAGGTTACATCTAGTTCTACTAATAGTTTTAGGCCCAGAAAAAATTTAGACGTCAATAAAATGGCCTTTTTAAGAACTTCTGGAGGGGTGACTAATATATTCACTGCTAACTTAGATGGTACAGATTTAAAACAAATTACCTCATCCATACCTGTAAATGGCTTCAGATTAGACGAAATAGATTTCGCGTGGGCAGTAAATGGTTCTAAAATTTACTATCCTAGTTTTGATAAACTTTATAGCGTTGATGCTACAGGAGGAGGAACAAAACTTATTTATCAAACCACAGATGGTAGTTTTATAACCGAGGTGAGTACTACAGATTTTAACAATAATGTGATAGCACTCAAAACAAATAATTCTAATGGATATGGGGTTAAAATTTTTACCTTAAACCTAAGTACAAAAATTATAGAACGTACAATTCTTGAAAATGTTAATGGCGCAGCAGGAGGATTAGGTTTAAATGCTAATGCTTCGCAATTAATTTATTCTAGAGATATTAGTGGATCTGAAAACGACCAATATCGTATTTTTCAAAGTAGATTATTTTTATATGATTTTAACACGGGCCTATCAACCCAATTAGAGACAGATGTAGCTTTAGGAGAGAATGAACTTGACCCTATATTCTCTCCATCTGAAGGTTCTATTGCTTTTACACGAGTAAAAAATAATATAGGAGCGACTCCTTCTATTTATAATTATATTTTTAATGATAATTCTGGAGACGAGGATCAACTCTTATTTTTAAACGCAGCAATGCCAGATTGGGAAGAATAATTTAATTAACTAATCAACCTTAAGAACGTCCTGAAATTTCAGGACGTTTTTATTTCTTACTTTTGCCAAATAATTAACAAGAATGAGTCAGGAGATTTCTAAAAGGTACGCGGGTCGTGGTGTTTCGGCTGGTAAAGAAGATGTGCATAACGCAATTAAAAATGTAGATAAAGGGTTGTTTCCACAAGCCTTTTGTAAAATTGTTCCAGATTATCTTACGGGTAGCGATGAGCATTGTCTTATTATGCATGCAGATGGCGCAGGTACAAAATCTTCATTAGCCTACATGTACTGGAAAGAGACTGGTGATATTTCTGTGTGGAAGGGAATTGCCCAGGATGCATTAATTATGAATGTTGATGACCTGCTTTGCGTGGGAGCAACAGATAATATTTTGCTTTCCTCTACTATAGGTAGAAATAAAAATCTAATTACGGGAGAGGTTATTTCTGCAATTATTAATGGTACTGAAGAGCTTATTGAAGACTTGAGCAATCACGGCGTTACCATTAAAAGCACAGGTGGTGAGACGGCAGATGTAGGTGATCTTGTACGTACAATTATCGTAGACTCTACGGTTACTGCGAGAATGAAGCGAGAAGATGTTGTAGATAATGCCCATATTAAACCTGGTGATGTAATTGTTGGCCTGGCAAGTTTTGGCCAGGCTACTTATGAAAAAGAATATAATGGAGGAATGGGAAGTAATGGTCTTACTTCTGCACGTCACGATGTTTTTGGTAGTTATTTAGCCGAAAAATATCCTGAAAGTTTTGATCACGCCGTACCCACAGATTTAGTGTATAGCGGTTCTAAAAAACTAACTGATACGATAGAGAATTCATCGCTAAATGCAGGGAAATTAGTTTTATCACCTACACGTACCTATGCGCCTGTCATTAAAAAAATTCTTAAGGAAGTTGATCGCAATTTATTACACGGCATGGTACATTGTAGTGGAGGAGCGCAGACCAAAGTTTTGCACTTCGTTAATAATGTACATATTGTAAAAGATAACCTTTTTGAACTTCCGCCTTTATTTAAACTTATACAAGAGGAAAGTGGCACAAGCTGGAGAGAAATGTATCAGGTGTTTAATATGGGACATCGTATGGAACTTTACGTAGATCCTGCTCTGGCTGAAGAAATCATTGCTATTTCCAAATCTTTTAATATAGATGCTCAGGTTATAGGAAGGGTTGAACCATCAGAATCCAAAAAATTAACAATTAAAAGTACCTTTGGCACGTTTACCTATTAGTAGTAATTAAATAATTTTCGGTTTGTACAAGATTTTTTTCTCCTTAGCGCTATTGTCTGGTTTACTTTTTAATCAAGCACTAACGGCACAGCACGTGGCTTTTCCACTACCTATTAAGAAAAACCTCATTAAAAAACTTACAGACCAAATCATTATTCAAGAACCTACAAACTGGACTGAAATCAACAGAGTAGGTCTAGATTTGAGTGAAGTTGCATTTGTTAATTGGAATTCAGGAGGTAGTAATTCTATTTCAGGATTAGCAGAGCTTGTTATAGAAAGAAATTATAATGATGAGCGCACTAAATGGAGAAATAAACTTTCAGGTAGATTTGGTATAAATAGTCAGGAAGGAAGAGAGATTAGAAAAACCGATGACATGATTGAAATCACGTCTGATTATGGGTATCGCAGGGATACTATTTCTAACTGGTATTATTCTGCTAAGTTTAGATTTGCCTCACAATTTACAAACGGTTATAAATATCCAGATACCAGTGTGCCTATTTCACAATTTATGGCTCCCGGCTATATATTTTTAGGAGTAGGAAGTGAATATGGTAAGCGTATAGATAACCTATCTATATACGCTTCTCCCTTAACTTATAAATCAACATTTGTTTTAGATCAAGATTTGGCAAATAATGGCTCATTTGGTGTTACACCGGCCGTACGTGATGCTGATGGAAACATTATTAAAGAAGGTGAGAATGTAAATAGTGAACTAGGTATTCTCTTACAGAGTGTGTTGAAGGCAAAGCTAATGGAGAATATTAATTTCACTAATTCTATAAATCTTTATACTGATTACTTAAATAGCTTTGGAAACGTAGATGTTGACTGGGAATTAAATTTGAATTTTAAGGTGAATAGTTTTGTATTGGCCAGGTTAGGTTCGCATTTAAAATATGATAACGATATTAAGATTACCGAAACAAATGTTGACGGTGAAGAGATTACAATGGGAGCCAGAACACAATGGAAACAGCAACTAGGTATCGGGGTTATTGTTGACTTTTAAAGAAAAACTCATTTTCTAAAAACCCTCCAGTCTGTTTTATCGTATGTTTATTATTCTCAACTTTTTCTATGATTAAAACATTATGAGTTTTCTAAAGTCCATAAATTCTAAGGATAGAATTTACTTTATACTTTTCGTCGTATTAGCCATATTGGTTAATTTGACCGTTATTGCGTATATGGACTTAGAAACCAGTCGATTAACTCGATTGATTACTGTTTTTGTTTTTTTTATATACTATACTTTAAAACGAGGACTTTTTAATGTTTGGATGCTTTCTGTTCTAGCATTTTTCTTTGTAAAAGATGTGTTTTTTCAGTTTTATGAGGAGGCCTGGGGATATAAACTTTATTTAATATTTGGAACATTAGGCTATTTGACCATTGTTTTAGAGCGTTTACCTAAACTATCTGAAATTAAATTTAAGCCGGGAATTGTTCTTATAACAGCCATTTTAGTGGCAGCTAATACGTATACGCTTTACATTATTATGAATATGGTAAGTTATACCTTTCATGATGGTGTAGAACCTGTGCTTTTATATTTATATGGAGCATCAATGATGCTTCTAGGTGTAGAGGCAATCGCCTATAATAATAAATATAACAGCACACGTTCGTTAATTTATACCTTCTTTGCATTTGGTTTTGTCTTTTCTGACATTGCCGCACTTTTTGCATATTATTTTGGATTCGATATTTTTTATTATTTCGATAGGTTCTTGTTTTTATCTGCTCTGGGTATGTATGTTCATTACAGCCTCAACTATGAGAGTATTAGAGAAGAGTACTTTCAGTATGAGATGATAGATAAAAAATTATAGGTCACCCGGCTTGTCATTTCTATTAACTTTTTCTTTTTTATAGTAAGCATCAGATTTATTTTTCCTGAAAAGTTTTAATATTGATTCAACTGATTAATTTTAAACGATGAAAAATCTTCTGGGCATAGGTTCACGCATAAAACACGATCAATTGGGTCTGGGTGTGGTGACAAACATTACTTCAAAATTGTACTGGGTAACATTTATTGAAAACGGGTTAGAAACGATAGATATTAATTCTGATTTTGAGGTTATTGAAGCGGTTGAGGATGAGGTTGACAGTGTTAGCTTCTATGAAGTCGAAAAAACGCTAAGAAATCTCCTGAAGCAGTATTCAGATATATCAGAGGTTGTTCCTATAGCAGATAAATGGAGAGGAGGCTCGATTACCTTAAATCCCGCTGATCCTAATCTGGCCAATAAAGAAATCCCTATAGATAATTTTTTTCATAAAATTGTTATGGTACGGGATCGCATACGTGTTATGGAGCAAAAAATTAATGCTAGTAAAAACCTGGATGATCAGGAGAAAATAGATTTACAGCAATATATTACGCGTATTTATGGTAGTCTAACCACTTTTAATGTTTTATTTAAAAACAGTACGCAAAATTTTAAAGGAGAAGGTAAATCTAAGTAGCGATAAAAGCTCAGATTAAATAAATTCAGTAAATGGTCTAAGAGAAATTAAAATCTCTTAGACCGTTTTCTAAAAACAATTGGTTTCACCTATTTGTTTTTCAGTTTAAACACTTCTTTTAAAGTCCCTTCAACGGGAGAGTTATCAGCATTTGTTTCCATAATATCTGCCATATAGGCCCACCATTTTTTAACTATGGGGTCATTCGGTAAACGTGCAGTGCTGTGATTTGATTCTAAAATTTGAAAACCAAAAAGAGTACCTGTTTGTTCATCGAGATAGATAAAATATTCCTTAATTCCAGAATTATTAAGAAGTGATTCTAGTTCTGGCCAAATATGATCGTGACGGCGTTTATATTCTTCTTCAAAACCTGGTATCAATTTCATGGTAAATGCGTGAGTCATAAGTTTAAAAGGCTTATTGTTTTTTTAAAATTTATAATTTCTAGTCGTATAGTTTACCTTCGGAAACTGCACTATCTATATAAAGGCGCTAATTTCTTAATTCTACATTAACTTTTGGAGTATCCTTGCTAAATTCAGCATTAAGTACATCCTGAAGGTATCTTAGTTTTTCAGGATTAGTTAAGCTTAAATTCTTAGTTTCAGAAGGATCAATTTCTATATTGTAAAGGGCATAATCAGGTGCACGTTCTAAATGTCTGGTGCGTATTAGCTTAAAAGGTTTGATAATTAAGCTTTCATGTAGATGACCGCGTATGTAAATAGGTTTTGAGCGTTTTACAGTAGTTTGTTTTAAAAGGTGCTGAGCAGGCTCCCCTTCTACAGTAACCGGTATTTTAGTTGTTAATGCCCATTTTAAAAAGGTAGGCATCCAGTCTGTAACATTTATATAATTAGAACTTTCACCTTGTTCGATGTGATTTTTCCAGGATATAATAGCCGGAACCCGTATAGCTCCCTCATAATTTGAAGTTTTAAAATCTCGAAGCGGTAAATTGCTTCCCAGCGTTAAATTAGGTCCGTATTTACCTTCATAGAGTTCGTCTGAAGGAATCCAGTTTTGCTGTGCTCCATTGTCGCTTATAAACAAAACAACAGTATTTTCTATTAGGTTGTGATCATTTAGAGCATTTAGAACCCTGCCAATACCAGAATCCATATGGCTCATTGCAGCTGCGTACGCTCTGCGACTGCTATCTTTTATCACTGTATATTTTTCTAACCATTGTTGAGGCTCTTGCAGGGGTATATGAGGAGCGCTGTATGCTAATTGTAGATAAAAGGGGGTTGTAGTGTTTTGTGCATAAATATAATTGACTGCGGCATTTGTCAAAAGATCTGTTACGTGACCATCTTCAGTAATAAATTTTCCATTTTTATACCAGGTACTATCGCCATTTTTATAGGTGTGTGCGTATTGATCTAGCTGACCGTGCAGAAAGCCATAAGAAGTATCAAAACCATAGGCTTCAGGCCCATTTTCGGGTTTCAAGCCCAAATGCCATTTACCCATTAAAGCGGTTTTATAGTTTAACGCTTTTAAAGACTGCGGAAGAGTTTTAAGAGAGTCTGGCAAACTCAATTCACTGCGCCCGCTAATAGGAGCAACAATGCCCATTCTACTGGCAGGTCTGCCAGTTAAAAAACTAGCACGAGCAGGTGAGCAGGTGGGATAGGTGTAAAACCTATTAAGTTGAAGACCAGATTCTGCAAGGCTGTCTAATGTAGGTGTTTTAATTTCAGAACCATTAAAACTAAAATCATTCCAGCCGGCGTCGTCTGCGATAATTACCAGAAAATTAGGTTTTTCAACTTTTTGAGAATCTTCCGTAACGTCTGTTTTAGTTTTATTTTGACAAGCGCTGAGTACTAGAAACAGCAATGCTGCAGTAAAAAGCTGCAGCATTGTTAGTTTATTAATAATTTTGATTAAGTGTTTAGATTTCAAAGTAATACGCATTTAATTTTTAAGGTCGATTAATCTTTTAATCTCATTTAAGTAAACCTGTTTAGCCTCATCTGTAAGTTGAAAGTAAAACGAACCACCAGAATCTGCTCCAAACCCAAAATAAGTACGAGGGCCTGCAGGAGACTCACCGGCACCTTCATAAAATTCTACATTAGGCTCAAAACGTACATAAAGCATGGCACCACCTTCATCATTATTTGCTTCGCCGGGAGCACTTGTAACCATTACTTTTCCGTTTGTTTGTGTAGCAGTGTAAAGAAGGTTTATAGGGGTGCTTAGCCAGGATAATAAATCATTATTTTCTAGCGTAACGTTTTGAAAAACGGCATCTGTGGGGTCTTCAATCTTAGCCTTCATCACTACCGAAGAAGTTGTAAACGGTACAGGATCACTTGCCTGATTAAACCAATTAATACGACTATTGCGAGATATCCATTGAGAATTTAAAATTAAGGGTACTGTTAATGAATTCCAGGCCGTTTTACTGGTGCCATTAAAATTACCAGAACTACCGGAACGACCTATAATTACTAAATCTGCACCGTTCAATTCATCAATTTTACTTTGATCATTGGGGTCAAATCTACTATGATCATACTTCGTGCTTACAATAAAGCCGTTTGTACGCAACCATTCAATTTGAACATTATCATTTGCACCATTTGCAATAAAATAAATTACCGGAGGTGCAGCAAATGAGGTCTCTGTATAATTAGAATATATGGTATCTATTGCCGTAGGAGTAGGGCGGTAGGCTGATCTATATTTAAGAACAGATTTATTTTTATAATCTGGTATAGAGATCGTATTTAATTTAGCATCTAAATATACATCTTCAGTATCACCATCTAGATTGATATAGGTGATTTCGGTACCTATTATACCGCTGCTAGCGGCTGTAGGACCATATTCTAAATCAAGTTTATTATCTAATAAAAGTCCCGATATTAATTCTCTGTTTAAAGCATTATTTTTAAACTCTTCACCAAAAACGGCAGCCGCACCTTTTAGGATTTTAGAACTTTCACCTGTATTACTAAAAGTTTGAACTTCAAAAGTATATAGGCGTTCTTCAAGGTTTTCAATAAGAGCATTTATAGTATCTGGAGTTGATGTTGCATTTACAGGAATAGACAATGCGCCAGCATCCCAGGTAATTTTTACCTCAGATATGTTCTCATCATCTATGACACCCTTAACAAGTACTCTATTTTCTCCAGACTGAATTTCAAAGAATTTTAATTCTGCCAGAGCATTTGTTTCATCATCAGGACTTAGCAAGTATTGATCGTCAGACTTACAAGAAATACCACTAATGACAATAAAAGTCAAGAGTAGTAGTCGTGTCGAAATTTTTCGTATCAGTTTCATAGTAACTCTTTTATATTAAGTTTAAATGCTAATTATTAATCTTCGGTACTCCAAACAAAGGGTAAGTACCAGTTTTCTTTAGACATCAGTTTTGTACGGATTGATGCAGCCTGTGAATTGCCGTCTGCAGCTAATTTTGCGTATACTTTATCGGCTAAAAATGACGGGTCGTTTCTTCTTAATGCGACCCTCACAAGGTCTCCCCATCTGTTACCCTCGTATGCTAATTCTAAAGCTGCTTCTTCAATGATATTATTCTCTATAGAAATTAAGCTGTCACCTACAACCGGTGCGCGTTCTATATAGGCGCGGCCTCTTAAACCACCACTACGATGCCAGTCTGCTCTAAACCTGGGAAAGTCGCCATTACGCGCATCAAAGTCGTATGGGAACGGCTGAAACGTTTGCTCTATATCTGTCTTATCTGTCACGCCAGCAACGGTATATTCATTGCGTATCCCAAAGTTTAATAATGCATCTGCAATTCTATGTTGATTGTCACGGTTTGCAGCTTCTGCATAACGAAGATGTAAGGTTGCAGCTCTGTACAAAAACCAATTTCCATCTGTTTGAAAAACGTCTACAGGCATTTGTCTAATAGGATCTAAGAAGTTATAGATATACTTCATAATCACCTCATCACCATCTATTATATTATAGGAGAAGCGCTTTCCTCTGGCGTCATACGGAAAGCCATTTTGCTGCTTTTGATTTTCCCAAAGATTCATTGCATTCTTTGAAGGCTTAACCAGATAATCACCACCGCGATTAGAAAATAGGTTTATAAAGGGATTTTTAGGAGCAAAGTCACTATCAAATGGTAATGACCAGATCCATTCGGTATTCCATAATACATCGCGCTCTCTGGCAAAGATTGACCGCCATCCCTGCGTATTATTATTAATCAGAGATCGAGCATCCTGCTCACTATATCTTCTATATCCTACGGCTAAATCATTATTTGAGGCAATCTCAGCATATTTAATTCTGTACACATCATAACGCTCAACATCATTACCGCTTCTGGAGCCTGTTTCCATCACATTTTTGTAGTGTATTGCTGCCTGTGTATAATTATTATTCCACAATTGTAAATCACCTAAAATGCATTCTTTATTGATGAAAAATTTTGCCGTATTGTATCCATCTACATCAATAACTAAAGTGCTGTCTTCAGAATAAGGGCTTGTATAGTTAAGCCCTTCAGTAAACTCAACGAGGTTTTGTATTAACTCTTGAAAAGGGATTTTTGGATATTTTGAGGTGTCTAATACATCATTCAGGTTTTCTAAAGGTTCTGTGATATAAGGCACTTCACCATAATGAATACCTAGCTGCAGATATACCCATGAGCGTAATGCACCTATATCTGAATAGCGCTGATTGTATTCTGTCTGCGTGAATTTTTTATCAGCAAGCATCTTATCAAAATTCTTTAGATTGTCATTACAGTTTTGAATAACCTCATAGAAGTCTTTAGGATTTGCAAATCTATTATCTGATGTTACAGCGTGTTGCGAAAGTTCAATAAGTTCTGGATCTGAGTTACGTGTTGTAGTCATCAAATCTGCACGTAATTCATTAAGTAATACGTATTTTTCAGCAAGCTGCATAAACTTTCCGTAGGTACCTACAATTGCTGCATCTGCATCAAAAACATCTCTGTATACCTGATCAGAATTTAATTTATCCTGAGGCTCAACGTCTAGATACTCCTGGCAGGACGTAAAGCTTAATATAAAAGCAAGTACCCCAAGAGTTATAGTTTTTCTGTTAATTTGAATCATTGTCATCATTTTTCTTAGCTCTATAAGATTATGTTATTATAGCCCCAGGCGTACGCCTATTTGTATTGTAGTAAATTGAGGTACAAGACCTATATCTGCACCTTGTCCAAAAATGGATGAGGTAGCGCTAAACTCAGGATCGTAACCTAAATAATCTGTTAGTGTAAATAAATTGTTTGCTGTTGCATAAATTTTTACGGCATTTAAATAATCAAGATCAAGTGGTATATCATAGGCCAGAACTAGCGTTTTAAGTCTTAAATATGAACCGTCTTCAATCCATCTATCTGAAAAAGAGGCATTTCCCATAGGGTCTCCCCAAACTGCTCTGGGGATTGAAGTTTGCTGCCCTTCTGCAACCCAGCGATTACGTACTGCAATGCTCTGATTTTCATAACCACTCATTTTTTCTAAATTATTGCGAAGGCCATTATAAATATCATTGCCCACTGAAAAGTTGAATAGGGCTGAAAGACTAAGTCTTTTGTAGGCAAAACTCGTACTCACGCTTCCTGTAAAGTCTGGGTTGGGATTTCCTATTACTGTGCGGTCTTGCTCATCAATTACCTGATCACCGTTAAGGTCTGTAAATATAACATCACCACCTTGAAATGGAGCAAAATTACCATTACCCAAAGGTATTTTTAAACCTGCCGCAGTCGCCTCTGCTGTTGTGGCATAGACGCCATTTGTTTGATACCCAAAAAATAAATTAGCATCTTCCCCTTCGTGCGTGATATATGTAGCACCACCAAACTGAGATAAAATTATCTCATTAGGAATATCTGTTACTTCATTTATATAACGTGATAGCGTAAAACCTAAATCAAATTTTATATCTGAAGTATTTACTAATCTGCTGTTTAATGAAAGATCTATACCGCGGGTTTGCATAGTACCGCTATTAGAAACAATATTATCAAAACCACTTGTTGTGCTAATGGTTTCATACGTAATCATATCTGTTGTTTTATTCTCATAAACATCAACCGATGCATTTAAGCGCTCATTAAAAAGCGCTATATCTGCACCCAGATTAATTTTACGTACCGTTTCCCACTTCAATTCTGGGTTTCCTATATTATCGCGCACCAGACCTTGAAGTCCTAATAAGTTTTGTGATACATACAATTGTTGAGCTGTATAGTTACCTATATCATCGTTACCGGTAAACCCTACACTACCTCTCAACTTTAAGAGGTTAATCGCCTTTATATTTTTTAAGAAATTTTCTGAAGAAATAAGCCATCCTGCAGATAATGATCCCATTGTAGCAAAACGAGATCCTCCTATAGTTACACCTCCATCTTCAATTGCATCACCAAAACGGCTAGAACCATCTAAAGCTGCATTAAAGGTTACAAAGTATTTATTTAGATAATCATACTCTGCGCTTAAATAGGCGTTCACCCAGTTCCACTCGCCCAGTGCACCACCTACAAATCGTAAAAGATTACTTCCTGCACCTACACTGGTAAAATCATCTGTAGCAGAATTAAACCCCAGGCCCAGATCACTTTCAGAATTATTATTTTGAGTACGAAAGCCCAGACGCAGGTCAAGTTTATTTTTAAAGTCTAATTGTTTTGAGTAATTAAGATAGGTATCTGTAAGAATGCTGTACAATCGTTGCACTTCACTACCACTTCTGTTAGTTGCAATTGCAGTAGGCAGCACAAGATCTGCAACACCAAAATCTGGTATAAAGAAACTCTCGCGTTCTTTGTTATAGCTGATACCAACTATGGTATGGGCACTAAAATTTTTATTAAACTGATATTTAAAATTAAGGTTACCAAAAAAGCGGTAATTTTTATTTACTCCAAAACCATTATCTAAAATAGCTAAAGGGTTACTTACATTAAATAAATCTACATCGTCTAAATTAGGTGAAACTTCACCTGAAGCATTTATGGCATTTATCGCCATAAAAGGAGATTTAGTTAGTGATAAATATAATGGACTCGTTTTATAAGCTAAGCCTTGATCGCTTTGGTATTCTGTATTATGTATAAAAGAAAGGTTAGCGTCTACAAAAAGTTTGTCTGTAAGTTTTAAGGAAGCATTTAAACGAGTATTATAACGCTCCAGGCCAGAATTTTTTAGGATTCCGTCACTGTTTAAATATCCTACAGAAAGACCATATTTAGCGATATCGTCACCACCTCTAATCTTCAGATAATAGTTTTGATTACCACTATTTTTAAAAACCTGATCCTGCCAGTTTGTATTATTTCGATATCTGAAGTAGTTACCAGTAGAACGGTCTTCACTTACCCAGGGTAGATTTTCAATTTGGGTTTGACTGTCTCCGCGGGTAGCTACTAACTGCGATAAATAACTTCGATATTCACCAGAATTTAATACAGGAAGACGATCTGGAATTTGGTTAAAACCGCCGTACATTGTAAAATCTATTTTTGTGCTTAAATCTACAGCTCGGGTTGTGGTAATAATTATAACACCATTTGCTCCTTTTGTCCCGTAAAGGGACGAGCCATCTTTAAGAACAGTAACATCTTCAATATCTTTTACATCTAACATAGATAGAGGAGAAGAGGTGTTATTCTGAATTATTCCTGACCCGTAATCTTCATCATCGTAAATCAAGCCATCTACGACTAATAACGGTTTGTTAGTTGCATAAAGCGAATTAAATCCTCTTAAGGTAAGATAAGCCCCAGAGCCTTGTACCCCAGATTTGCGTACGCTGTTAAGACCAGCAACTTTACCTTGTAGAAAGTCTCCTACAGATTCATTAACAGGATTGCTCCATTGCAATTCATCAAAATCTTCAACGTGCGTAGCCTGTGTACCGGTATATTGTAATTGATCGTTACCCGGTAAACGAGCAACTTCATAAAATGAAGAATAATTAGCTTCAAACAATTCTATTTCAAAACCATTTTCTCTGTTATTAATAGGGAATACTTTTGCTTGATATTCTAAACCACTTATACGTAATAGCGCATTTAGATGCGGTACTTTTATTGAAAATGTACCATCTTCATTAGTAATAGCAGCAGAAAAGTTTTCAACGGCAATACTTATTCCTGAAATTCCTTTGCCGGTTTTAGCATCTTTGATAAGACCTTCTACTGCTATACCTTCTTGACTACGGGTTTTAACCGCTGTAGAATCTGCAGAAGTTTGCGCATAAAGTCCTTCATCTATTCCACCGAAGAACAGTATGCTAAGAAGACAGGTTAGTTGTAATTTTTTGAGCATAACGATTGGTTTAAAAGACTTTATTTAATTACAGGTACTAGTTTAAGATAATCTAGACTTAAGGTGTTTGCACCGTCTGAGGTTGAGTTTGCAGCCATAAGCGAGACCAGTGTTTGACCACTTCCTTTTAGAGTTAATTCAAATTCACCTACATAAACTTCTTCGTAAACATTAGGCGCTACGTTAGTATAGGGTAATTCTGCAAAGGGCTCATTTAAGCTACCATCAACTGCAGATATAAAACCTCCTATATTTACGCGTTGCTGAAAGGTATTAGTTTGTATATCATTTATAGCTCGCCAGTAAACCTTATAGGTGGTGGTGTATAAATTAGACGCACCATAGTAAATCGTAAATCTATTTACACGGTGATTCTGTATCATTATATCATTAAAGATGTTTCCGCTAGGATCTTCTTTTTCACGATAAAATGTATTGCCGCGTTTATCTCCCTGGCTAAATTGAAAAGGTTCTTCTCCTTCAATGATCGTTGTAAGCAGGCGGGTTGCGAGGGGTACTTCTAATTTACCCATCACATAAACAACGCCATTGCTTAATTGTATCTCTTCAGCTATCGTAGCGTCATTTAACGGTACTTTTACTCCAAATTTAGACACTAATGTATCGGGTAAATTCTCGCGAGCAATAGCTTTATGAAAAGCCAAATCTCTTACTGTAAAATAATTTGTATAGGTTGTAGTAGAATCTTCACTTATACGATTCATATAAGGTCTTAATCGTTCGGTCTCCGTTACAAAGCTTCCGTCTTCTAAAAGAAAAAAGGTGTATTTATTTTCCTCATTATTAAGATTGTAAACATTTGTAAAGTAGGAGTTCGTTAATGAATCTGCATAAATACCGGGTAGTGCTAATGACTTTTGAACACTATCTCTAGAATAAATATTAATCTCATTTAGATCTATTAAATATGCGCTCATTGCGTTTGTAGAAGCCTTGCTCTGTACAAACTCCCAAATATTCTTTTTAGGAGTCAACGCTTTATCAATGATATGATATAAACCGTTAGATGTGTACTTATCTGCTTCTATAACATTTGCATCTACCATTACCTTACCGAATTTAAACTCCAGGTATTTATTTGAATACATTTTTACGGTAACCGTATCTTGCTGCGCTACTGAAGAGAAAGCGGTTAGTGCAATATGATTTTCTACAAAGAGTTTTTTTGCAGCTGCACTTGCTAATGCTGACGCTTCTACCTGAGCTAAAGCCTCATTAGTAGGAGCCCACACCGTAAAAGTTTTTGAAGAAGCAAGAATCTTATCATAGCCGGTTTCCGTGAGTAATTTGCCAAATTCTGAAGTTTGCGCTGATGCGGTGAGTGCTTCACCCAGATTAACACTTAAATTGGTATCGCTGGTTTCTGCGTGTTCTTCCCAGGGGTCAGAACAGGAAATTACACCTGCAAGTAGTAGACCGGCAATAAGTGGCTTTATAAAAGTTTTTATTGATATCATCCTAAAGGGATTAAGTTTTTTACTCATTTTATTTTGTGTTCTATTCAAAGATTAAACCATCTCCACCGGCTTCAAACTTGGGATAAAGTTGGTCCATGTCTATAGGTCTAAACTCGATTACATCTATCCAGGTGTTACCATTGCTACTATCTTGAATGGCTTCAAGTGTAATGTTATGAGTTCCTGTAGTTTCAATGTTTATGATACCCATTAGCCTGCAATTAAAGCGGTTAGTACTGGGTTCTATATGTCGCTTATAACCTTGAGATTCTAATACTCGTTCTGGGAGATCTGTGTTACCATACTCTCTAAAATTTATAAGTCTGGGCAACGCTACGCCATCAACAGAAACTTGTGCAGCGGCAGAAGAACGTTCATTAACTCTGTACGACACCCATACTTTGTACTGCCCCTTAATAATAACAGGAGAAGTAAACGTCATGGGGTTGAGGTGACCTTGTCTAAATCTGTTTAAATCAATAACATCGCCATGCCAGGCTCTGTCAAGCTGCGAGCTACTTCCTATCGCCGCAGCAATATATCCTAACGATTGGCTATCTGGCCAGGATACTAAGCTCAACTCAGAATTCTTTAGATATACACCAGGGGCTCCCGGGGTTCTAAACACCGAACTTAATTGTCTAAATTCCGGTTGATCTGCAACATCAAAATACACGGGAGCAGGTAATCTTTTCTTAATAAAAAAGTTTTCATTTACCAGGTGTAGCGCACCGTTTGATGCGGTTATATCACTTTTATCTCGATCTAGGGCAACTCCTTTTTCAAGAACCCCGTTAAACGTTTCTTCATTAAGTAATAAGGTGTCTAATGCCAGTTTAACTGTAATTACTTCTAGCGGGGCCTTTGTAATAACCGCAGGAGTAACCGCAAGATCTGCCAGATAGTTAAGCCCGGGCAAAATTCGGTATGCTACAAATAGGTTTAAACTATCCTTAGGGTTTAAAGGGTCTCCTAAATGGCTGTATCTGGTTTTTAAATCTTCAAGTGTATTTAAGCCAGAATCTGCAAATGCTTCATTTGTTTGTGCTATCACGGTTAAATAACTGGGAATACTATCTGTATTATAAGTGACCGGTAAATTTAGTTTGTCATACCAGCCGGTAGCTTTTACAGCTTCTGTAAAGAGCGTAAGAGAGGTGTCACTATCTAAGGTTTGTGCAAGCGTTTTATCTGCAACGCGTAGAACCTTATCTAAAACATGAATAACTCCGTTACCTACTTCAATATTAGAAGAGATAATATTTGATGTTTTATTTACAGTTATACTTGAAGTGCCATTTTTATTAGACGCTCCTGTGATTAAAAATTGTCCTTGTAAACTGGGCGCAGCGATTTTACCATCTGTAAATTCTGTAGTTTTTATAGTTTGTTCAAGAATGTGAAGTTTAGTTAAATCCTGTAATTCATCTACAGGGATGTCTGATAGTGAACTTACACCCATATCTGATAGTAAAGCAGCCACAGCATCATTGTCTGGTAAGAACAAGGTGTAGGTGCCATAGGTATTCATAAAAGACGCGTAATCTGTAATTTCCAAAATTTCTAAAAAGGATGAATATTCCTCGTTAGCCTTTAAAAACTCCGTTATATTAAGTGTCTCATCTGTAGATTCTTTAAATTTTTCTGAAGTACAGTTAATAACCGTACTGGCCAATACAAAGACTAGTATAAGTCTGAGCAAAATGGGTAAGGTGAATATTTTTTTCATGACTTAAGATTATTTATAAAATGGGTTCTGTATTAAAGCTTTATTAGTAATCAGCTCATTTTCACTAATAGGTAAATAATGGCTGTTAGGGTCCTGCAGTTTTGTAGTAATACTTTGCTGTTGATTTGCAGGAGCACTTTGTAGTGCTACGCTCAATAATATATCGAGATATGCATAATTTTCTTTGCGCGCATTGCGCAGAATATCAAACCAGCGTTTGCCTTCAAAAGCAAATTCACGAGCGCGTTCTGCAAGTATATAAAGTCTAATAGCGTCTTGATTGTCTACACTAATCTGTTCTTGAGTTTGGCGTATAGCATCTCTTTTTTCGCGCAACTCACTTACAATAGCCAGCGCTTCTTCACCACGATTTAACTCATTAAGAGCTTCAGCTTTCATTAATAATGCATCTGCATATCTGTAAACAAACCAGTGCGTGTCTGACTCTTGTAATGATTTTCTAACAGTTGTATTGAGACCGGTGTATTTATAAATTTCATTAGTACCCGGTACAAGCGAACCGCGTTCCCCGCGTATATCTTTATTTTCAGGATTATTAAAATCTACACCAAATACCTGCTCTAAAACAGGAGTGGCTGCGAGATACTGTGGGCGCTGAAAGAATATACTATAAAACGGATTTAGGTTTTGAGTGGTGTATTGAAACTCAAATATACTTTCTGAAGAATTTCCTTGCGCATAGACAATATTCAACCATTGTGAGTTGGCATCGATTAGTGCAAAGTCGCCGGTGTTTATGATTTTATTGGTTGCTTTTAAGGCTTCTTCATAATTTTCCATCCATAGGTAAACATCAGCCTGCATCGCATTTATAGCGTATTTGGTAATTCTACCTTTGTTTTGATCGCGAGCACCATAATCTTCAACTCCTAAGCGTTCTGCCTCATTGAGATCTAAAAGAACCTGAGCAAAAACCTCGGCTTGTGGTGTTGCAGGTATTTGAAAATTTTCTTTATCAGATAAGGTTGCTGTTAACTTTACCGGTACATCTTTAAAGGTACGTGCGAGCGTAAAGTATAAATAAGCGCGTATTGCTAAAACTTCAGATAAATAATTATTGAGTTGCTCTTGTGTTAGAGTGGGATCTTGAGCTAAAACGCCAGGAGCCAACTCAATAACCGTATTACAATAATTAATAACCCTGTAAAATGAAGACCAGTTTGAAGTGGTATTAGAGGGTAAAATATTTGTAGTTAATACATCGCGTTGATCTTCTGATGCCTGAGCACCGGGACTCACCATACCTCCACGTAACTCGCCATACATAAATAGGTATTCTGCAATAGTCAAATCGTTTTCAGAAGGAGGTGGGTTAAGTAATGAAGAGTAGACACCTATAACACCAGCCTGTATATCTTCTTTTGTTTTCCAGAATTCATCGCGTACCGTACCATCTTCTGGTTTTAGGTCAAGGTAGCTATCACATGACTGTGTCATTACAGCCAGGATAAGAATTAATGTGTATATTATTTTAGTGCGCATAGCTTAATATTTAAAATCGTGTTTGAATACCTATAGTGAATCTGCGTGTAGGAGGTGTACGTGAGTAATCTATAGCTATTTCAAAGGGATCACCACCACGTCTTGAAACCTCAGGATCCTGACCTCGATAATTTGTAAATGTGAGTAAGTTGTCTGCAGTTAGAAATACACGTAAATCATCAACTTTCATCTTTCTTAAAAATGGTTTGCTGAAACTGTAGCTAAACGTGGCAGACCTAAATCGTAAAAATGAGGCATCTTCTACATAGCGGTCAGAACCTAACCAGTTATATCCACCGCGATAAATAGCTCTGGGAATATTAGTCACATCTCCCGGGTTGCGCCATCTTGATAATACTGCGGTACTTTGGTTATCAAATGAATATAGATTTGTGGTGCGCATATCGGTACCATTTATGATATCATAGTTTAATCTGTAGGTAAAAAACATTAAAAGTTTAAACTGATCATTAAAGGTGATTGTAGGACCAAAACCTCCTGTAAATTTGGGATTGCTATTTCCCAGATATACGACATCACGACTGTCTATGTTACCATCTTTATTGATGTCTTCATAAATAGCATCTCCCGGTTGAAATACATAATCAGTATTAGGGAAATTAAATCGCATAAACACTTCCTGACCATTAGGACCTATAATTACATTGTTATTTGCATCTCTTGCTTTAGTGGCTTCTAAATCTGTATAGACCCCTTTAAAACGATACCCGTAGAAAGAACCAAAAGGATTATCAATTTGTAAGAAGCGTTTAAACTCGCCGTTGCGATCTATATTGCCACTCTCACTTGGGAAAAATTCTGAAATCTCTCGTATAATGTTTTGGTTTTGAGAAATATTGAAGTTAAAATCTATCTGCCATTTATCAGATTTGTAAGGAGTGGTATATAAACCTACTTCCCAACCTTGATTATCTATTGTTCCTACGTTTTGGTCAGACACACTGCCGTAACCGGAAACAGATGATATTGCTAAATTTTCAAAAAGTAAATTAGTAGTTCGGTTTTGATATACATCTACATCAAGAATTACTTTCTTATTAAATAATTGAAGATTAAGCCCTAAGTTTTTACCGGTAAGGGTTTCAGAACGTAAATTATCTAATTGAATATTTTGAGGATAGACACCATTTAAGCCTAAATATTCAGTATCAAAGTTTCCGTAGATATTAAAATAACGGTAATCATATCTGGGTGTTCCTCCAGATTGACCATAACTGGCACGTAAACTTAAATCGTCTAAGAAATCAAAACTTTCCATAAAAGGCTCTCCAGAAACTCTCCATCTCGTAGATATAGAAGGAAACAGGGAGTACCGGTTGTCTGCACTAAACTTTGAATTGCCATCTCCGCGTATACCTACGTTAAGTATATACCGATCGAGCAGGCTGTATTGCGCACTTACTAAAGCAGCAACACTGCGTGACTGGCTGTTATTAGTGTATAGGCGTAAATTAGAATTTTGCGTTCTTGATGGGACTGAAGGATCTGTTAATAGAGAAGAAGCCGTATTAGCTGTTAAAGCCTGATGTGACTCGTATCTGTAATCATTTGTTTGAAGGCTAAAAAGTGCCTGTAAACTTTGTTTTGTGCCTAAATCTGGTGTATAAATCAGGTTTGTTTTTGTCGTAACTGTAGACGCATCTACATCTGCATCTGAAGCCTGATTAACAACCGTTTCTGTGATGGGTCTACCGGTTGCGTTTTGAGGTAAAAAAGCTTTTGCTTTTGTGCTGTTAAAGTCAAACTGAAGATCAAATGTAGATACTAAACGCTTAGGTATTAGATCTACCTGTAAATTAAAATGTGGTACAATACGATCACCGGTTTGTTTATTACTAGCATATTCTGCGAGTGCTACCGGGTTGTAGGTACTCGGGTATGAACCTTGTATGTTTATTGCCGGTGAAAAGTAGTTAGGGGTTAGATCACCCACATCGTCATACTCATAAATGCTCATGTTAGGCATCTTAGTGTAGGCAACACTTCTTAACCTATCACGATCTGAAGTGCCAAAGGTATTTACATAATTACGATCTGTATCCGTATGGGTATAGGAGATATCTGTTCTAAACCGAATACGGTCTGAAACGATATAATCTAAATTTAATCTACCGTTTATACGTTCAAAACCGGTTCCTTTTGTAACTCCTTTAGAATTGTAATATCCTACCGATGTATAATAACGTGCTTTCTCACCCCCGCCTTGAAGCGATAAGGTATGCTCCCCGGTAAGACCGGTCTGGGTAATCGCTTTTACCCAATCTGTGTTATTTCCGTAGTTTTTAAAGAAATAAACCTCCTGGGGGTCATACTGAAATTCTTTAACGGTAAGCGTATTTAAAGGAATACCATCACGATTCATAAACTCCTCCGGGATTAATTGTGAATATTGGTCACCATTAAGCATAGGGATTGTGTTGGGTAATTGAGAATAGGTTCCTGTAAAATTGTATCCTATTTTCGGAGATCCTACAGAACCCCTTTTTGTATTGATTACCAAAACACCACCTGAGGCACGTGAACCCCACATTGCGGTTGCTGCAGCATCTTTTAAAATGGTAATACTCTCAATATCTGAAGGCGCTATATTTAAAAGTGCCGCATAACCCTGTTGATCTGCTGTCCCAAAATTAAAATCCTGTGGGATTGAAGTTTCATACGGCATACCGTCTACCACGATCAACGGATCTGATGACCCAGATATTGATGAGGTACCTCGTATTCTAATTTGCATACCGGCACCGGGATCACCAGAGTTTGCAACAATATCAACCCCGGGAACACGGCCCTGTAAGGCTTCATCAATCGAAGCGGCCTGTGTATTTTCTACCTCGCTGGCGTTAACTGTTACGTTACTGGTAGTTTGATTACGTTCTGCGATATTTAGCAAACCGCTTTCAACTTTTTTATCTACCGTAATCATTACCGTTTCTAACTCATCAACAGATGCGGTAAGCTTTACAGCATAACTGCTTTTTCCGGTAAGCGGTATCGTTTGCGAAGTATATCCCAGCGTTGAGATCACTAATTTGTTAGAAGGGCTTTTAACCCGCATTGCAAAATTTCCATCAAAATCAGAAATAACACCGGTTACGGTACGATTGTCTGCATCCTGTTCTGCAATCGTTGCTCCGGGAATTGGCTGTCCGTTACTGATATCGGTTATTGTTCCACGTACTACTAAATCACTGTTTTGAGCATTCAAAGCAGTGTTTGAAAAAACCAGCAATAGAAGTGTGAAACAATATAAAAAATAGGTAGTTTTTTGTCTCATCTTATTCTGTATATAAAAGATAGTTGTCAACTAGGTGAATTAATGATCGGTCTGCCAGATTATTACTAAAGGCAGGTATGTAATTTGCAACGCGATTTGCAGCATCTGTAAAGAATAAATCATCTTGAGCGCTGCTAATATTGATATAGGTTTTTTCGCCCAGTTCGTCTTTTAGTAGGGTTTCAGTAAGACCGTTTATGAGTCCGTCATCAGACGCAGTACGTGTAGCTAGAATATGGTATTTTATAAAGTCTGCAACTTTATCTTTCTCACCCTGAGAGCTGGGGTTATAATTAGGAATACCTGTCGTGGTATCTCCCGGAAGCACGCCATCTCTAACAGCTTGAATGATAGCGTCATTGTTAGGGATTACAAATGTGTAAGAAGTACCTAACTCTATACCATCTATAACTCCCGCATTTTTGTCATAAAGTGATGCATTCTCTAAGAAACTATAAAAATTAGCGTATTCAGAATCGGGTACTTCAGCGAGTCTTTTTAAATCAAGACCTTGTGGTTCTTCACTAAACTCTAGAAGTTTATCAATGTAGTAGGTACGGCCGTTGCGTTGATCTTCAAAACCTAAAATATTAACCCGATTGTCTAAGACCTCATTTCCTGCCGCATAAACCTGACCATTTTCCCATTTGATATATTCACCAGGAAGGTCAAAGTCTCCAGAACGTATGATTCCTGAACCAGATAAATCATTTAATTCGTTATTTGGAGTAGGTATGATTCCATTAAATAGAACACGTATTAAACGTGATCGCGCGATGTTTGCCGGCAAAACATTACCTTCAGGAGAAGTATAAGTATAGGAGGATGTGGGAATGTCATACCCAAAACCAAGATCTGCTAATACCGTATCAGATGGTAAGAATAGGGTATACCTTGCAGATAGGTTACTTATAATCTCGCGAAAACCCGAACCATCATTAAATAGTCTGGTTGCCAGCGTAAACTTAGGATCTAAATATGCAGAAGTGTATACACTATAAAAAAGATTTGATTCCTGCACTTTATTGGTTCCGTAGAAAAAACCATTACTCAAAACCTGAGCTTCAATAACATTAGAGTTAAAATCTATACGCAGATCTTCTCCCAGTTCATTGTTATAACCCGAAGCCAACGAAGGCCATACGGCACTTTGAATCATATGCGCATTAAAGAAATCTTCAAAGACATATTTTGGTAATTTATTTAAAGCAGTATAATTCTTAAGTAAGATTTCATCAACAAATTCTTGTAGAACTGTATTTTCGGGCACTATTAAGGTGTAGGCCTGACTTTGGCCATCATTATCAGATTCTTTAAGATAGTTTTCATTATTAGGTGAAAATGAAAGCGCTGCATCATAAACTTTTACAAAAACATTGTCAGATTTACGGGTAAAGTTTTGATAGGTAGTGGTAGCATCCTGATCAAAAATATAATTCACCAGATTATTCTCGAGCATACTTCTAAAAAGGCTGTAATTACTACTTTCTTCAAGCTTTTGATCCAGGTTAATTAGCGGTAATGAAACTTCACTTACTTCGTGAATTATTCCATTTTCTGCGACGATATCGGTTTTTACGGCTTCGGCTTGAAGAACGTTAAACCCCGTATAGGTTGAGTTAGGATAGAAATAATTATAGTCACTTGCTCCAAGACCCGCATTAGTCATATACTCCTCTAAAAAGTACGTGAGGTATTTATTATTATTGTCGCCGGGAATGTAGTAATCTCCACCAGGTGAATTATTTCTGTTAGAGCCTACAACAATCATAGACTGGCCATTAACAGTTTTAGTTTGAAAACCATCGTAGTAAGCCGTTCTTCTTCTAAATGAATTGCTTTCTTCCCAGCCGCCACGCGATTGATAATCACTTAAACGTTCTGTTCTAAACGCATTATAAATAAGTGCGTAGCGTACAATCTTTGCTGCAGTTACCGAATCTATTTGAGAGACATTAGAAATATTGTTTTCGGCAAAGTATTTACTAAATGCTGCATCATTAGGAGCCATCATCGTCCAGTAGCCAGACTTACTTAAAATATCTTTATAACCTGCTTTATCAATAAGCGTTGTGAAGTTTGAAAAATTACCCCGTGCTTCAAGTTGTTGAAATATGGGATCTTCTAAATCATCAGGACGGGCGTAATATTCATCTACTTCTTCTCTGCTGCAACTACCCAAAGTAACCAGCACAAAAAGGAGTAATAAATAGTGATGTAATTTTTTATTCATTCTTAAAAACTGTTAAATACGAAATGAAATTTTAACGTTCGATTTAATTGCGAAATCGTTTGCAATCAAATGTAGTGGGCTGTTAGTTGCTTGGCGTCCTGTACTTTCCTGCTATCTTAGAGGTTAAACGTTTTACTTAAACTATTTTAACAAAAAATAATCTTAATGAGGGTGGTTGGTCGTTTTTATCAGCGATTTGAAAGAGTTTATTTTGAAGGTACTATTCTCTTTTGTACTCAATTTTTTGGTTTTAAAGGCATTTGTTATAAAAATGGATTTGTATTAGGGTTGTAAAGGAGAGAGGATGGGAGAAAACCAGAAAAATTTAAAAGAAAATTACACTCATAATACAGTTTAAACTATGACAAGTAGAATTTCACAAATTTTAAATTTTCTGCATTAGAGTGCTTCACAACTTTTTTTGAGATATATCTGTGAAAATGGAAATCATTTTAGACATTTTAAAATAGTTTATAGAATTAACGCGCAATTTTTTGTTTATTTTACAATGTATGTTATGTTTGTGTAATCGATTGTATAAAGATGCATTTGTATTTCAATCGTTTTAGTGAGTTCTATAAATCTTTTATTTAGAAACTATGAAAGTTCATTTTATCCATTTCTTTGCATTTGTATTGCTATTAGCAGGCACGACCTCATGCAAGGATAATTCTTCAAAACCACAGGAATTATCAAGTGTAAAGGTTAAAGACACTTTAGCTGATCAATTATGGTCGGTACAAATGGCAGAGTCTATTATGAAGCGTAACCCACAGGCTTATCAAATAGATGGTAGAGATGATGCTAAATGGGATTATGTACACGGTTTGGTCTTAAAGGGTTTTGTAGATTTATATGAAGTATCTGGTCGCGAAAGATATTATGATTATGCAGCGCAGTATACAGACACACTTATTGCTGAAGATGGTACTATTGCAACATACAAATTAGAAGATTACAACATAGATATGATTAATGCAGGAAAATTATTGTTTCCTATCTATACAAAATCTCAAAATGATAAATACTTAAAAGCGATGCAGCTTTTAATGAAACAACTGGCAGATCATCCTAAAACATCCCAGGGTGGTTTCTGGCATAAAAAACGCTATCCTTCTCAAATGTGGTTAGATGGTCTTTATATGGGAGCACCTTTCTATGCAGAATATACTAAAACATTTGAAGAGGGTAAGAGTCTTGATGATGTTGCACTACAATTTGAATTAATTCAAAAAAATGCATTAGATGCAGAAACCGGTTTGCTTTACCACGGTTGGGATGAAAGCAAAGAGCAGAAGTGGGCGAATCCTGAAACCGGGGTTTCACCTCATTTTTGGTCGAGATCATTAGGCTGGTATGCTATTGCTTTAGTAGATGTACTTGATTATTTTCCTGAAGAGCATCCTAAGCGAGCAGAACTAATTTCCTATTTAAATAATCTTGCTGAGGCAATAGTTGCTTTTCAGGATGAGAGCGGTTTATGGTATCAGGTAACTAATTTAGGTGATAAAGAAGGTAATTATCTTGAGGCTTCCGGTAGTGCAATGTTTGCATATTCATTTGCTAAGGGAGCTAATAAAGGCTATTTAGATGCTAAATTTAAGGATGCAGCAAATAAAGCATTTGATGGATTAACAAACCAACTTATCGTAAGAGATGAAGATGGTACGATTACCCTAACTCAGGTTTGTGCGGTAGCCGGTCTTGGTGGCGATCCCTACCGGGACGGTTCTTTTGAGTATTACGTAAATGAGCGTAAGCAGGATAATGATCCTAAGGGTACAGGACCTTTCATAATGGCAGCATTACAATTAGAGCGTTAATAATTATTCAAATACATAAGAATATGAAATCAAGATTTTTAGTTGGGGCTTTTGCAGTTTTAGCATTCACAGCCTGTAAAGAAAATAAAGACGATAAAGCTGAAAATGAAATTAAGGAAGTTTCGGTAGATAAGAAAGGAGAAACCTACGCCGAGCTTTCTATAAAAGAAGGCGGAAGCTGGAATATGGAGACCAGAGAATATCTGCAGGGAAGTTTTAAAAATGTTGACTTTCTGGAGGTGCCAGAAGCCCATACAGATCATTCATGGTATATACGTTACGAAGGTCCCGGTTGGGAAAATAAGCAGGTAGCGTACCGTTTATATTTAGACTGGCGTAATGCACTCGATATATTTGGGAAACGCGTAGATACCTTAGTGTTACCCTATGTAGGTCAGGATGGTTTTGACTCGTATCATGAAAATGCACCCTGGGGACAAGACATTTTAAAAGCTGGTAAATCTATGGGTATAGGTGGTTATGGGCGTTTTACAGGAGATACGATAGCACATTTTAATACGGTAGAAAAAACTACGGCTAAAGTTGATAATTCTGATGAGGCTTCTTCAGTAACCATTAATTATACAGGTTGGAAAACAGGAGAGGTGATTACAGATCTTAAATCTGAAATAAGCATTTTTCCTGAAGACCGTTTCTTAAAAATAAGCTTAACTCCCGGCTCTGCTATAGACGGCTTAGCAACAGGTATTGTGAAATTTGATGATATCGCGCGTATTGAGCAGACTAGTGAAAATGGTAAGTGGGCCTATATAGCAACCTATGGGAAACAAACGCTTGCAGGGGTAGATGATCAATTAGGTATGGCATTATTTTATAATACAGAACAAGCTACAGTTACAGAAGGACCTCACGATCATTTAGTAGTTTTTAAACCTTCTTTAGAACCGCAGACGTATTATATTATAGCAGCGTGGGATCAGGAAAAAGACGGTATAACCAGTGAAGAAAGCTTTAAACTAGACTTAAAACTGAAACTTCAAAAGCTAGATGCAGAAGGTGTACTAGAATAATTGCCTACCATTTACCACACAGTACAGGATGAGCCCTAAAAATTCTAAACTTATTTTTAGAGCAGTTCAATAATTAAGAAAGAACGGTAATAAAACAGAAATGTATATTTTACATTTAAAAAAGGATTCGTAAATTACCGTCTTTAAGAAATTACAATATTTAAAATAACAACCATGACAAACTCAGAATTTAGATACGCACACCATCCGGAAGATGTAAAAAAATATACGACTCAAGAACTTAGGGAGCATTTCTTAATTCCGAATGTGTTTGTGAAAGATGAGATAAACCTTACTTATACTATGTACGATCGCTATATTGCGGGGGGTGCATTTCCGGTAAATAAAGCTTTAAAGCTAGAGCCCATAGATGATTTAAAGGCCGAAAATTTCTTAGATCGTCGGGAATTAGGAGTTATCAATGTAGGCGGTAAAGGTAAAATCACTGTTGATGGTACTGTTTATGAACTTTTAAACAAGGAAGCACTTTATATAGGAAAAGGGGTCAAAGAAGTGATTTTTGAAGCAACAGAAGAGCAGCCGTATTTCTATATAAATTCAGCTCCTGCACATCACGCGTATCCTACTAAGAAAGTAACTAAGAACGAAGCAGAAATTGTTGAATTAGGCGACACAAAATATTCTAATAAACGTACTATTAACAAGCTTCTTGTAAACAGCGTTGTAGAAACTTGCCAACTACAAATGGGGATGACAGAGTTAGCTCCCGGAAATGTATGGAACACAATGCCGGCGCATACCCATACACGCAGAATGGAAGTGTATTTCTATTTTGATCTTGAAGAGGGGCAGACCATTAGCCACTTTATGGGGCAACCAGACGAAACCCGTCATATATTTATGAAAAACCACCAGGCAGTAATATCACCAGAATGGTCTATTCATTCAGGTGCTGGGACTTCTAACTATACCTTTATTTGGGGAATGGCAGGTGAGAATATGGACTATGGAGATATGGATGGCGTTTCACCAGAAGATTTAAAATAACATGAGTTTATTCAGTTTAGAAGGTAAAACAGCTTTAGTTACAGGCTGTAAAAGAGGAATAGGTTTTGCAATGGCGGAAGCTCTTGCAGAAGCGGGGGCAGATATTCTGGGAGTTTCAGCATCTTTAGAAACCTCAGGCTCTGCAATTGAAAAGGCAGTTTTAGCAACCGGAAGAAAATTTACCGGCTATCAATGTGATTTTTCAGATCGTAAATCACTCTATGCTTTTATAGAAAAAGTAAAAGCAGAAAATCCTACAATAGATATTTTAGTGAATAATGCAGGTACCATTTTGCGCGCTCCTGCAGCAGAACACAGCGATGAATACTGGGATAAAGTAATTGAAGTAAATCAAAATGCACAGTTTATTTTAAGTAGGGAGCTGGGCAAAGAAATGATAAAAAGAGGTAATGGTAAAGTGATTTTTACCGCTTCACTTTTAACATTTCAAGGCGGAATTACGGTTCCAGGCTATGCAGCTTCAAAAGGTGCTATAGGTCAACTTACAATGGCGTTGTCTAATGAGTGGGCAGGTAAGGGAGTTCAGGTAAATGCAATCGCTCCGGGATATATCGCAACAGATAATACAGAAGCATTGCGCGACGATCCTGAGCGTAGTTCTTCAATTTTAGGAAGAATTCCTGCTGGCAGATGGGGACAGCCAGATGATTTTAAAGGCCCTATAATATTTTTAGCTTCAAAAGCCAGCGATTATATGAGTGGTCATGTGATGACTGTAGACGGTGGCTGGATGGGTAGATAATTTTTTATTCCATTGAAAAATCTCTTTTTTAGATTGTAATACGTTAATACAAATGAGTTCAACTAAGACGTCAAGTCACGTAAATAGCACGTTTATCACAGATAATTTTTTACTGCAAAACAAATTTGCAGAAGATTTGTATCATAATTATGCTGCTTCACAGCCTATAATAGATTATCACAACCATTTGCCACCTGCAGAGATTCTTGCAGACCATCAGTTTGAAAATCTTACTCAGGTTTGGTTAAAAGGAGATCATTATAAATGGCGTGCAATGCGTGCGTTAGGTATAGATGAACGTTTTATTACCGGTGATGCTACAGATGAAGAGAAGTTTTTAGCCTGGGCAAAAACAGTTCCGCATACCCTGCGTAACCCATTATATCACTGGACGCATTTAGAATTAAAACGCTATTTTGATATTGATGAATTGCTAAATGAAGAAACTGCACCGGCTATTTATAAAGAGGTAAACCGAAAGCTTCAAACTCCTGAGTATAGCGTACACGGGCTGCTTAAAAAAATGAATGTAGAGACCGTTTGTACAACAGAAGACCCTCTAGATTCACTCGAATTTCACAAAGCTTTTGATGCTAAAAAAGCCGGACTCAAAATGAGTACCGCATTTAGACCAGATAAAGCAATCTTAATAGAAGCTGATACTTACAATGCATACCTTGATGATTTAGCAGACGTTTCGGGGGTGCGTATTGATGCTTACGAAGATTTAAAAGAAGCATTACGTAAGCGTATCGAATATTTTAATGAAAACGGATGCACGCTTTGTGATCACGGTTTAAATTATGTTTCCTGGGAGCCGGTATCAGAAGAAGAGGTTAAGCGACTATTTAAAAAACGAAGAGGCGGTGCTCAATTAACACATCTCGAAGCAGAACAATTTAAAACCGCAATTCTGGTATTTCTAGGAGAAGCCTATCACGAATTTGGGTGGGTACAGCAGTTTCATTTAGGTGCATTGCGTAATAACAATAAGCGTATGCTGAGCCAGTTAGGGCCAGACACGGGATGGGATTCTATAGGAGATTATAAGCAGGCAGAAGGTTTATCAAACTTCTTAAATGCGCTTGATAGTACAGACAAATTAACAAAGACCATCATCTACAACCTTAACCCTGCAGACAATGAGATTTTTGCAACGATGATAGGTAACTTTAATGATGGTAGTGTACGAGGCAAAGTGCAATGGGGATCTGGCTGGTGGTTTTTAGACCAGAAAGACGGTATGGAAAAACAACTGAATGCGCTTTCTAATATGGGGCTGGTAAGTTGTTTTATAGGTATGCTTACAGACAGCAGGAGCTTTTTGTCGTTTCCGCGTCACGAGTATTTTAGACGTATACTTTGTAATTTATTAGGTAAAGAAATGGCAGCGGGAGAGATCCCAAAAGATATGGATCTGGTAGGTAAAATGGTAGCAAACATAAGTTATCACAATGCTAAGAATTATTTCAACTTTTAAATTTAATGGCTGAAACCAAAAACATAGTAACCTTTGGGGAAGTGTTGTTGCGTCTTTCTCCTGCAGAGAATCGTAAACTTATGCAGGCAACTTCTTTAGACTTTTTCTTTGGAGGTACAGAGATGAATGTAGGTGCTTCATTATCGTATTTAGGCGAATCAGTTAAGCATATTACTGCAGTTTCTAATGATCTGGTAGGTGATGCGGCTATCGCAAGTATGCGTCAATACGGTCTAAATGTTTCTTCAGTACAAAAGGTAAATCATCCTATAGGTCAATATTTACTTGAAGTAGGCTCGGGAATGCGTAGCAGCCAGATCGCTTATAACAGACTCAACGGCTCTTTTGCTAATATTCAGGAAATAGATTGGGATACTCAATTTGAAGATGCAGATTTCTTTCACTGGACCGGGATTTCACCCGCAATTTCAGAAGGGGCATACCAGGCTTTAAAAGCGGCTTTAGTTTCCGCGAATGCGAAAGGATTACATATTACCGCAGATCCTGCATACCGAAGTAATTTATGGCAGTATGGCCGTAAAGGTCAGGAAGTTTTGAAAGAACTGGTAAGCTTATCTACAATTTTCATTGGGGGTGTTAATGAGATTAATGAGATTTTAGGAACTTCATTTAAACTCGATAAGGACGGCTTTATTGAAGCTAGTAAACACCTTATGAATGCCTGTCCCAATATCACACAGGTTTTTGATAAAATACGTACCGGTGTAAGTGCCTCGTGGCAGAAAATTTACGGCAGAGCCTGGGTTGATAACACCTACTTAGAAACGTCAGAATTAGAGATAACACAAGTGGTAGATCGTATAGGTACCGGTGATGCATACGCAGCAGGACTTATTTATGGCCTAAGACATTTTGATGCCGAAAAAGCGCTTGATTTTGCAAATGCTGCCTGTGCTTTAAAGCATACCATTTTAGGAGATGTAAACCTTGTTTCGGTAGCAGAAATTACTGAAGTGATGCAAGGAAATACAGGAGGAAGAATTAAAAGATAATATAAATAATGGCAAAATATACGCGAATAGAAGCGGTTACCCGAATGCACGAAAACGGAATTGTTCCGGTTTTTTATCATCAGGATATCGAAGTTTGTAAACAGATTTTAAAAGCCTGTTACGATGGTGGATCTCGAGTTTTTGAGTTCACAAATAGGGGAGATTATGCACACGAGGTTTTTGGCGAATTGAATAAATATGCTAAGGCAAACCTTAACGGTATGATCTTAGGTGTTGGATCTGTTTTAGATGCCGGTACAACTTCATTATACCTTCAGTTAGGAGCAGATTTTATAGTTTCTCCTATAGTAAATGCAGAAATGGCAAAGGCTTGCAACCGTAGAAAAGTAGGGTGGATGCCCGGCTGTGGTTCGGTTACTGAAATCTCATATGCTGAAGAATTAGGTGCTGAGGTAGTTAAGATCTTTCCGGGCCAGCAAGTAGGTGGGCCAGAGTTCGTAAAAGCAGTTAAGGGCCCCTTGCCGTGGGCGAGTATTATGCCTACCGGTGGTGTAAGTCCTACCGAAGAGAATTTAAAGTCCTGGTTTAATGCCGGTGTGCATTGTGTAGGTATAGGCTCAAAACTCTTTATTAAGAATGCAGCGGGTGCCTTTGATTACACCGCAATAACAGCAAAAATTGAAGAAGCTCTTGATCTTGTAAAAAAGATTAGATCATGAACATTTACTCAAAATATATAGTATTCTTCTTAAGTACAGTATTACTGTTAAGTAGTTTTAGTTGTGCCGAAATAAGTGATACCCGGGTTATTAAATTGGCGCACGGCTTAGATGTTACACATCCCGTACATAAAGCAATGGTCTTTATGGGAGAGCGCCTTGAAGAAAAATCTGGAGGTAAATTATCTCTAGATATTTATCCCAGCCAGCAATTAGGTTCAGAACGCGAGTGTCTAGAACTTTTACAGATAGGAAGTCTGGGAATGACAAAAGTTTCAACAGGAGTTTTAGAAAATTTTGCACCTCAATTAAAGGTTTTTGGACTGCCATTTTTGTTTAGAGATGCTGACCACCGTTTTGCAGTTTTAGAAGGTCCTATAGGGGAAGAATTATTAAATGCTAGTATTCCGCAACGACTTAAAGGCTTAACATTTTATGATGCCGGTAGTAGAAGTTTTTATACAAAAGAGCCGGTAGAACATCCTGAAGATTTAAAAGGATTAAAGTTGCGTGTGATGGAAAGTCAGACCGCGATGAATATGGTTAAAAGTTTAGGAGGCTCTCCTACACCTATCGCCTGGGGAGAGTTATATACAGCATTGCAACAGGGTGTTGTAGACGGTGCCGAAAATAACTTACCTAGTTTTTTTCTATCTCATCACTACGAGGTTTGTAAATACTTTATCGTTGACGAGCATACCGCTTTACCAGACGAATTATTAATAAGTACGGTAATCTGGAATAAGCTTTCTCAACAGGAACAAAAGTGGGTAAAAGAAGCTGCGATGGAGTCTCTAGAATATGAGAAAAAAATCTGGCACGAGGCCGAAATGGAGGCACTAAGTGAAATTGAAAAAGCGGGGGTTAAAATTATTAGACCAGAGAAAGAACCGTTTAGAGCATTAGTGCAACCTATGTACACTGAATTTGAACAGAATCCCGAGATGAAAAAGTTAATCGAAGCCATTCAAGCGGTAAAGAGTGAATAGTATGAAAAAAACATTAGATAAAATTTTAGGTTCGATTTTGGTTTTTTTGATGGCCTCAATCGTTATAGCGGTTCTTTGGCAGGTATTCTCGAGATATGTGTTGCAATCTGCGAGTTCGTTTACCGAAGAGATTGCACGCTATCTGTTAATTTGGATAGGTATTCTGGGAGCGGCTTATGCTTCAGGACAGCAAGAGCATCTGGCAATTAATATTCTTCCGCCTAAATTAAATCCTGAAAATCGCATAAAGCTGCGTATCGGCATTAATATTTTGATTATGCTCTTTGCATTTTTTGCATTAATCATAGGTGGAGGTAATTTAGTGTATGTTAATTACGAGTTGGGACAATATTCTGCTGCTTTAGGTTTGCCTTTAGGAGTTGTGTATATGGTTCTTCCCATTAGTGGGATTTTAGTTATTATATATAAAGCTATAGAATTAGCGAATCCTAAAAAATACTTGTTATCATGATTGAAATTTTAATTCTTGTACTCGTATTTTTTGTATTGCTTGCAATAGGAGTTCCTGTGGCGTGGTCTATTGGGATCTCGTGTTTACTTACCATCATGGTTTCTATAGATTCATTGGCTAGTTTTACTACCATTGCACAGCGTATGGCAACTGGTCTCGATAGTTTTTCACTTCTCGCTATACCGCTATTTGTACTGGCAGGACAAATAATGAATCAGGGAGGTATTGCCCTACGGCTTATAAATTTTGCAAAGGCTTTAATGGGGGCTTTACCGGGGGGGCTTATCTATGTTAATGTAATTGCTGCGATGCTTTTTGGAGCAATCTCAGGTTCTGCAGTAGCGGCAACATCTGCAATAGGTGGTATTTTAGGACCTTTTATGGAAAAAGAGAACTACTCTAAAGAATTTGGTGCAGCAATAAACATCACGGCCTCTACTACTGGATTAGTGATACCTCCTTCAAATGTACTTATTGTTTATTCTTTAGCGAGTGGTGGTGTATCTATCGCATCTTTATTTCTTGCAGGTTATATACCTGGTATTTTAATGGGATTAGCGCTTATGGTTGTCGCGGCATTTTGGATTAAGAAAAAAGGATATCCTGCAGGAGAACGTAGTAGTATGGGTGTTGTTTTGCGCACTTTTTTTGATGCGTTACCTAGTTTATTTTTATTAGTTGTAGTTATTGGCGGGATCGTTACCGGTGTATTTACAGCTACCGAAGCTTCAGGTATTGCTGTATTATACACCTTAGTTTTATCATTCGCCTATCGCGAATTAAAAATATCAAGTTTAAAAAGCATCTTTTTAAGTTCGGTAGGTACAACGGCGATTGTGATGTTACTAATTGCGACTTCTATGAGTATGTCGTGGGTGATGTCTTTTGAAAATATTCCGCAGAACGTAAGCGCAGCTTTATTGGCACTTAGCGATAATAAATTTGTGATACTTATTATCATAAACGTCTTACTACTTTTTGTAGGTACGTTTATGGATATGACTCCAGCTGTTTTGATTTTTACACCTATTTTCTTACCTGTGGTAACAAGTATGGGCGTAGACCCTGTGCAATTTGGTATTATGATGGTAATGAATTTGTGTGTAGGATTATGTACACCACCGGTGGGAGCCGTTCTTTTTATTGGAGTAGGGGTAGCAAAAACATCAATTCAAAAAATCATGAAACCGCTTTTACCGCTCTATGCGGTAATGGCTATCGTTTTACTTTTAGTAACGTTTATACCGGCAATCAGTCTTTGGTTACCATCTTTATTTGAATAATTTAAATCCCTAACGTAAACAACCCGATGAAAAATTTAACCAGACAAAACTCAGGATATACTGAAAAACTACCCATAAAGGTTATTCAATATGGAGAGGGTAATTTTTTAAGAGCTTTTGTAGATTATATTATAGATAAACTCAACAAAGAAGCCCAGTTTAATGCAGGTGTTGCTGTAATACAGCCACTCGCAGGAGGACTAATACAAATGCTTAATGAGCAGGATGGTCTTTATAATCTGTTTTTAAAAGGAATTAAAAATGGTAGTGAGACCGAAGAAATTCATACCATTTCATGTATTCAAAAAGGGATTAATCCATATGAAGATTATGCGGCTTATTTAGCATTAGCTGAAGAAGAAGCGTTAGAATTTTTGATTTCTAATACTACAGAGGCAGGTATAAGTTATGATGATCAGGATACGTTGGAAGGTGTTCCGCATAATAGTTTTCCAGCAAAAGTGACTGCATTGCTTTATAAACGCTTTAAGCACTTTAAGGGAGCTGCAGATAAAGGTCTGACCATTATTCCGTGTGAATTAATCAATCACAATGCAGATACACTTAAGAAAATAATTTTGCAGTATGCAGACTTATGGGAACTTAGCGATGATTTTAAATCCTGGATTGAAACTCACAACAGTTTTCACAATACATTAGTAGATCGTATCGTACCCGGCTATCCTAAAGACGATATAGAATTATATCAAAGTCAGCTAGAATTTAAAGATAATTTGATTGTTTCTGCAGAGACTTTTTTACTGTGGGTTATTGAAGGTGGAGCAGCTTTAAAAGCTAAAATTCCCTTTGATAAAATAGATGAGAATATTCTCGTCGTTGATGATATGCAGCCGTATAGAACGCGTAAAGTACGTATTTTAAATGGTGCACATACTACTATGGTCCCTTTTTCTATTTTATATGGTAACGATACGGTAAAAGAAACGATAGACAATTCTTTTACAGGAACCTTTGTGCGTGATGCAGTATTCAATGAGATTAATCACACATTAGATTTACCTGACGAGGAACTTAAGACGTTTGCAGATGCAGTATTTGATCGATTCAGAAATCCGTTTATAAAGCATCAACTTTCGAGTATAGCACTTAATACTGTTTCTAAATTTAAGGTTCGTGTTTTACCAAGTTTATTGGCTTATCATGAAAAATACAATCGATTACCAATAAATCTTACCTTTGCACTAGCGTGTTTAATTCGGTTTTATAGAGGCAGCTATAAAGAGCAGTCTTTACCTGTACAGGATGATGCTGAAGTGGTTGCAGTATTTAATAAATTATGGGCAACTCATGATTATAAACTCATTGCACATGAAGTTCTGAGTTATACAGCATTTTGGGATCAGGATTTAACTAAAGTCGATGATCTTGAAGATCAAATCTCAAAAGCATTAGATCTAATTGATACACACGGTATAGAAGAAGGATACAATAAATTTAAAGGTTAAAATTGGCCTTTTTAATATAGAATAAAATGATAAGTAAGCTTATAAAAGTACATCCCAGCGATAATGTAGCCGTAGCACTTGTAGATTTATATACGGGAGATAGCTTACAATTTGAGGGAAAGACACTTTTGGTATTAGACGACTGTAAAGCGAAGCATAAAATTTCGTTAGTTGATCTCGCTCCAGGAGATTCTATTTATATGTACGGTGTTTTAGTGGGTAAGGCTTTAAGTCAGATACCAGTGGGCGGAGTACTTACTACTCAAAATGTAAAACATGAGGCAAATTCGGTATCTCAAAAAACAGAAACTACTTCGTGGACAGCTCCAGATATCACCAAATGGAAAGACCGAATCTTTATGGGATACCATCGAGAAGACGGTCAGGTAGGGACCGCAAATGTATGGCTGTTTTTTCCATTGGTATTTTGTGAAAACCGAAATATCGAATTATTAAAAGATGTTTTCGAAAAAGAACTTTCATTTCATAAAGCTAGCCGTCAACGCCAATTATTGCGCAACCTAATTCAAGGTGTACCTGAAGATACCGAGGTAGCAGAAATTGAAGAAGAGCAAGCTATTTTTGATAATATTGAGGTGAAATTTATAACCCATCAGGGTGGTTGTGGGGGTATTCGACAGGATGCTGTCGCACTTTCAAAATTACTGGCAGGTTATGTAAATAACCCTAATGTTGCCGGGGCAACTGTATTGAGTTTGGGTTGTCAAAACCTGCAAATAGACATCTTTAAAAATGCTCTTGCGGGTATAACTTCAGATGTAAAAAAGCCTGTTTTAATTTATGAGCAGCAAGCTGAAGGAACCGTTGATGCGATGCTTGCCAGGATAATTAAAGATTCTTTTGAAGGTATTAAAAAAGCAAATGGCATACAGCGCAAGCCTGCGTCTATTGCCAAGTTAAAAATGGGATTAGAATGTGGTGGTTCTGATGGGTTTTCCGGTATATCAGCTAATCCTGCATTAGGATATGCTTCAGATTTGCTGGCAGCAGTAGGAGGCTCTCCTATACTTTCAGAATTTCCTGAACTATGTGGCGTAGAGCAAGAACTAGTTAATCGTTGCGTTAACGACGAAGATGCATCTCGTTTTATGCAACTGATGAAAGCTTATGAAAAATCTGCTATCGATGCAGGTTCTGGCTTTGATATGAATCCGTCACCAGGGAACATCAAAGATGGTTTAATTACAGATGCGATGAAATCTGCAGGTGCAGCAAAAAAAGGTGGCACATCACCTATACAGGCGATATTAGATTACGGCGAATACGTAACTAAACCGGGATTAAACCTGTTATGCACACCAGGAAATGATGTAGAAAGTACAACGGCTATGGTAGGTTCTGGAGCTACAGTTGTGGTATTTACAACCGGGTTAGGAACACCTACAGGAAACCCAATTGCTCCGGTTTTAAAGGTAGCTTCAAATAGTACCCTAGCCAGACGTATGCCAGATATTATAGATATAGATAGCGGCGGGGTTATACGTGGCGAAAAAACCATTGAAGAGATGGGAGAAGAAATTCTAGAATACGTAATACAGGTTGCAAGTGGTACAATTGAATCTAAAGCAGATATTCTGGGGCAAGACGATTTTATTCCGTGGAAAAGGGGCGTCTCCTTATAATTTAAAAAATAGCGTTAATAACTACCTAAGGGAGTTACAGACTTACTGCAACTCCCTTTTTTAATGAAGTCTCACGTTCATAAAGTTCTGGCATCAAAACTACCTTTTTCTCAACTTTAAGGCTTTTAGATTGTTCATTTATTTGTTCTAGAAAAACCTGTGCAGCAATTTGGCCCATCAGCATAGGAGTTTGACCAACACTGGTTAACGGGCACTCCAGATATTTTGTAAAAGGTTCATTACTAAAACCTACCACGCCTACCTCTTCGGGTATTTTTATTCCGCGGCTGCGTAGTTCTCGTAATCCACCCAGAGCTACATAATCGCTGGCCGAAAAGAAAGCATCAAATTTTATATTCTTATCAAGAAGCTCTTTTACAGCGTCAATACCCGCTTCAACGGTACTGCTAACCTCTAAAATGAGGTTTTCATTTATAGCTATATCATAGGCTTTTAAGGCTGCAATATAACCGTTATAACGATGCTTGTATATTTCTAATTTAGGATCACCACCTATATGTACAATTTGTTTATATCCTTGTTGAATTAAATGCTCTGTCGCCATAAAAGCACCTTCAAAATCATTTATGGTAACCGAACTGACACCTTTAATATTTTTTTTACGGTCAAAAAAGATAAGCGGTACGCCGTCGTCCTGTATTTCCTGAATATGAGATAAGTCTTCTGTTGTTTTAGAAACCGAAATAAAAATACCGTCTATATGCGTATTGAGTAGGGTTTTAATCTGGCGGGCTTCATTTGCCACATCTTCATGTGACTGGCAAATGATAACGTGATATCCTTTAGGGGTCAGTTCTTCTTCAATACCTCGTATTACTGAAGCAAAAAAAGTGTGATTAATATACGGTACGACAACTCCCACGTTAAAGGTACGACCACTTTTAAGTGCGAGAGCTAAAGTATTTTGCTGGTAATTTAATTCTTTTGCCATTTTCAAGACCAGTTCTTTGGTCTTGGGACTTACCCGGTTACTATCATTTAATGCTCGGGAAACAGTCGCTGCACTGATATTTAATTTTTTTGAAATATCATAAATGGTAATCTTTTCTTTTTGGCGCATGTCGTAGGGTATGTAATCGTTTTCAATTTAAAATAATTTTTCAATTCGAGACACTTTTGCTTGTATTTATAGCATTCTTTTTTGGATTTAATGAGTGGTTTCTGACTTAAACAAATAAATTGTTTAAAATAAATGAATATTTAATAATTCTTTAAGCATTTTATTTGCATAATCATATTAAATAATTACTTTTATGCAATCGATTGTATTTTATGTTGCAATTGTGAATGCTTTAATCTTGAAAATATTTTCAATGTCTAATCAAAAAAGAAATCGATTGCGTAAAATTTCGCTGACTGTTTGCCTAATAGTTATAGGAGTATTCGTAGCATGTAAAAATCAATCTCAAACGGGGGGAATCCAGGAAGCTACATTAGAAGTTGACCCTTGGCTAGAAGCAGATCGAATCATAGAAAAAATAGGAACTATAGAATTTCCTGACATACAATTTATAATTACAGATTATGGTGCTGTTGCAGATGGCAAAACTTTAAATACTCAGGCTTTTAAGAACGCTATTGAAAAGTGTAATGCTTCGGGAGGTGGTCGTGTTATTGTACCTGCGGGAACTTATCTAACGGGGCCTATTCATTTAAAAAGTAATGTTGACTTGCATCTTGAAAAAGGAGCAGAAGTACTGTTTACTAAAGATCACCAAGCGTATTTACCGGCGGTACACACCTCATATGAAGGTATGGAGATTATGAATTACTCCCCCTTAATTTATGCTAAAGGGCAAAAAAATATCGCAGTAACAGGAAGCGGAACGTTCAATGGACAGGCTAGCAATGAAAATTGGTGGCCGTGGTCTGGAGCAGAACGTTATGGGCATCAAGAAGATACTCCTCAACAAAAAGATGAACACAATTTGCCGACACTATTTAAAATGATTGAAGATGGTGTTGCTATTGAAAATCGGGTTTTTGGAGCAGAACATCAATTGCGTCCTTTATTTTTTCAGGCTTTAGAATGTGAAAATGTATTAATTCAGGGGGTGACATTTACTAATGCACCGTTTTGGGTTATACACCCTTTAAAATCAAAATATATAACGGTAGATGGCGTAACGGTGAACAGTCACGGTCCTAACAATGATGGTTGCGACCCTGAATATTCGAGTTATGTGCACATTACCAATTGTAAATTTAATACCGGTGATGATTGTATTGCGATCAAATCTGGTCGTAATGCAGACGGTCGTCGTGTAAATATTCCTAGTGAGAACATAGTCGTAGAAAATTGCGAAATGAAAGATGGTCATGGTGGTGTGGTAATGGGAAGTGAGATTTCGGCAGGGGTGCGCAACGTTTTTGTACGCAACTGTGTTATGAACAGTCCTAATCTTGATAGAGCAATACGCATTAAAACAAATACACTTCGTGGAGGTTTTGTCGAAAATCTTTATGTAAAAGATATTGAGGTAGGGCAGGTTAAAGAAGCTGTACTTAAAATCAATTTATATTATGGGATTTACGGAGTTCAGGAAGGGGAATTTATCCCCACTATAAAAAACATAAACCTCGAGAATATTACAGTAGAAAATGGGGGTGAGTACGGAGTTTTAATTAAAGGAAGACCCGAAAAGTTGATATCGGGAATTACGTTAAAGAATGTGACTATAAATGGTGCACAACAACCCACATCAATAGAAAATTGCGAACCAATAACATACATCAATACCAAAATAAACAATACCATTATGAAATAAACCAGACTGCTTATTTAAAAATTTACACACACAATTAAACTTATTAAAATGAATTATTTAATTACTCATCTCCTCTTTCGAGGAAAAAAGAGAGGACTGTTTGTACTTGCTTTCAGTCTCTGTTCTTTATTCGGCTTTAGCCAGAATGCGCGTACCATTACAGGAACGGTTTCAGCAGCTGATGACAGTATGCCTTTACCCGGAGTTAACGTATTAGTTGAAGGTACAAATGCTGCAACTGTTACTGATTTTGATGGAAATTTTCAGTTAGAAGTTACAGGTAATGACGCAACACTTGTTGTAAGTTATGTAGGTTTTTTAACCAAACGTCTGCCGGTAGGCTCTCAAAGTAGTTTTACGATATCGTTGGAGACCGATGTTCAATCTCTAAGTGAGGTGGTTGTCGTAGGATATGGTACCGTTAAAAAGTCAGACCTTACCGGTGCAGTAGGTACGGTTGACTCAGGAAGTTTAACCGAACGTAACCTTACAAATCCTGTTGAATCTTTACAGGGGCTGGTTGCCGGTGTTGAGGTAAGTAATTCAACCGGTCGTATTGGCGATGGTTACAACATTACTATACGTGGTCAAAATTCTATTGGCGGTGGCGGTAATCCTTTATTTGTGGTTGACGGTGTACCTACAGATAATATTGATTTCCTCAATCCTCAGGATATTGAGCGTATGGATATTCTAAAGGATGCTTCCTCTACAGCGATCTATGGTTCTCGGGGATCTAATGGTGTTGTAATCGTCACAACACGCAGTGGAGCAGGTGCAAAAGGTGGCCTCACCGTAAGTGTAGAATCATTTGTAGGAGTCAAAGATGTTGCGCGTTTACCTAAATTTATGGATCCGCAGACGTGGTGGGAATATCACCAGGGTGCTTATTTAGCTACTGCTGCTAAAGACCCAAACACCGGTGCAGTTACTGAGGCGACTTTATTTGATGCAGTTGCAGGGACAGGAAATTCAGAACTATTTAGACGTGTAGCTGCAAACCAGTCCTTTGATTGGTATGATGCTGTTTTAAAAACAGGTATTCAACAAAACACTTATGTAAATGCATCTGGAAGAGCTGAAAACGGTTTAGGATATAACTTAGGATTAGGGTACCAGACAGAAACCGGAAACATAGAAAATGAAGAATTAAATAAATACACGTTAAAACTGGGTGTAGATCATAAGATTAATGAGAAGTTTATCTTAGGCACAAATATTACGGTAACTTTAACAGATCAGGATCAGGGTAGTGATATAGCCATGCAGGAGGCTTTTAGATTAAATCCTTTCTTAGATCCTTATGACCTTGATGGAGAAACGCTATTTCCACTACCCGGAAAACTAGTGGGTCCAGACGGAAATTTTATTATAGATAAGACCAGTACATATAATCCTCTTTTAGAAATTGAAAATGCAATCGATAACATTCGTAGATGGAATATAATCGGGAATACGTATTTTGAATATAAGCCTCTAGAATGGTTGTCCTTTAAGACCTCGCTGGCTGCAGGATATTCAGATAATCGCCGAGGAAGATCTTGGGGACCACTTACAGATACCGGTAGTAAAAACAACGATCTGTCTTCTGCTCGATTGGATCAGATACAAAACTTCAATTATACCTGGGATAACCAGTTTAATATAACGAAGACTTTTAATGAAGTACATAATGTAAATCTTTTAGGTTTATACAGTATGTTTTCAGACCGTAATGAGAGTTCATTTGCTTCTTCTAGAAATATGCCTTTTGATACCAGTTTTTACAATATAGGTAGTGGGGAACAGGGCACTTATGATTTAGGTTCTAATTATTTTAAAACTACATTAAGATCCTACGCATTACGATTTAATTACTCGTATGACGATAAATATTTACTTACACTTTCTAATAGATGGGATGGTTCTTCAGTATTTCCTGAAGATAACCGTTGGGATTCATTTCCTTCAGCAGCATTGGGGTGGAATATCTCTAACGAAGATTTCTTAACCGAGTCTGCTGTTGTAAGTAACTTGAAACTTCGTGCTAGTTTTGGTTATACCGGGAATAATAAAATTAATCCGTATTCCTCATTAAATACACTAGATACACAAACGTATTATGATTATGCAGGTCAGTCTTCAAACGGATTTATATCTAACCAGATTGCAAACGCACAATTAAAGTGGGAACGTACCCGTGAATTTAACGTAGGTCTTGATTTCGGTTTATATAGAGATCGTATTACAGGTAGTATCGATGTTTATGATCGTTTATCTGATGATTTACTATTTACTCAGGATTTACCAAGCGAAACCGGTTTTGCAAATATCGCAGCAAACGTTGCTTCTGTAAGTAACCGTGGGGTAGAGATCGCACTTACAACACGCAATATCCAAACAGAGGATATCACCTGGACAACGTCGTTTACTTTTACTAAAAATACTAATGAATTACGCTCTATTTACGGGCAGGATCAGGTAGATGATGTGGGTAATAACTTGTTTATAGGAGAGTCGCTAGATGCGCTTTATAATTACAAGTTTACCGGAATCTGGCAAGCAGATGAGATTGATGAAGCTGCAGGTTATGGGTTAAAAGAAGGGCAGGAAAAACTTCTCGATGTCAATGGTGACGGTAAATACACACCAGATGCAGATCGTGTTATTTTAGGATCTACAAATCCAGACTGGACGGGTAGTTTCTTTAGTTCTTTACGCGTTAAGAATTTTGACCTATCTACTTCAGTAATAGTTACTCAGGGAGTTTTAGTTTACAGTAATTACCATGCAAATTTTGCAGATACCCGTGATCGCGGTCGTCAAAAATTAGATATAGACTGGTATATACCTGCAAACGATGCCGGTATTCCTGCCAGAGCTTCTAACACACATCCACAACCTCGTAACGAAGGTAGCTTTTGGAGAAATAATGGAGTAGGCTATTACAGAGATGCGTCTTTTGTTAAAGTAAAAAACATAGCCTTAGGATATAACTTGAGTGGTAAAGCATTAGAATCTTTAAACCTTTCACAGCTACGCGTGTATGCTAACGTACTCAATCCATTTGTTTTTACAGAGTATGATGGGTACGATCCCGAGTGGGCAGGGGCATCACTTCAAACAGGAAGACCTAGTTATGTTACCTATCAGGTAGGTTTTAATTTAAAATTTTAAGAAGATGAAAAAGACAAGATATATAATAGGATGTCTGGTACTGCTGCTCGCGGTGACCAGTTGTCAGGATTTTTTAGAGGAGGAAAATGAGTCGTTTGCCGTTGCCGAAGAATTCTATCTTACAGCAGAAGGATACCAGTCGTTGATTAATGCAAATTATTCACAACTACGTGAACTTTACGGAAATGAACCATGGTTGTATGCCTGCGGAACAGATTTATATGCTGAAGGGCGTGATGCCGAACCTACGGGACTAAGCCAATATACAGATCTTAACCCTTCATCTGAAGGTGTAGCAGCACTGTATGATAACGCTTATAAAGCGATTCAAACCGCAAATACCGCTATTTTTTATGCAGACTTAACTGCAAATACCAGTGTACTTACGCAGCAAATAGGACAGGTACGCTATTTAAGAGCAAATGCCTATTTCTTATTGGTTCAAACTTATGGAGGTGTACCTTTAGTTACAGAGTATTTCAAAGAGCCGGTTCTTAGTTTTGACCGTGATTCTGCAGAAAACATCTACAGTTTTATTATAACTGAACTAGAAGGAGCACTAAATCAGGTAGCTACAGGTGCTTTTCAGGGAAAAGTAACACAGCGTGCTGTAAACCATTTATTAGCTAAAGTGTACTTAACCAGAGGTTATGAAGATTTTGGTACACAGGCAGATTTTGATACGGCTGCAAGTTATGCAGATGCTGCGATTGCAGGAGAGCGTTTAACGCTGCCATTTGATGAATTATGGGCACCGGGTAATCCCACGTATGCAATTAATTCAGAAACATTATTTTCTGTACAATATGATCCTAAATCGGTGAGTACAGACCCTCAGACTTTGGGGCATCAACAAACATCGTATTTTGGACCGTATCAAGGTGGAACTGAAGTAGCTGGCAATGCACCGAGTAGAAGGTATTTATTATGTCCTACTCAATTTGCTATTGATTTGTTTACTGAAGACGATACCCGTTATAATGCGACATTTATGGTTGAGGTTTATAATCGTTATTTTGACTTTTACGATGTAGAAGATACGAGTACTCTTCCTGTAGCGCATTATTACGCGCCAGCCTGGGAGGCAACTCCTGCAGACAAGGCTGCTTATATGGCTGCACATCCTGAAGCTGTTTATCACGATTATGGTAGTTATGTACCTTCAGTAAATCCTTCAACAGATTATCAAACTATTCCGGTTAGAAAATTTGATGATCCTGCAGCTCCATTTGGTGGAAGTACCAGCAGAAGAGATATTATTTTATCACGATTAGGAGAAACCTATTTAATTGCTGCAGAAGCATATCTTCAAGCAGGCGATCCGGCAACGGGTTTATTACGTCTTAACGAAGTACGCAGGCGTGCAGGAGTTGTTCCAGCGCAAGCGGGAGACTTTGATATAGATTATATTCTTGATGAGCGTGGACGTGAATTATTAGGAGAGTATCACCGTTGGTTTGATTTAAAACGTACCGGCAAATTGGTTGAGCGTGCTTCTGCTTATCATTATCTGGTTAATGAAGCTAATTTTCAAGGAGCTAACGGCGAATTAAAAATTCTAAGACCTTTACCACAAACCGCTATCGATTTAAATCAAAACAGAGATTTTCAACAAAATCCTGCGTATCAATAGCCTTAATTAATTGCAAAAACAAAGAAAAAAGCTTGCCGGTTTCGGTTAAGCTTTTTTCTATTTTTAGAAAAATGCAGAATCTAAACCTTATAGAATATTTAAAACGGATATCACTCTTTGCCTATATACTCGCACAAAGCTTTACAAATTCGGCTCAGAAAAGCATTCACCGCCAAACCCGGAAAATGGGTGGGAGCAAAAGTGGGTATATTTAGCGTAAGCAGTCTAGATGCAAAACGTGGCGGTTACGCAGACTTTGATTTTTTTTAGAATTACAAAATAAAAAGCGATGTATAGAATTTTAAGCTTGTTTACTCTTTTTTTAATACTTACCGATAGTTGTATTGCGCAGAAAAAGGAGATTGAGGTAAAACCTTACACGATTAGCACCACTTATAAGAAACTAAAAAAAGAGTATCCGTTTATCACACCGGTTACAACTTTAAAAGAAGCCCAATTTTCTGCGGAAGAAGACGTCGTTTATGCCCGTGTTTCTGGGAAAGATTTAAAAGCAGACGTGTATTACCCCAAGAATAAATCAGCAACAAGTCCGGCGGTTTTACTGGTTTTTGGAGGCGGCTGGATTAGTGGAAGTAAAGAAAATGTAAGGCCTATGGCACAGCATTTAGCTAACAATGGGTTTGTAGCAGTTACTGCAGAATACCGTTTAAGCACAGATACACCTTTTCCCGGGGCAGTTTTAGATTTAAAAGCGGTTTTACGATTTATGAGGGATCACGCAGAGAAGTACAACATCAATCCAGATCAAATTGCAATTCTGGGTAATTCTGCCGGTGCTCAACTGGCCACTATAGTAGGAGTTACAGGTAATTCAAAAAGATTTGATAGTACAGATTATAAAACGTCAGATGCAGTGCAGGCAATTATTAATGTTGACGGTATCGTTTCTTTTATTCACCCGCAGGCTGAAGAAAGTGAGATCGCAGGGAAGTGGCTAGGCGGTTTACAAGATGAAAACCCAAAAAAATGGAAAGAAGCTTCTCCATTAGAATATGTAAATGCCACTACACCACCCACGCTTTTTATAAACAGTACCGTATCTCGTTTTCACGCTGGTCGTGATGATATGGTTTCTCTATTAAACGAGTACGGGATTTATAATGAAGTACATACCATCCCAGAAACACCGCATTCGTTCTGGTTAATGAATCCCTGGTTTGAAAAAACATTACAGTACAGCCTATCATTTTTAAACCGGATATTTATTGCGGAAACAGCTCGTGTTTACCACAAGATTACAGTTGCTCAAGACGGCAGTGGTGATTTTAAAAGTATACAGGAAGCCATAAATAGTACCCGCGATTTGGGTCCTGATTACGTGCGTATATTTATAAAAAAAGGAATTTACAACGAGAAAATCACCATCCCAGCCTGGAAGCGAAAGATTGCCCTAATAGGAGAAGACCGTGATCAGGTTATTTTGGTAAACAGCGATTATTCAGGGAAAGTAGATGCGGTGACCCAGGAGGTTTTGAATACGTTCACTTCGGCTACTCTAAAAGTTGAGGGACAGGATTTTTATGCTGAAAATTTAACCATACAAAATACGTGGTGTGAAAAAGGGCAGGCAGTATCGTTACACGCGGCAGGAGATCGTTCTGTATTTAAAAATTGTAAAATTTTAGGATGTCAGGATACTGTTTATACTGCCGGCGAAGACAACCGTATGCTATTTGAAAATTGCTACATTGAGGGAACAACAGATTTTATATTTGGGCAGGCAACGGCATTCTTTGATAACTGTGAGATTAAAAGTCTGGCAGATTCATATGTTACGGCAGCTTCAACCCCAGCAAGACAGCAATACGGTTATGTATTTTCAGATTGTACACTTACTGCAGATGCTGCAGTCTCAAAAGTATATTTAGGCAGACCCTGGAGACCTTATGCTAAAACCGTTTTTTTAAATTGTAAACTGGGAGCCCACATACTTCCCGAAGGTTGGGAAGTCTGGGATGGCGATGTCATGTTTCCCCACAAAGAGCGTACGGTTTTTTATGCGGAATATAACAGCAGCGGTGCAGGAGCAAACCCTCAAAAACGTGTATGGTGGTCGCATCAGATTTATGAAAACGAGTTAGCTCAATACACTAAAGCTTCCGTTTTAAAAGGCCATGATAACTGGAATCTTGATGCATATTCTTCAATCTTAAACAATTAAAAAATGAATATAAAACAGCTACTCTTTAGTTTCTTATTTGCTTGGGTTACGTTAGTTTCCGCGCAGCAAAAAACCACATTGTATCTCATAGGAGATTCTACAATGGCAGATAAAAAAAATCCTGAGGTTAATCCTGAACACGGCTGGGGACAAATGCTTCCAGATCTTGTGAGTGATTCCTTAATTATAAGTAATCACGCAGTAAACGGTCGCAGTAGTAAAAGTTTTATAACAGAAGGCCGCTGGCAGGTAGTTTTAGATTCGCTGAAGACGGGGGATTATCTATTTGTACAATTTGGTCATAATGACGAAAAAATTCTAGACAGTACACGCTACACCTTCCCGTTTACGCAATACCGCTACAATTTGGAGCGATTTGTAAACGAGTCGCGAGCTAAAGGTGCGATTCCCGTTCTACTGTCGTCTATTGTGCGACGTAATTTTAATGATGCCGGTGTTTTAGTAGATACGCACGGGGACTATCCGCTAGTAGTACGCATGACCGCAAAAGATCTTAATGTACCATTTCTAGATCTTCAATTTCTAACTGAAAGACTTGAAAAAGGATATGGAGTAGAAGGTTCTAAACAGCTGCATTTGCATTTTGCAGCCGGTGAAAACACGTATTACAAAACCGAAAAACACGATGATACACACCTTTCTAAATTAGGGGCAACTTTGGTCGCTACATTAGCATTACAGGAAGTTGTACGACAGGGTTTAGCATTAAAAACCTATATAAAAGATTCCGTTTTAAGCAAAGAAATTGTTTCTTTAAAAGACTAAACAATAACCAAAAAACCAAGAATATGAAATCGTTGATTTCTGTAGAGAATAAAATAATTGTAATTAGCGGAGCAACCGGTGTTCTGGGTGAATCGATGACTCGATCACTAGCTGAAGCAGGCGCTCACGTCGTGATTTTGGGGCGTAGCAAAGACAAAGTTGATGCGCTGGTAAGTAGCATCAAGCAACATGGGCACGAGGCCACCGGCGTAGTGGCAGATGTAACCAATAAAGAAGCTTTGATGCTGGTAAAAGAGGAAATTGCAGAGCATTTAGGTTATATAGATGTTTTGATTAATGCCGCAGGCGGCAATATGGCCGGAGCTTTAATTATGCCTAACCAGACGCTTGCAGATGCAGACTTAGAGCAGATGCGTAAGGTGATCGATTTGAATTACATAGGAACCTTTTTGCCTACGCAAATTTTCCTTCCGTTATTAGAAAAATCAGTAAAGGCGAGTGTGGTTAATATCTCATCAGTTGCAGCTCATTTACCTCTTACACGGGTGATGGGCTATGCTTCAGCAAAATCTGCTATTGAAAATCTTACGCAGTTTCTGGCAGTAGAATTTGCACAAAAGCAGGAAAATCCGGTTCGGGTAAATGCATTAGCGCCGGGCTTTTTCTTAACCGAGCAAAACCGTGATTTATTAACCAATAAGGATGGGAGTCTTACCGATCGAGGTGAAAAAATCATCGCACATACACCCCTGGGAAAATTTGGTAACCCTGAAGATTTAAATGGTGCCATTCACTGGTTGTGCAGCGATGCCGCAAGTTTTGTTACCGGTACAGTTGTCACTGTAGATGGTGGTTTTAAAGTATTTGCAGGCGTTTAATGCTGCATTTTAATTTCAAATTTAGAATTAGGCAGATGCTTTTGCGATCTGTTATCCTTTAAAAGTTATAAGATGAATCAAACAATGCGTTGGTACGGGCCTAAAGATCCTGTATCGCTTCAAGATATAAGACAGGCAGGTGCAACCGGTGTGGTACACGCGATGCACGAAATTAAAAACGGAGAAATCTGGACACTCGAAGCGCTTGAGAAGCGTAAAGCCGAAATTAATGCGGCAGGTTTAGACTGGCATGTGGTTGAAAGTTTACCAGTAACCGAGCCTATGAAAACCCGAACCGGAGTGTTTCAGAGGCATATAGAGAATTACAAGATTTCGCTTCAGAATTTAGGTAAGATAGGTGTAAATGTGGTGTGTTATAATTTTATGCCCGTGTTAGACTGGACGCGTACTCAACTGGCATATCCGCTGGCAAACGGAGCAACGGCATTGCGTTTTGAATGGGCACTTTTAGCAGCTTTTGACTGTTTTATGCTTAAACGTAACAATGCAGAGCGAGACTATAAGGAGTCTATACTTGCAGATGCGAAACATTTTATGAATACCGCTTCTGAAGCAGAAAAAAAGAAATTAGAAAGTGCAATAATTGCCGGACTACCTGGAGCAGAAGAAGGGTATACCTTAACTGCTTTTCAAGAAGCTTTAGATACTTATGCAACTATTGACGAGGCTAAAGCTCAAGAACATTTAAAGCTATTTTTAGATGCAGTCTTACCCACTGCAGAGCAGGCAGGTGTAGCGATGGCGATACACCCAGATGATCCGCCGCACGCGTTCTTTGGCTTGCCACGTATTATGAGCAAAGCTTCAGATGTCGCTCGTTTATTGGCAGATAATTCTAGTGCTTTTAACGGAATTACGTTTTGCACCGGCTCTTTTGGAGCACGACCAGATAATGATTTGGTACAAATGGTTAAAGACTATGGCAGCCACATTCATTTTATACATTTGCGCAGTACAAGACGCGATACCAGCGGCAGTTTTTATGAAGACAATCATTTAGAAGGTGACGTGCCTATGCCGGCTGTGATTTACGAATTATTAGAAGTAGAAAAGCAACGCGGTAAACAATTACCTATGCGTCCTGATCACGGGCATCAGATGCTCGATGATTTAAAGAAGCCTTTGGCGCACCCGGGATATACCGCAATTGGCCGTTTAAAAGGTCTGGCAGAATTACGTGGCGTTATTGCCGGAATCGAATTTATGCAAAACCGATAATCAATGTCCATAAAAAGGGAAATCGATTTATTTTTTAAATCTAATAAAGCTAATTGGGAACAGGCAGATAGCGGGATTACCCGTCAGATTGTAGCGCACAACCAAGACCTTATGGTCGTAAGTGTAAAATTTAAACCCGGAGCCATAGGCCGTATTCACGACCATTTGCACACACAAGGATCTTATGTGGCTTCGGGTAAATTTAAGATTACCATTAATGGTAACAGCGAAATTCTGGAAGCCGGTGATGGTTTTTACGTTCCCCCGCACGCACCCCACGGTGCCGAATGTCTGGAAGAAGGGATTCTCATAGACGCCTTTAATCCGGCTCGGGAAGATTTTTTATAAAACTTGAAAAGCGGCTTTTTAGCTGCTTTTTTTTTGCGCTAATGCTGAATTGGTATCAGAATATAATGATGAAAATTTCGAGCTAATCAGCCACAAATGAGAAAAGCTGTAATTAGGATTTAAAATTATATACTATCTTGTTAATATAATTACAGATAATGATTAATCTGTGAGATAAAAGTCTGCTATTTAAATTTTAAGGATGAAAAAAACACTACTATTTTTAAATGTTATGCTCGGGTTTTTTGCGGCGTTTGCTCAGGAAGAAGGCGGTTCTCAACAAGATATTCTTCTCAGCCAATTATCAAAAAATGCTTGTGAGTGTATAGATGCGATAAGTACTTACGATAAGCATAGGGCAGAGGTTGCTTTAGAAATCAATAAATGCCTTGACGAGTTAGCCGGTGCATACCAGATGGGTTCAAAATTTCAAAATATAAATCCTGATAAAGATGCGGTGGTAAGTGAAGATGGTAAACAAAAAATAGATATTGTCATAAATACTAATAAGGAGTCTGATGAATACAAAGATTATTATTATACAGTAGAGCGTTATATGATGCAAAATTGTATGGCTTTAAAAGAGACGATTACAAGTAATGACAAACAAAGCGATAAATCACTGTCTGAAAATCGCAAAGCCTATATGTATTATGTTGATGGTGTTGATGCTTCAGAAAATGAAGAATTTGCGAAGGCTGCTGCCTATTTTGAAAAAGCAGTCAAAGAAGATCCTGATTTTGCATTTGCGTGGGACAATCTGGGATTGATGTATAGAAAGCTGAACAAATTTGACGAGGCAATCGCAGCTTATGAAAGCTCGATACAAGTTGATCCCTATGGCTTGATGCCCTTACAAAATATTGCCATCGTTTATCAGTATAAAGAAGACTACGCCAACGCTCTAAAATCGTATGAACGTCTGGCAGCAATAGATGCCAGTAATCCTGAGGTATTTTACGGTATAGGAACCATTTATGCGCTAAAACTAAATGAAAATGAGAAAGGGCTTGAGGCAATGTGTAAGGCTTATAAGCGCTATATTGAACTTAAATCGCCCTACAGAGCAGATGCTGAAAAAGTGATGCGCATTATTTATGCTGAAATGAAAGAAGCAGGTAATGAAGCACAATTTAATCAGATCTTAGAAGCAAACGATATTAATACGGATTAGAATGTGAAGAGTCTATGAAAATGGATTTTTTCAAATTAACTTCACTTTATTATATTACAATTAATTCAAAGCTTCCTTAATTTTACTAGATGATATTAATAATAGGTGCGGGTTTAAGTGGGTTGTTAACAGGATACCGTTTACAGCAAAAAGGAATTCCTTTTAAAATTTTGGAGGCCAGAGATCGGGTAGGAGGTAGAATACATACCGCGTTTGATACCGCTGAGAGGCCGGTAGAATTGGGTGCTACCTGGTTTGGTGATCAACATACATATTTAATCGCTTTACTAAAGGAGCTTGGCCTTTCTTCTTTTGAACAGTATATGACGGGTACGGTGTTTTTTCAGCCGTTTTCTACTTCTCCGGCACAATCTATTCAAGTACCCAGCCAACCGCCCAGTTATCGTATTGCCGGCGGCACTTCGCATTTAATACAAACACTTTATAAAAAGTTAGCTAAAAATGCGGTTTTGCTCAATCAGCCGGTTAACGAAATTCAGTTTCATTTTGATAAAGTAGTCGTTAAAGCGCGTGATGTTTTTGAAGCCGATAAAGTGGTTCTTGCGCTTCCGCCAAAATTGTGGTCTAAGCGTATTCAATTTTCACCGGCTTTACCCGATTTAATAACACATACGGCTCAACAAACACAAACCTGGATGGAAGATTCTATCAAAGTGGCACTAACTTTTAAGACACCATTCTGGGAAGAAAATAAGCTGTCTGGAACCTTGTTTAGCAATACCGGACCTATAATTGAATTTTACGACCACTGCGATCACAAGCGTTCTAAATATGCGTTGTGTGGTTTTATGAATGCTTCTTATAAGTTGCTTGATGCTACTGAACGCCAGATGCGGGTTATGAACCAGTTAAAAAATGTTTTTGGCGAACCGGTAACCCGTTTTATTGAATATAAAGAATGCATCTGGAGCCGGGAAACGCATACCTATGAATCTTCTGAGAGTCCGCTTTTTCCTCATCAAAATAATGGGAATCCTGTTTTTCAGGATTCATTTTTTGAAGACAGATTACTGGTGTCGGGTTCAGAAACGGCAACTGAGTTTCCGGGATATATGGATGGTGCTGTATATGCAGCAAATGAAACCGCTCAAAAATTAATTGCTAGCGAAAACCCTTAAAATAAATTAGCCTATGCAACAAACTACTCCTCCTCAAGAATCTGTAGAAAACCTGACAGACCGTGAACTATTTACGCGTATATGGGTGTTTCCGCGGGAAGTATTCAAATTTATAGAAGCTAAAAAATACGATGAGCACGTTTATATATTACTCATTTTAGCAGGAATTGTACGTGGCTTTGATCGTGCATTAGATAAAAATTTAGGAGATAATTTAAGTTTGGGAGCCGTACTGGGTTTTAGTATTGTAGGCGGTGCTCTACTAGGGTGGGTGTCGTATTATATTTATGCTTCGTTACTTAGTTATACCGGTAAATGGGTAGGTGGTAAGGCAGATTCAAAAAGTATTCTACGGGTATTGGCCTACGGGTCGTTACCTATGATTTTAACTCTTGTTTTTTTAGTACCTCAGGTAGGTATTTACGGAATAGCATTATTTCAGGCAGAGGGTGATATTACCAGCGGCGGAATGTTAGAAAATATTGCATTTTGGGGTTCGGTTTTATTAGAAACGGTTCTGGTAATTTGTTCGCTTGTTCTCATAATTATAGGTATTTCTGAAGTGCAACAAAGCTCAATAGCTACTGCAATCTTAAATCTGCTATTGCCTATAGTTATTTTCATCTTACCCATTTTACTTATTGCAGGTCTTTTTTCAGTATTATAAACTAAAATATGTACAAAAAGCTAGTAGTTTTAGTTGCTTTAGTGTTTTTAAGTTCTTGCGCTGCTAAGTTAAATGGTTTACAGGCGTATCAGGATTTAATTAATCGCGAACCTATTATAGATTTTAAATCCTATCTACCGGAAGAAACACCGCTTTTAAAATCTAATACCGACTATAAATTCAGTTTAAAAGTAGAAGATCCTGTACTTATTTATAAAGCCGATTCGTTGACTCGATCTAATTTTAAAATGCTTCAGTTTGCTCCGAAACCAGATAGCATTTATCGTATTTCGGTATATAGTCTATGTGATTGTTTAGGCATTAAAAAACAGTTATTTGTACCTCAAATGCGGCTAACAGACATTGAGGGTAATAGTTTTAAGGCGAACCTGGTGGCGCAGAAAATAGATTATCCTAAAAAAAGTAAGGCAAAGGCACTTTCATTTATGCGAGAATATGTTTTGGTAGATTCATTACCAGAGACGCTACGTATTTATATCTATTCAGACAACTCGAGACCGGGTCAGGAAGTAGATAAATTTTCAGTTAATACATTGGCCGGTTTGTTTCCACTTACGATACCTTTTTCTCTAAAATCAACTACTGTAGGAGATTTTGTCATTCGCGTTTCGGCAGCGCCTAAACTTAGCCCATTGTAAGGTATACGCTGTTTTTACGACTAGTATCTGGTAACCCCTATAAATTATAACATGACACCAAATACAATGAAAGTCGAAATATGGAGTGATATCATGTGTCCGTTTTGCTATATAGGCAAGCGTAATTTTGATAAAGCTTTAGAGCAGTTTTCACATCGTGACCGCATAGAAGTTATATGGAAGAGTTTTTCATTAGCACCAGATCTTAAAACAGATGCAACGATACACAGCAAACAGTATTTACAAGATCGCAAGGGTATGAGTGCAGAGCAGGCACAAAATGCGATAGATCACGTAACCGATTATGCTAAGGCAACCGGTCTTGATTTTGATTATGATAAGGTAATTGTCGCAAATACACATAAAGGGCATCAAATGATACATCTTGCTGGTCAGCAAGGTCTGCAGGATGCTATGAAAGAACGCTTGTTGAAAGCGTATTTTATAGACGGTTTAAATGTAGATGATACAAATGTACTTGTACAGTTGGGTGTAGAAGTAGGCCTTACTGAAGAAGCGATACATACCGAATTGAGAGAAGAGAACTTTGCTGCTTTTATAGAGCAGGATATAGCAGAAGCACAGCAACTGGGAGTAAGCGGTGTTCCATTTTTTGTTTTTGACCGAAAATATGCGGTTTCTGGAGCACAACCCGAAGAGCAATTTTCTGAAGTTATTGATAAAGCATACAGCGAGTGGCACGCTAAACACAATTCGCTAGAATTTGAAGTGATGCAAGGGCAGAGCTGCGATGCAGATGGAAATTGTGATTAAGAAAAATAGAACTAGTACATTATTGATGAGCGCTTTCAGAATCCTGAAAGCGTTTTTTTTTAGTGCACGGTAAATTTTTGACGATTTGTTCTAGTTTCTCTCAGAGTAAGTTCGTTTTAAAAGCCTTATTTTGTTATCACTCATACTCTATTTAAAAATGCACAACAGTTTTAAGATTGTAAATAGACTGCCCGTAGTTTTAACCGTACTTGGTATTAGTATGCTTTTTGTTACTTGTAACCAAAAATCTGAAACCGTTTTAAGTATCGCAACTGCGGCAAATATGCAGTTTGCAATTCACGAATTAGCAGCAGACTTTACGGCCAAAACAGGTGTAAAATGCCAGATTGTAATAAGTTCATCAGGTAAACTTACCGCTCAGATTAAAGAAGGCGCGCCCTATGATATTTTTGTAGCGGCAGATCTAACCTATCCGCAGGCGGTATATGATGCCGGGATGGCAATAAATCCTCCTAAGATATATGCATACGGTAAACTGGTTTTATGGTCCTATTCAGACGAGTCATTGCCTATTTTACGTATGCTTACCAGTGCTTCTATACAGCATATTGCACTGGCAAACCCTGAGACTGCACCCTATGGCAGTGCGGCTATTTCAGTATTAAAAAGTCAGCATTTATACGATTTTATCTCCCATAAGCTGGTTTATGGCGAAAGCATAGCTCAGACGAATCAATTTATAACTTCGGGCGCAGCCGAGATAGGCTTTACAGCATTAGCAGTAGTAAAATCTCCTGCACTTAAAAACAAAGGTAACTGGGCTGTTATCGATGAAAAACTTTACGATCCCATAGCTCAGGGCGTGGTGGTGCTTAACCGGGAAGACGCAAACTTAAATGCGGCATCAGCTTTTTATGATTATCTTTTTTCGCCTGAAGCGCAGAAAATACTTTCAGATTTTGGATATTCGGGAAATGAATAAACTACACGGTCATATACACGCTTTGGAAGTAAGCGGCCATTTAACGATAGTTGAGGTTGCTGTGACTTCTGAGTTATTTCTCAAAGCAATCGTGATTGATACCCCGCAAATTGCAGACTATTTACAAAAAGAACATAAAGTATCGCTTGTCTTTAAAGAAACTGAAGTAATTATAGGAATAGGTGAGCAATCTAATGTGAGTTTGCAAAATCAACTACCTGCGACCATTTTAGGTATTGAAAAAGGAAAATTATTAAGTAAAATCAAACTAAGTACTACTGCCGGTGCTCTTACTTCAATCATAAGTACAGCAGCAGTTTTGAAGCTAAATCTTGCGGTCTCAAGTGAGGTTGTAGCAATGGTTAAGTTAAACGAAGTTATGCTACGTAGATTATGAATTGGGAACCGCTGTTACTCACATTTAAACTTGCTCTGGTGGTTACTTTAATTTTATTAATCATCGCAACTCCCATTGCATACTGGCTTAGCAACTCTAAATCCCGTTTAAAACCGGTTGTAGAAACCTTAGTAAGTATGCCTCTGGTTTTACCGCCCACCGTTCTAGGATTTTATTTTTTAATGGCATTTAGTCCTAATAATGGGGTGGGAAGTTGGTTAAATTCTATTTTGGGTATAAAACTGGTTTTCTCATTTACAGGATTAGTAATTGCTTCCGTAATTTACAGTTTACCGTTTATGGTGCATCCTATACAATCTGGTTTGAGTTCGATCTCCAGGTCCATTACAGAAGCTTCTTACGTGATGGGAAAATCAAAATGGGAAACCTTATTTAAAATTCAGTTTCCTCAAATTAAACCGGCAATACTAACCGGTATAGTATTGTCATTTGCGCATACGGTAGGAGAGTTTGGTGTGGTTTTGATGATAGGTGGAAACATTCCCGGTAAAACAAAAGTAGCATCTATAGCAATTTACGATGAAGTGGAAGCGCTTAATTATGACGCAGCTAATTTTTACTCACTGGTACTTTTTGCAATCACTTTTTGCATACTGCTTCTGGTTTATCTCGTAAACGGAAATTACTTTAAAAGCTTCTTCAAATGATAAAACTTGATCTCAGCAAAACGTTACAGGCGGCAGAAGGGGAGATGCTATTACGTTTAAATTTACAAATTGAAGCGGGTGAGTTTGTTAATCTTTATGGGCCTTCGGGTGTGGGTAAAACCTCGACCTTACGTATGATTAGCGGTTTAATGAAACCTGATTCAGGAACTCTTAGTGTTCATGATGAGGTTTGGTTTGATGCCTCAAAAAAAGTAAATCTTCAGCCTCAAAAACGAAAAGTAGGCTATGTCTTTCAGGATTATGCGTTGTTTCCGCATATGACGGTTCTTGAGAATTTAGAGTTTGCTAAAGCAAAAAAAAGCCAGAATAACTCAATCCCAGATCTTTTAGAACTTATGGAGTTGGGCCAGTTGCAAACCCGTAAACCTGATACATTAAGCGGTGGTCAAAAACAGCGCGTCGCGTTGGCACGTGCACTCGTTCAAAAACCTGAAATTCTATTACTTGATGAGCCACTGGCCGCTTTAGACACTACAATAAGATACAAGCTGCAGGAATATCTCAAACGCGTACATAACGAATTTAATTTAACCACGATTCTTATCTCTCACGATATTAGCGAAATTGTAAAACTAGCAGATCGCGTGATTTGTTTAGAAAATGGTTTAATTACAAAACAAGGAACTCCCGAGCAGATATTTATTAATCAAAATCTAAGTGGAAAATTTAAATTCACTGGTGAAGTTCTAAAAATAGATATAGAAGAAATTATAAGCATTGTAACGGTGCGCATTCATACCGAAGTCGTTAAAGTGGTCATTCAACATGAGGAGGCAGAACACTTAAAACCCGGAGACAAAGTACTGGTTGTTTCTAAAGCATTCAACCCTTTACTCTATAAATTAGAAGGATAGTTTAGTATTCACTATTTTTCATTTTCAGAATGCTAAGCAGTTGTGCTTCTCTAGTTAAAGTGCTTCTGGATATTTCTTTTTACTTCGGGTTAAAATGATAATGTTGTAAAGCAAAAAATCCTGCTTTGTTAAAAGCAGGATTTTGATTTGATTTAAATTGTGTTCTCAGTTTTAGAACGCAAAACCTAAAGTAAAAACTAAGCGGTTAGACTCATCACTCAAGTAGTAACCCACATTTGCGGTAAGTGCTTTAAATCCGTTTATAAATACAGAACCCCCGTAACTGTTGTGCCACTGGTCTGAATTATCGTTTTCAGTCCATACGCGACCATAGTCAAAACCTGCAGAAACACCTATACGCAGCGGTATAAAGTTGGTTTTAATTTCAGAAAGTCCTACTCGTAAATCGGTGCTTTGATAAAATGATGTTTGTCCGTTAAAACGCTCATTACGAAAACCTCTTAAACTTTGATTTCCGCCTAAAGTAGCCCCGTGGTAAAACTCGTAATTATCTCCAAAATTCATATGTGCACCTACTTTTGTTGCTAAAACGGCCATTCCGCTAGGGTGTAAGGGTATATCAACAGAAAGGGTTGGTTTTAGGTAAGTAAACTCGTTGTGGTACTCATCAATATTAGACTTGTAACCCGCAACCAGATCAAACTGATACCCTCTTCTAATAAAAGCAATCTCACCTGCTTTATTTTTATACTGAAAACTAGCTTCTGCACCGACATAGGTTTGATTGTCAAACACATCATCTGTAGGGTTTAAATTTACAGGAGGTATATTAATACCTGTAACACCGTTTATATCGTACTCAACATTAAGGGACTCAATACCGGCACCTACACTAATTGTTACATTATCCTTTCTGTATTTTAAAGATGGAAAGACACTCCATTGTTTGATGCGTACCCGGTTAAAATCGCGATCTACGGCATCATCGTCATAAAACGTGTCGTTTCCGATTCCAAAATAATTGATTGCATAATTAGGGCTGGTGTAGCGTGCATCTAAGGCAAAATTCCAATTGTAAAATACGTGAGCAAATTCACCTTGATAAATAAGTTCAAAACCGCTGGTTGCTGAATAAAATTGTGCTGTTATAGATTGTTGAGTTGAGAACGGGTTATTAGCCAAACCATAAGTTGTATAAGTGTCTTTTACACCTACTTTAAAACCGGCATCCGGGTCAAAACCAATACTTGGGAACAATGTGTTTGCATTTAATTTACGAGAAGCATCATTGTAGTTATTAATTGTATAACTATCAACTAACCATCTGCGTGTAGCCGAATTGGTAAATGTGTTTTTCTTACTCTTGTAATCATACACTTTTGCACGTTTAGTATTTTCAAAATCGTAGATGTCATTGTTTTCTCCTCCTAAAATTTTAAGCGGAATATAATGATCGCCGGTTCCTGTGATTTTAAAGGTGTCGTCATCATCAAGACCGTAAATCCAGATTTCTTTAGTAAGTGATTGATCATACGTTCTTTCAAAAATAACATCTTCTGAAGTAATTAACCTTACCGTTGTTTTTCCGTCTGGTTGGCGTGTGATTAAGAAGTCATCTTTTTCACCGGTTCCGGTAATAATCTGGTGACTCATTAAATAATCGTAATACCGTTTTGCGATAGATTCAAGATTATCACGGCGTCCTTTTAAACTACGTTTGATGTTAACAATGCTTTCATCTTGTGCAGCATCGGGAAGCGTAGCAAAAGCTTTGTCAATTGTTTCGTCAGTTAGATTTTCCTGAATAAATTGTACTTGCTTTTCCCAGTCTGCCCAGGTAATTTCCTTCAAAAAAGCCTGATCAAGAGGATATGCATAACGACTCATCCATTTGACATTGTCAACATCATCATCATATTTTTCCATAGAGCGAAAATCAATCATCCCCATTTTTAAAATACTAAGTACGAGGCCGTCGTATTTAGGAAACGCCTGATCGCGGTCACGACGAATGGCTTTATATGATTTGTTGCCGTCTTCTTTTTCGTACTCTGCCCAACGCCATTGGTCGTAGTGACGGTCGTAGTCACCCACAATAAAATCCATTAAACGAATTTTCAAATACGTGGGTTCATCTACCTGATTCTTTTTAGACTCGCGAGTTTCAGCTAATAGATCTTTTGTACTTATAATATCGTCTGCATTACCAAAACGTGAAAAATCTTTATTCTCGTCACCTGCATGAGCTTCAAACATATACAGCTTGTCACCATAATCTTCGTTATAAATGCCCAATTGTTTCTGTTTTGGTAAGTAATAGAGTTTAGGTTGTGCATTGTAAATAGCTAAACTGTCAAAAATAGGATTTAAGGCAAACGGGGCATAGGGTTGTGCAGTGGTATAAAAGTCCTGTACAATATCTTCTGCGATGGTATTCTGCATAAAATCTTCTACATAATGATCTTTAATTTTCGACTGAATGAAGCGTACCGCACTTTTACGAACTTCACGAACCGTATATTCATGTTCTTCATCATCTATAAGGCGTAGCGAGCGCGATTGATTACCACCACCTTCTGAAATTGCATGAAGATTACCAGGTAATTTTGATAAATCAAGTACAGGGGCTTCAACCTCTCTACTGTACAAATCTCGGTAATGATTACCCCATAGCATTCGGTAAAATCCGCTTTTGTTTGTTTCTTCTTTAGTGTAGATCGAAGTTTTAAATGTAGGCCCAAGATTACTAATGTCAGGATAGGTTACCTCTTCAGGCTGTGTTTGCTCAGAGCGTATTACTTTTTCAAATAATTTTTTAGTTTCTCCCTTACCAGTCTCAAAAAACTCAACCTTAGTACTGCGATTTTTATAAACCGTAAGTCGTGCAAAACCATTTGTTTTAGCCGCAAACTCATCATCTTTTGTGTTGCGTACCTTATCGAGTTTTGCAGATGCAGCACCACTTATAATTTGAGGAACATCGTGATGCGTGAGGTATTGAAGGTTTCGGTCACTTGCCGAAACAAAAATCACATCAGGAAACATACCTGCCAGGGTTTCTAAAGTACCGCCTAGCTTTTCACGTTCATTGCTATGAAAATCTTCTTTACTCGTACCACCTATACTTTCTATAAAACTTTGTTTAGAATTTGTAGAAACCGAGTGATACACCGCAACTATAACCGTTTTATTTTGCTCATCTTTTAGATCATCTTTAAACTTTGCAAAAAAATCATCACGAGTTTTAATGTCACATTTGTTGTTGAGATACAGATGATCATCCCAATCTTCAAGAAACCACTGTGAATCTATCATCAACAGTTCGGTGTTTTTCATACCTAGATCTTCAATTTCGCGAGGGCAACCGTCATTAGGCCAGAATTTGACTTTGGTATGGTCTTGTATAAAAGACTCCATATCATCTATATTTTCGTGACCATTCTTATTCCATTCATTTTCCCCGGGCATAAAAATTACGTTCCCATTAAAATCACTTAAGGGTTGCATAATGCTGCTTTCAAGAAGTTCTTCCGTTTTTTTTCGGTCTGATTTTTTTGGAGGATACCCGTCTTTAGTGATGTTTCCTAAAGCTACGAAGGTTGCATGTTTATCGCTTTTAGACATGGTGTTTATAGCCTGTAAAACCGACTGGGTAGGATTTCCCGTCTGCAATTCGGTATTGCCTGTAAAATAGAAAACCTGTTCAATTTCCTTTTCCTGGGCAAAACCAAATTGGCTTAGTATGAGTAAAAGGACAAAAAATAAATATATTTTATTATTCTGTGAGGGTACCGCAGGTGCGTATTTGTGAATCATATGGTGAAGGTGAAATTTTAAAAATCGAAAGTATAGTAAATATGTTAATGCTTAAAAACTTTTAACCCTCTATAACACTGTTTTAATGAAGTGTTAAGAGTTTTTGAATAGTAGTTTTAAGAATTCAACCCAATAGATTGGCGGGGAGTTTTATATTGACCGAATTTTTCTTAAAAATTTATGCGAAAAGTAAGCCGTACAGCTGTGTAGCTCGCTTTGAAATATTAGTGTTCATCAAGGGTGACTTCCATAAGAGTTGCTACACCCGAAGCAGCTTCATTAGCAATATAAAGTTTACCGTCTGGACTAAAAGTTATTCCTTCGGGCTGCGCAAAGTGAAAGGTATTTAATTCGTGTAGGGCTTTAATACTTCCATTAGGATTTAGGATGAGTAATTTTGGCTTTTTACCATCTACAATGTAATAATCTCCTGTTTTTGGATGAATTGCCAGATCTGAAGGATTGAAGGTTTTTTGTTCTTTTTTCTTTTGAAAATCGGCAAAAGCTTCGGCATTCATATCTATTTGTACCACCGGATTTTCTTTCTGAACTTTAGTATCTAAGGGAATTTCATAGATACCCTTAAACCGTTTTTCATTGAGTCCTTTATCTTTAGAAACTGTGATAAGATTACGCGTTTTAGGGTTGAAAGCAAGACTCTCTATATTATTGTCTTCGTCAAAGGGGGTATTGAAATGACTTACATTTAATGTGTCTTTCATATAATTAAGAACCTCAAAAATACGACCGTCGCTGCGCATTATATATGCGTTTGTGCTGTCTAATGCAATGGCCTCATAATCTCCATTTTCAGCAAATTCTACGTCATAAGAAATCTCTTCGCTATTCAAATTATAATGATAAATATAACCGTCTTCGTCTTGTATACAGGCGAGTGTAGAATCGTTAACCCAGGCCAGACCGCTTACCTCGTTTAAAAGTTCTGGCAATTCCCAGGTTTTTACAATAGTGTAAGTAGCGTTTTCTAGTATCTCTTTTTCTTCAGCAATTGATTTTTTATAAAAAGCATAGGATAATATGCCAGAAAAGCACAACGCGCCAACAATCACATAATGTGCAAGATATTTCATAGCTGAATTTTACAAAGATTTCATTTATTCTTAATTGAAGTAAAACTAAGAAATAGAATTCTACACGGGTCTGGCTTTAAAATAACTTTAATGTTTGTAGGCTTAATGGAAATCTAAACACATATATAATCTAATAAATTATAAAATATTTAATTCCATTTTAAAAATTGGGAACTTATATTGCTGCCCTAACCAAAAACAGGCTTTATGGCTTCAGGATTTTTTGCCCTTTTAGATGATATAGCAGCATTAATGGATGATGTTGCAGTAATGAGTAAGGTAGCAGGTAAAAAAACTGCCGGTATTCTAGGCGATGATCTGGCTGTAAATGCAGAGAAAGCTTCGGGGTTTATGTCTGACCGTGAACTGCCCGTTTTATGGTCAATTACTAAAGGTTCGCTTCTCAATAAAGTCATCATTTTACCAATTGCTTTTTTGCTGAGTGCCTTTTTACCGGTTGCAATAACGGTGATCCTAATTTTAGGAGGGCTCTATCTTGCCTACGAAGGTGCAGAAAAATTATACGAGTATTTTGTACCTCACAAGAAGCATAACGACATTCAAAATTTAGACAAGCTTTCTAAAGAGGAGCTAATGACCCGTGAAAAGGAAAAGGTAAAATCTGCAATTTTAACCGATTTTATACTGTCTGTTGAGATCGTAATTATTGCTTTGGGTACGGTGAGCACAGAACCCATAGCAACTCAGATTGGCGTTGTTACCGTCATTGCCTTTCTGGCTACCGTGGGCGTTTACGGAATTGTTGCACTCATCGTGCGTATGGATGAATTTGGAACTAAACTGATCAACTTAAATGAGGAGGAAGATAGCTTTTCAGACAAGGTTGGTTTGTTTTTAGTAAATGCATTGCCCTGGGTAATTAAAAGCCTTGGTGTAATAGGTACCATCGCACTTTTCCTTGTTGCCGGAGGAATTTTTGTGCATAATCTGGACTTTTTTCACCATTTAGAAGAAATTTTGCATTTGCCGGCAATCATTTTTGAATTCCTTGCAGGATTGCTTATTGGCTTTATTGTTCTTTTGATATTTAATGGTGCTAAAAAGATAATCAAACCCAAAGCAGCGCACTAAAGTTCTTTTCGCATACTATTTTTTCTTCGGAATCTAATTAAATAAAACAGCACAATGCCACACATCATACTTAAGAGTTTTCCATTAACTGAAGAAGAGCGAACAAAAGTAACCGAAGCATTGTCTCAAACCCTGCAACAATCTTTAGGTAAGTCTGAAGCTTCTATTTCTGTTGCAATAGAAGAGGTACCCAAAGAAAACTGGCAAGAGCAGGTGTATAACACTGAGATTGCACCACATATGGATACGCTTACTAAAAAACCGGGTTACTCGTATTAAGAGTTTTAGCTTATAACTTTTTAAGCTTGATATCCTTAAAGATGACTCCCTGACCTTCGGCTTGTAAACCTATATAACCGCTTGTAAGGGGTTTACCATCTACTTTATATTGTGGGTCAAAACCATTGGCAACTTCGCCACCGGTCTGAGTTTTTGTATACTCAAGCACTTGCTCACCATTTACTTTATGAATTACGAGCGAGTCTTTATAAACGATGAGTTCTGCTTCAATCCACGTGTCCCAGGTATAGGTTTTTGAAGACGAACTGATACAATGATCATTAGATTTTTCACCCTTATAAAACACATCAGTTCCCGGGGAACACATGTTTCCGGTAGGTCTGGGTTTTCCCGGTTCGGCTTCTGCCAGCATTTGATATTCTACTGAAATAGGCCAGTCCTGCTCCCTTAAAATAGTTTTAGGATCTTGTGAATGAAACATAACGCCACTATTGCGATATGTATAACTGGGTGCATCCTGCATCCATTCATCTGTAAATTTGTATTTGAATTTTAGATGAAAGGATTCATAGGGTTGCTTATAAAATAAATGCCCGTAGCGGTTGTCAAACGTGTCATAATCTTCATAACTCACCACGATGGCACTATCTATAACACGAAAAGTATTGGCATAATTATCGCCTAACTCGTGGTGAAAAAATTTGGCTTCCCAACCATCTAAATTTTTACCGTTAAACAAAATTTCCCATTCATTTTCTGCCGGTTGATTACAAGATAACAAACCTAGAACAGGAAGTAAGAATACCATCAATTTAAAAACACGCATAATTGTAGTTGTTGTTGTGTTATAAATATCGGTATTATTCTAAAGCTACATCAAGATAAACAGAATGTCTTCCGTAGGTTTCATAAAAAGGTTTAAAAATCACACCATCAATTGTAAATTCTAAGTGTTCAGGATTCCCTGAAATGGTTTCTCCCAGATTATTTGCTTTTAATACTATTTTTCTCCAGTCCTTACGTGGTGCATCTTCTTGTGCTGCTAGTAAAACCGGACCGTAAAACAAACTTGCGATATTCTGCTGATCCATCACCGGGTCTAAATGAAACTGAAAAGGCATTGTTAATTCTACCGTATCTCCATTTTTCCATGTTCGGTTTATTGAAATATATGTACCAGGCACTGCTTTTGTTTTTTGAACCTTGCCATTAATTTTAACTGTAAATCCGCCTGTTGCCCAACTCGGAACACGCACATTTAGATCAAATTTTCCTGTTCCGTTTATAGTTAAAAGAGTGTGATCTTCCTTAGGGAAAGCTGTTTCTTGCTTTATGGTGATGTTGCGTTCTTTCCAGTCTAAAGTTGAGGGAATGTACAGGTTTACATAGAGTGCTGTGTTGTCTTCATTTTTGAAATAAATCGAATTTTGAAGTTTGGTACTGCTTTCTAATGCCGTACCATTACAACAGGTAAAACCTTTCATATCTGCATTGCCAAAATGCTTTTGCGAACCCGGACGCAGCGATATATGATACGTATTTGCGGGGCTGTCTTCTGCCACCGATGCTAATATCTGATTGTATAATCCCTGCTCGTAATAATCCATATATTCGGGACGCTGATCGTATAAAAATAAGTTGCGGGTAAGTTTAAGCATATTGTACGTTCCGCAGGTTTCATTTTGTCCTCCGGACGAAAGTCCGTTTTCATAAAGCGTTGCCGGCTGACTCACAAAGCATTCTGCATTAGCCGGGTTGCGGGCACCTGCCACACCACCTATGCTGTACATATAGTCATTTTTGGTCTTGTACCAGAAATTATCGGCAACCTTAAAATATTCGGGAGCGTTAGAATCCCGATACATTTCTAGAGCACCTACAATCTGAGGAATGTGCTGGTTTGCGTGTAAACCGCGAAAAGTATCTACATTCTTTGCAAGACCATGGGAGTGTTGCGCGTCACCATAAAACATGTCGATATTGTCAAACAGTTTTGCTGTTTCCAGATAGCGAGGTTGGTTAGTTATACGCGATAGACGTGCCATAGCCTCATTCATTCCGCCAAATTCTCCTGCGATATAGGTGTTCCACATACTGATGAGTGTTTCGGTAGGAACCTGACTTAAACGGGCGTGTACCCAATCTCCCATACCTTTTGCAACTTCAAGAGCTTTCTCATTTCCGGTAACTTCATATACATCCATAAGACCTGCAAGAATTTTATGCAGTGTATAATAGGGCGCCCAGATTTTTGTGTTTTCAGTACCGTATTTAGCACCGTGTTCTAGCATAATAAATTGGTCTGGCGGGTATGCGCTAATAAATCCTGTGCCCCAGTTCCAGTAATCGGTGCGAATTCCTGCCTCGCTCAAGTCAGAATCATAACCGGTTTTACCTGCTGCTACAGGAACCGCTGTAGGCTCTGAAACAAAACTGCCACCTGCCGTTTTAGGTTTACCCGAACGTTGTGATAACTCATAAAGCGTATTGACCATATAGTCAATTTTTTTGGCGAATGCTTTTTGAAGTGTCACATCATAGCTTGTGCTGGCATAGGCTTGTGCAATAGCAGTAAGATAATGACCCGTAGCGTGACCTCTTAATTTGGTTTCTTGTGAATCCCAAACACCTAAAGGTTCTGCACCCTCAGGTTGTGGTTGACCAAAAGCATTGCGAAACATATACAGAAAAGCATCTGGATTGGTCTCGACAAGCGTATTGATGAACTTATCCCGGTTCTCAATAAATTTTGAACTGTGCCCTTGTGAATCTGCATTAAGCGAAACAGCGCTAAGATCAAAAGTTTCGAGTTTGCGTTCTGGTGTATTTTGTGTGCTTGCAGTAGTTACAGTTACTGTTGCTTTAGGTTTAAAACTGGTGCCGGGTACATTTCCGGTTACTTCATAAGTACCTGTTTTTAATACCGAAGCATTATCTGTAGGAGCAGGCCAAAGAACCCGTACTTGCGGTCCTTTAATTCCTTTTTTATACATACCATTTACATAACGGGGTAATCTGGGTAATTGTCCTACAAGTGTGGTGACCGTTACATCAGAGACTCCAGTTAAAAATTGATTATAAAGTTGGGGTGTATCTTTAGGAAACTGCGGCAAATCATCTTCAAGTTCTTTACGCTCATTAACAACACCTTCCTCACCTTTCAGAGAGTTATTATAAATCGTATTTATTTGATTTTCGCTTAACGGAATGCGGTAAATTCTAAAGTCGTGCAGTTTGGCATCAAGTGATTTCCCTATACTTATTACAGGGTTTTTACCAAAAATTGCATCCAAATCAAATTTTAAATCACCGGCTGTTTTTGCTAATTCACCATTTATATACGTGTGCATAGTCTGGGCAGGGAAATCGATAACAACGGTTATATGTTGCCATTTTTTTACAGGAAGTGCATCAACTTTAGTTTCAGCAATGACTTTGGAATCGTTAGAAATTCTGGTTACTAAACCATTTTCTTTTTTGGTTCCTGAAGGAGCTACAAAAAATTGAGTAGTTGTATTCTTTCCGAAGTTAAAAAACGCTGCGTTTTGAATTTCAGAATTTAAATAAATCCAACCCGAAATACTAAGTGATTCGATGTCATTTAGGGTAGCTGCAGGAAGCGTGATGTAAGTTTTAGAGGTAGCTTTTAAATGGAGTACTTTATCAAATACAGGGTCTTCTACATAAGAGTTTTCAGTAGTATTAATTGTGGCGTGTAGATTGTTACGTGACCAGTCTTTTACATTTTCATCAAAAATATATCGAGCGATAAGTCCTGTTTCTCCAATACCATCCAGAATTTGATCTCCGTTTTGCGCGTGTAATTGTGTACTATAGAAAATAGCGCATAGGAAGTAAAAAACCAGGTAAGGAGAAAATTTAAAAGCATTCATAGTTTTAGATTTAGAAAAACTGCTAATGTGTAGGCCTGTGATATACATTCTTTAAATTATATAGCGAAGCATACGAGTTACGTAAAGTTACAATTAGCGGGATAAGATTCTGATCTGATGTTAACCGTACTTGATACTATTTTAATAGAATAAGACAAAACAAGCTCCTCAAATGGAGAGAATAGTATCAAAAAAGAAATTGTTGCACACTCTCAGATCAAAGTATCTACTCTAGAAGACGCTGCTACTTTAAAAAATCATTCTTAACACACGTGTTGCGATTAAGATTGTTATGAAAGTTTGAAATTAAGCAAATGTGTACCACGGGAAATATCTTGTAGGGAAGATATGAGCAATTTAGGCGAATACAGGATTCTTAAATTTTAGAAGCTTTTAAGAGTGACTAAATAATTTAAATAAGTGATTATTCAATTTAATTTTTCTGCCATTATTCATTTTCATTCTAAGTAAGCCTTAAGTTTGTAGTTGTAAGATTCATTTAATGCCCCTACAAAATAAAGACGCTACAGATGCATTGCTATTTTCTCAATTCAAAAAAGGAAATGAGCGTGCCTTTACGCACTATTTTGAGTCGTATTACGCGGCGCTTGTTGGTTTTAGTAAGCAATTTGTTTATGATGAAGATCAAGCACGGGGAGTAGCTCAGGAAGCTTTTGTAAATCTTTGGGTAAATAGAAATCTGGTTGATAAACCTGCGGGAATTAAATCTTTTTTATATACCTCGGCAAAATCTAAATGTCTCAATCTTTTAAAGCACGAAAAAGTGGTGCGTAAATATCAAGACAAAACCCTGGCCGATAAAGAACGCAATCTTAATTTAGAAGTGTTGCATGCACTCGATTTTGATAGTTTTAGCCTATTAGAATTAGAGGAAACAATTGCTCATTTAATTGCAAAATTGCCAGAGCAAACGCAGTTGATATTTAAAATGAAACGAATTGAGCATAAAAAAAATTTAGAAATAGCTGAGGAGCTTTCTATTTCTGTAAAAACGGTAGAAGCTCATATGACACGGGCATTAGCTTACTTAAGAGAATCCCTTACCGACTACCTTCCGGCCTTTTTAATTGCTCTGATTTTAAAGTAATCTTAAAAAATTCACAATTTAACATAGGGTTTGCTGATTCTGAGTTGTACCTAATATAAAGCAACTCTAAAAATCAATGAATTCATCAATTCTTTATAAATACTTTAATAATGAAGCTTCAGAAGAAGAAGTGGCTTTATTGTTTGATTGGATAGCAAAAGATCCTCTCAATAAAAAGGAGTTTATAAGATTAAAAACGGCCTGGGCATTATCAGAATCCAGTACGATTGCACCTGCACGTTTAAAACACGATAGGGCACAACTTAAACTTTCTAAAAAAATATTTAAACCCTGGCGTTATGCTGCAATATTTATAGTTCTGGTAGGAGTGGGCCTTGCCTGGTTTGCTACTCAACAAAATAAACCCAAAATAGAGGAGTCTATTGTGCTTAAGATTAATCAAGAAGAGAATCATAATCTTACAAATGTTACTCAAGATGTTATTACCACTTTAGAAGGTACGGTCGTTGCAGAAGTTGCTAAAGATGAAATTCATTTTCTGGAGCAAAAAGATACGCTTAAGGTGACTAACCAATTAATTAAAGTACCCTTCGGTAAAACCTATAAAATTATACTCTCAGAAGGTTCGGTGGTATATTTAAATGCGGGTAGTTCACTTCAATTCCCATGCTCATTTACCGGCAAAACCCGTGAAGTGAGACTTACCGGTGAAGGATTTTTTGATATAGCTAAAAATGAAAATCAGCCATTTATAGTACACGCAGCAAGGCTTAATGTTCGCGTTTTAGGAACTCGTTTTAATGTACAGGCTTACACCGAAATGAATAGCGTTGAAACAGCACTTGAAGAAGGGCGTGTACAGGTAGGACTTGAAAACGGCTCAAATTTAGAATTAACCTTAATTCCCGGTGAAGTGGCTACTTATACAAAGAGTTCTAAAAGCCTAATTAAGGCTAATAAAAATATTGAAGCTATTACTGCCTGGACGCGTGGCGAACTACTTTTAAATAATACCCCCAGCACCGAAATATTTAGAACGTTAGAAAGACATTTTAATGTTAAGATTCTAAATGACTACGAGGCTCTCAATAAGCAAACCTTTAGTGGTGCCGTAAAATTAGAGCGTAGTATTGAAGAAATTTTACAATTACTCAAACTAGACACTCCATTCGATTTTACCATTAAAAACAACCAAATCAATATTACTCAACCTTCTCCAAAAAATTAAGCCTTTGCGTATGAATTCATTATTACACACCTTTAAAACAAGTCGTGTTTTAAAAATCATTTTTGTTTTTATAGTTCTGTTAACCAGTCAGAATACGTTTTCACAACAAAAATCAATTACCTTAAACCTAGAAAACACGACATTAAGTGAAGTGGTCAATAGCATCGAAAAACAAACTTCCTATCGATTTGTTTACAATGTCGGAAAGGTAGATTTACAACAACGCATTCAAACTAAAACCATAACGGGCACCGTAAAAACACTGCTCAATGCCGTTTTTAATACGCTTCCCTACAGCTATCGCATTCAGGGAGAACAAATTATTATTCTGGCTACTGAAGTAGAAACAACCCAGCAAACCCAAACGCGAGTTATTAAAGGTAAAATTACGGGTCCTGATGGGTACGGACTTCCGGGTGCTACGATTAGAATTTTGAATACCGGTAAAGGTGCGATGACTAATCTTGATGGGGAGTTTCTTTATAAACTTACCGGAACTCTTATTGAAGAAACCCAACTTGAGATAAAATATTTGGGTTACAAGTCCCAAATTATTCAGGTAGGTGACCAAAGTAGGTTTGCAATTCAACTTGCAGAAGCTCAAAACGAGTTAGATCAGGTAATTATAACTTCTTCTTATGGAACTAAAAAATTAAAGGAAGAGGTCGTAGGAAGTATTGTTACACTTACTAATGAAGAAATACCCACACAGCAAGCTACCGAAAGTGTTGATAAAATGCTTGAAGGACAACTAGCCGGTGTTTTGGTTGAAAATACATCTGGAGTAGGTGGCCCGGTGAAAATTAATATACGTGGTCAAGGCTCATTAACACCTTTAGGCAATGCTGTTTTAGGAACATCTACCCAGCCACTAATTATTATAGATGGTGTGATAATGACTGAAGAAACGGGAATTGATAATGCCTTTTTTGATGGTTCAGGAATTGCTGCAGAGACATTTAATAATCCTTTAGCACAAATAGCTCCAGATGATATTGAAAGTATAAATGTTTTAAAAGATGCAGCCGCTGTAGGTGTTTATGGTGCAGATGGTGCAAATGGGGTTATTATAATAACCACAAAAAAAGGTAAGCGTGGTAAGACTAAATTTAATTTTTCGTCTCAATTGGGTATCTCTGAAGCGATTAATCAAATCAAGTATCTAAGTGGTAATCAATACACACAATTACGCAATGAATACCTCAAAAATACAGGAGGTAATCTCTTACCACAAACAACTATAAACACAAATTGGTTTGACTTACTTAATCAAACAGGTGTTTACAAAAAGTACAATTTAAGCGCCTCAGGTGCTTCAGAACGCTTCAACTATAGAGCCAGTGTAACCTATTTAGATATAGATGAACCGCAGGTGGGTAATGGTGCAAAACAAGTTAACGGAAATGTAAGTCTTGGCTATACTGCACCTAAATTTAATATAGGAATCTCGCTTACTCCCAGCTATATTCAAAATACCGAGCCTAACTCGTATTACAATTATGCGTTTATCCCTACAATAGCACCGTATAATGAGGATGGTTCTTTTGCAGACATCGGGGTTTCCACTCTGGCAAACCCCTTTGCTGCAATAGCGCAAAACAGAAATGAATCTGATGCTTACGGCATCTTGGGAAGCTTAAATGTAGGGTATCAACTCTCACCCGGTTTAAAGGTTTCTTCTCTTTTTGGTCTGGATTACAAAGACAAAACGCAGGACCGCTATTTTTCTGGGGCAAATGAAAGCGGACAGGGGAACGGAACTTTTATTCTAGATGGTGTAAGCTATCCCAAATGGGGACGCAGACTTATAAACGCTAGAAATTCTACCCGCTGGAACTGGCAAACACAAGCTTTTTACGAAAAACAATTAGGCGTTCACCATTTTGATATTTTGGGTGGGTTAGAACTAAGTGAAGAAAAAACCGATTTGGCTTACGATTCGGGTATCGGTTTTATCAATCCGGGTGTGATTAATGCCGTGAGCGATGCTATACAGGATGATGATCCTGCTACCGAAGTTGATGAGCGTCTTTCAAATCAGGTATACCGCGTTGATGTGAACAACAACTCGAGAGTATCTTTTTACTCGCAGTTTAATTACAATTATAAGGGTAAATATTTTCTTCTCGCAAACTTTAGAAGAGATGAAAGTTCTGTTTTTGGGACCGATAGTAACATAGCGTATAATGGCGGTGCAGGTTTGAGCTGGATTGTTTCTAAAGAAAATTTTCTAAATTCTGTAGATTGGCTAGACTTCTTAAAATTAAAAGCCAGTTACGGAAGTACAGGAAACTCTCGTATAGGTTCGTACAGATCTTTGGGTCTTTATACCCGCAGAATTAATGGTGGTTATAACTTTCTTAGCGAAGCTTCTCCCAGTGCAGCACCCAACCCTAAGTTGAAATGGGAAAAGAATAATAAGTTCAATGCAGGTCTAGATCTCAATCTATTTAACAGGTTACAACTTACTGCAGAATATTATTATGATGATTTACAAGATTTAATCACCTCTCGCGATATCCCAACCGAAAATGGGTTTAGTGCCCTGCAGCTTAATGCAGCACAGATGTACAATAAAGGTTTTGAATTTAGTGTGCGTATGAAGTGGTTTACGGCAGAAAAATTTAAATGGAGCACTTCTTTTAATCTGGCTACGCTAGATAATAAAGTGACCGATTTAGTAGGTCTTGGTAGCGATTACTCGATTGCTTCAAATGCTTTGGCTCAAAAAATAGGCTACAGCACCTCTACCATTTGGGGAATTAACTGGGTAGGTATCGATCCTGCTACAGGACGTGATTTGGTCTCAAAAAACGGACAAGTTTATGACTTAGCCACCTATCGCTCTTTATTTAATGAAGATGACTGGGAGCCTATAGGCAACAGACAACCCGATGCTTATGGCGGTTTTAGCAACACTTTTCAAATAGGGACAGGGTTTACACTGGCAGTGAGAGGTTCTTATCAAATAGGAGGTAAAGAGCTTATATCAGATATATTGTCCTCACAGTATAATGTAACTACAAATCGTAATCTTTCTGTAAATGCTTTTGATTACTGGCGTGGTCCCGGTGATACTTCAGCTTTACAGCCGGTAGTAACCAGCTCAAATCCGCTGGCATCAAATATGAGCAAGAATGTGTATGACGCCACATTTGTAAAATTAAGTAACATCAATCTTTCTTATAACGTGCCTATAGATACTTCAAAACTCTTTTTAGATCAGCTTTCAGTATTTGTAGATGTTTCTAATGTTGCGTATTGGTATAAAGTTAACCCTGCAAATGGGCGCAATGGCATACGCGAACTCAATTTTACCTATCCTCAGGCACGTACAATTTCTTGCGGATTAAAAACCAGTTTTTAACCAGACAGTTATGAAAAATATATTTTTAAAATTTACGATAGTGTTGCTAAGTCTTAGTGTTTTAGGCTGTAGTGACTTTTTAGAACAAGAACCCGGTAGTCAGATATCTATAGACGAGCAACTGGCAACTAAAGAAGGAATACTCGAGGCGCTCGCGGGTTTATATTCTAATGTAGAAGCTACACTACGTACAAGCCCATATACAGTTTATGCAGATTTACAAGGCGGAAATATAAAATTCTCACCCGTAGCTTCAGGAAGTAGAGTAGGTCAAATCAATGTGCCGGCAAATCTGGAACAGGTTTATAGCTTTACTGATACGGCTTTAGATAGTGACCTGGATAGTTTTTACGATGCCTGTTATACAAATATAAATGCAGCTAATCTTATTATTGAAAATCTGGATACTGCCGCAAATCTTTCCGCAGAAGAGCGTGATCAGATTCACGCAGAAGCACTTGTATTTAGAGGGTTAATGCATTTCATGCTGGTACAGGTCTATGCGCAGGATTTTAATTTTTCTTCGGAAGTTAAAAAAGGAATTGTTTATAAAACCGAAAGTTTACAGGAAGAATTGCAGTATGCCGCCAGAGCAACGTTAACCGAAACCTATGATGCAATTGCAACCGATTTTAATACCGCGCTTAATCTTTTTACAAAGACACAGGTTCTTGCCGGTCCAGATTATTCGTATGTAAATTTAGCCAATGCCAAAGCTTTGTTAGCACGTGTTTATCTATCTCAGCAAGACTGGCAAAATGCTTTTGACCTTGCAGAAGATGTGATTTTAACTTCAGGTGTGACGCTTACGCCTCAGGGAGATTATGTAGCCTCATGGGAACAGCCATTGGCACCCATTTCAGAAACCTTATTAGAACTTTCGGTGCGACGAGACACTGATGGATCACTAGGAGGATCGCTGGCAGCAACTTACGGTATAAGTTCGTCAACCTCGTACGGCGATTTTGTTGCATCACAAGATTTACTCGATTTATACGAAGCAGATGATATACGTAAAGACATGTTTATTGAGGCTTCTTTACCAACTTTAGAAGGGATACAGCAGGTAAACCGAAACTATTATTTTACTAAAAAATTTCAGGGAGAACCGTCTACTCCGGTCATACGATTGAGTGAGGTGTATCTTATTGCAGCAGAAGCGGCACAGCAACTTGGCCGTACTAGTGATGCGCTTGGGTATTTAAATGCAATTCGGGAACGAGCAAACTTACCAGCCCTTACAGATGCCTCAAATCTCGAAGAATTTATTTTTCTGGAGCGCAGGCGTGAACTCGCTTTTGAAAGGCATTTACTTTTTGATCTTAAACGTCAGGGTCGCTCTATAAACCGCAATGACGGGTGTATTGCACAAACCTGTACACTCAATTACCCATCAAACTTTTTTGTACTTCCCATACCCCAAAATAATATAAATCTTAACGCAAATCTTATACAAAATGAAGGCTACTAAACTTCTATTATTACTCGTTTTAGGAATCATTTTGGCGTGTACAGATGATGATCTAAGCAATCAGGAAAATCAGGATTTTACATCCTTTGTACGATTTAATTTTCTAGTTAACAGCAACAACGAACCGCTAGAATTTCCTGAGGTAACCGGAGGCCGGCTTCCGGTGTCTAGCTATACCAATACCTCATTAAAGACGGTAAAAATCCCGGTAAGTATGAGTTCGCGATCACTTGAAGGAACGATTACAGCCGCTTATGAAATCGCATCTACTTTACCTGCAACGGCGTATACAGCAATACCCGAGCAACTTAGTTTTACGGCAACACAGCCTACAGATACCATTTTTGTAACCTTCAATGACCGATGGACAGGTAATGACGAACTCGAGTTTACCTTGACTTCGGTTTCTGATGCTTCGGTTCAACTGGGAAATTTAAACACTACGAGTCCTAATACAACTTTTACATTAGCACTGGGAGACATAAACACTTCGTATCGTTTTAATACCAGTCGTATCGAGTTAGCCGGTACAGCAGGGGAGACCACCACTTTTAGAGTAGAATTTCCGGCAGGTTATATCGCTTCAGAAATTGATGATGCTTCTTTGTTTCAATATTTAAATGGATTTGATTTTGATCTCGAACGCTCAAAATTAGGTGTAGATTTTATTGAATATACCCTTACACTAAATGAAAATCTGGCTAATGACGATGTAAACTTTCAGTCTATTGTATCGCTTGCACCGGTAACCAATTATCAAATTTTAGGCAATAGTAATTTGTTGGTAATAAAACCGATTAAGACCAATCGGGTTTTAGCAACTAATCCTGCTTCGCATTTTTACGACATCAGCAATCCGTTTTATTTAGCACGAGGCGAAAACTGGATCGATCACGATAATGATGGCCTATGTACCTGGAGATCCTGGACAGCATTTGCCGTGCCTGTAGTAGTATCTGCAGATGATCCCAATGCGATTTTAGGTTCAGATAACGGTACTCCCGAGACCGATGATGATATTTATTATGACGCATTTAAAATGGGTTTTAAGTCTTCTTTGCCTAACCGAACTACTAACCCGTTTAACCTGCAACGTTGGTTTGACAATGAGTCAACTAATGCAGATACTTCACCGGGTTTTAATATCGAAACGGCAATCGAATTTTTTCCTGAAAATGGAACCAACACTACCCAGGGTACGGTTTCGGTCATCCCGCAATTTCTTGCGATTTCAAGCCGGGATGATAAATTGTATGAGTTTGCAATTTCAGGGTCAGGAACTTATAGACAGGTCAATGCGACTCTTTGGGAAATAAAAATGCAGCTACGAGTTACCAATGAAGAATTGTATGGGGGCACCATAACTTCAGAATACTTTATTTACAGTGATAGGGGGTATGATGATCCTGTAGATCTGCCTGGAAATAGTTGTGTAAATGAAATCGAACTTTAAACTCTTACCTATGCGATTGTTATTTGGATTACTATTTTTAGCAGGTGTTTGTGTAGGTTGTAAAGAACAGGCAGCAGAAGCAGATTATGAGTCTATAGCCTACTTACGGGAAGTCTATGCATCAGGGAATCCTGAAAATTGGCCAAAACCCCATTTGGATAGTTCTTTAACAGACTTTGAGGATATTGGGCATTTGCCTGAAGTGATTCATCCTGAGGATAACCCTTTTTCTAAAGCAAAAGTAGATCTGGGTAAGAAGTTATTTTTTGATCCGCGATTGTCTGTAAGTGGGCAAATAGCCTGTGCTTCATGTCACAATTCGGAGCTTGCATGGACCGATAATATCACGCGTTCCTTTGGCCACGATCGTCAAAACGGTAAACGGAATGCGATGACCATTATGAACGCGGCATTTGCTCACGAATTGTTTTGGGATGGAAGAGCAAAAAGTCTGGAAGATCAGGCGCGTTTTCCCATTGCAGATCAGGTAGAGATGAATGAAGAACTGAATATTGCTGTTGATAAAATTGCAGCAGTTGAAGGTTATAAACCCTTATTTAAAGAGGCATTTGGAGCGGAAGAAGTATCCTTGGATAAAATTCAAAAAGCAATTGCAACCTTTGAGCGTACCATTGTAAGTCACACCAGTAAATTTGATCGGTTTATAGACAACAAACCCGAGGTGTTTACAAATGAAGAAGTGCTGGGATTGCATCTGTTTAGAACCAAAGCCCGGTGCATCAATTGTCATAATACAGGGTATTTTAGCGATAATCAATACCATAATGACGGGCAGGTCTTATTTGGAACTAAAGATGAAGATTTTGGACGCTTTAATGTAACCGGAGATACTGCAGACATTGGTAAATTTAGGACACCTACCTTGCGTGAAGCAGCCCGCACCGGCCCGTGGATGCATCACGGTCATTTCCCCTCAATAAAAGATGTTATTGAATTTTACAATCTGGGAAACCCTCAGGTGGTTCAAAAACGATATTTAGGAACTCCCCGGGATTCGCTAATTCCTGAAGTCTCCCCATTACTTCAAAAATTAAATCTTACGCGTGACGAAATGAATGCCTTAGAAGCTTTTATAGGTACATTGTCTTCTGGAGATACGCGTATACGTGCTCCGCAATTGCCGGAATAAAAGGATAAGTTTAAGCATACAAGGTATTATCGTGTACAATCACGTGTTGTTTAACCTTATCCTGAAATTCGTTTGGAGACTGATTGGTGTGTAATTTAAAAAACCGACTAAAATAGGACGGGTCTTTAAACTGCAGATTGTAAGCGATTTCTTTAATGGTATTTTCGCTGTGAATGATTTGGCGTTTCGCTTCAAGAATAACCCGGTCGTGTATTAACTGAACTGCCGTTTTATCGAGTTTTTCTTTCAATATTTGGTTGAGTCGCTTGGTACTCATATCGAGTTTGTTTGCGTAAAAGGCTGCTTTACGTTCTTCATAAAAATTGAGTTCAATGAGCATCATAAACTCATAAATGCGTTTCTCATTAATATCTTGCAGGGTAAAATGCTGTTCTTTTAACTGAATTAATTTCAGTAGAAAAACCTTGAGAAGCGCTTTAATCATAATGAGATTTACCTCATCCTGGCTGTACTCTTCGTTCATCAACTTGTAAATCGCCAGAAGACCTTTCTCACTTTGTTCGGTAACCTGAAGACAGGAAAACTCACCCTGAATATTAAACATTCTAAAAACATCGAGTAAAAATTCCTTGAGGTCATCTTCAAGGAGTTCTTGCTTAAACGAAATAAGTACTCCTTTCTTACCCGCTTTATTGAGCTGGTGTACACGATAAGGCGGAATCAAATAAATCCAATCGCCTCGTAGGGTTTGAAAATCATGCTGTGGTTCGTGTAATGCTTCCTCATTATTCAACCATACGATCTCAAAAAACTCACGTCTTCCGGGGTCATCTAAATACGAAGGAGGACAATTTGCAAGATCACGTATGTAGATGGTTTTATCGCTTAGCATTTTAGGGAGTGCGTTAGGTTAATTTTCAGTTTAATATAATGTAAAGAGAATCTAATTTCCATATAGTACCACAATACCAGGGCTTCTTAACAAAAGTTTATGTGTGATTGGCAAATTGTACCAGACATCTGCCATATAGTAACACTGCGCTGCGCCTTCAACAGGTAACTTTGCTGCATATAAAAAAAGTAAATACAGTATGAAAACTATAGATCGCGATTTAGCAAACATTAGTGAGCAGGCCATGACCGCTATACTGAATGAGCATTTAGAACTAGTGAAGCATTTTGATTTTGAAGAACTACGCAATTTAATTGCACCCATTACAAATGCAGGTTCTATTTTTTTAATAGGTATGGGACGTAGTGGGCTTATGATGCAGGCAGCAGCAATGCGTTTGATGCATTTAGGTTTTGATGCTTATGTTGTAGGAGAGACCACCACACCGGCCATACAGGAAGGTGATTTACTTATCGCAGGTTCTGGATCTGGAACCACGGCTACAGTAATTAGAGCAGCCGAGACGGCTAAAGAAGTGGGAGCAAACGTTATAAGTTTTACGACTGATAAAACTTCAGAGTTAGCGGCATTGAGTACGTATGTTGTACACATACCAGCAGCTCAAAAACAGGCACACGATAATACGGTGTCTGATCAATATGCAGGCAGTTTGTTTGAACAAGCCTTACTCTTATTTTTTGATGCATTGATACAAACCTTGTGGTCAATAGATGGGAGTAGTGCAGAAGAACTATATAAAAGACATTCTAATTTAGAATAATACGCAATACACAATAACTAAATAAAAAAAAGAATACTATGACTAATTTACAAGTAGCAATAGATTTATTAAGTACTAAAGAGGCACTGGCTCTTGCAAAGCAAGTAGCACCTTATGTAGATATTATAGAATTAGGAACGCCGTTAATTAAGAGTGAAGGTGTTTCGGTAATACGAGCGATGAAAGATGCATTTCCTGACAAGCAGGTATTTGCAGATTTCAAAACCGCAGATACCGGTGAGTTAGAAGCGGGTCTTGCATTTGATGCAGGAGCAGATTTTGTTACGATTTTAGGGTCTGTAGATGACGCCACGATAAAAGGTGCCGTTAAAGCAGCCAATGAGCGTAATAAAGGTGTGGTTGTAGATACCATAGGTGTAAAAGACCGCGTAAAACGTGCCAAAGAAGTTTCAGAATTTGGTGTAAAATTTGTTGAATTACACGCTGGTTTAGACGAGCAGGCTCTTGACGGTTATTCTGTACAGGTGCTAATCGATGAAGCTAAAAGCGCCGGTGTACCGGTATCTATCGCAGGTGGTGTTAATAAGGATACCATCAAAGCAGTAAAAGAATCTGGAGCCGTAGTAGCCGTTGCCGGCGGTGCAATCTACGGGGCAGAAGATCCTGCAGCTGCAGCAAAAGAATTACGCGATATACTGAATGCATAATTGAAGCAGCATTAAAAAGAAAAACCCCCTGCAAATCGACTGATTTGCAAGGGTTTTTTTTTGTTTATTGTGGTGAGCTATTCTTTGAGTTGGTAGAATTGTAATTGTCCCATCTCACAACTTTATTGGTTTTTTACAGGTACAATTTTATTCAAATTTTTACTTAAAAATATATGTGTAAATAGCGTTTTAACCTTATCAATTTAAATGAGGTTTTTTAATTTATTCAAAATGCTAATAATTAGTTTTTTATACTTCGTAGTAAGGTAAATTTTCAGTTGAATGAGGAATTCTGTAAAATAATTCTTTGGACAGTCGCTAAGTTTATCAAGGCTAAATTGGCCAAATCCAAAATCTATTTTTTAACCAATAAATCAAAAATGAGAAAAAATTATTTTACTAAGACATTAATCGTATTGGCTGTTACATCTATAAGCTGTGATGACTCGGTTTCTGATGAGTTTGAAGAAGTAAATGGAAAAGTTGCTGAAAAATTAGTGAGTAGTGCCATTATAACTTCAATAAGTGATTCTTCAGATAAAACAACTCTATTTTTAGAATATGATGGAGACAATCGTCTAAGTAGTGTCTCGAATGGGGAAGACACAGACCGTTTTATTTACTCAAATGGAGATTTAGTGAATGTTACAGGTCAAGGAGATAATTTGAGTATTGAAGAATTTTACCAATCGCCATATGACGCCTTTGAAGTAGGGCAAATTGAAGAATATGACTCTAATCTGAATCCATCAAAGCTGGTATTTTTTCAGGAAATATATGAAAATAATACGTTACGTAAGGTTGAGTATACTGCCGAGATAACTTATGATGATGCTCCAAATCCATATTTTTTCACGTTAAAGTCTGCCGGAATTATAGATGTATTAGATGGGATACAGCTAAACTTTTCAATGACTCCTCAAGCGTCAGAAATAATTAAGGCAAGAAAATTATTATTCAAAAATAATCCTTCTAAGGTTTTGTACAGAGATCAAAATAATAAACCGATTGTAGAGATTGATGTTGATTATGTTTATGATACAGATAGTTATCCGGTTTCTGCTACTGTAAAGGCAGTAAACTTTGATGAAAATGAAGAATCGTTTTATACAGCCACTTTTACCTATTTGCAATAAGCAGCATGAGAAAATTATTTTTTGTATTCTGCTTTATTGGATTGTTAAGCTGTGATGTAGAGGAAATTGATTTTGATAACACGGAAGATCGCCTGGCTATTGAAGCTGCAGATCTGTTTGTGATTTTAGATGAAAATCCTCGATCACAGACTTACCTGGGAATGCTAAGAGCTACACATACAGACACCACTCTGCTTAGTTATAAGATTAAAAATGATTCACCGCAGGGAGCACTAGCAATCCAGGAAAGAACTGGTAAACTTTTTGTTAAAGACTCGTCTCTTTTTGATTTTGAAATCAATTCAGAATTGTATGCAGAGGTAGAAGTTTTTACAGATTCTTTGAGCGCAACAGCCAAGGTTGTAGTAGAATTAAGAGACGTAGAAGAAGCTATACTTAATGTTGAAGATTTAAATATATCAATTAATGAAAATCCCACTATTAATCAATTGTTGGGCAGTGTTAAAACATCTACAAACCTTGATGTTTTAAATTATCGCATACTTAATCAAGAACCAGAGGGTGCGTTATATATTAACGAGGCAAATGGCAATCTTTATGTTAGTGATGCTTCACTATTTGATTTTGAGAGAAATCCGGTAATAGCTGCTGTTATACAAGTGAGCAGTGGGGAAAATTTTAAAAATGCCTCAGTAACGATAAATTTAAATGACGTAGAAGAACCTGTAGCAAATTACAGTATTTTATTCAGAGGCTTTAGTGATTACTTATTTTGCGGAATACCGCCTTCGTCCAGCTATTTTTATATAGAAACAACCAGTGATACAGGATATTTTAAAGGAGCCGAGTCGTTCACAAAAGATGGTCAGGAGATTTTATTTTCATTTACAGAAATAACAGGAACTATTATTAAATTAGAACTATCTATTCCTGAATTTGATGAGAATGACGCTAATGCTGCTAGGGGCACTCATATGGAAGGGATATTCTTTACGATAAATAGGGACGGTGTTGAACTCACAACTATTTCGGCAGAACAACTTTTTATTTGTAAAGATTCAATGTATAAGTTAATACTTACCTATGATACACGTGATCATACGTATGACATTGAATATTTTAATCACGGTTTCTAAATAGAGATTTTAAATATGCTTCAAAACCTGCCAATAATCCAATTGGCAGGTTTTTTTATTGGCTTCTCATCAACTCCTCAATCCTTTCTATTGACTGACCTATAAATTTTTCTATCTCCCACTCGATTGCTGCCTGCTCGTATTTTTGAACAGAGGCCGAAGCGCTTTTTATTTCAAATACTAAAGCTTTACTCGTTTCGAGTTGGGTTTTCAAAAGTTCTAATTTTACCTTTCGTTCTTCAAGTAACAGTTTCATCCTGGCATTCATAATTTTTAGTTTCAGTAAAATTAATTTTTAGCACCGTCATTTTATGTCGGAGTAAAATTTATCTTTATAAAAAATAAAAGGATGAGTACATACAATAAAGTTTCGAGATTAGGTAAAATCATTAGTATGGTAAAGAATAACCCGGGCATAAGTCAGGCAGAAATAATGAAGGGTCTGTATCCTGATGTAGATTCTATCCCTAAGTCTAGAAGAACCCTAGAAAGGGATCTCGCTGCAATACGTAACGAACTTTTTATTGCTATTGATTATGATTCTTCCCTACAAGGCTATAAAATTGACGACAGTACTTTAGACGCTACCTACGAATTTTTAAAAATGGTAGAGTTTGCTAATGTAGGCCAATTGCTACAAGATGGTAAAACAGATTTAAGTAAGTTTTCAGATATTGTTGAGTTAGACAATTCTTCTATTTTTAAAGGAATTGATTTGGTTAAAACTCTTATAACGGCTATTCAGCAGCGGCAAAAAATAACATTTAAACATATTAATTATTGGGAAAATACGGAAAAGAATTACATCGTATCACCGTTAAAAATTAAAGAATACCTAAACCGCTGGTACTTGATTGGCGTTCCTGATAAAACCAGTGAAATACGCACTTTTGGTATTGACCGCCTTAAGGATTTAGAAACTGCCGACGCGAGCAGGATCAAGTATAAAGATTATGAAGACCAACTGAACCGGTTTCACAACATTATCGGACTCAACTTTAATGAGGGAGACGGAAAAACCAAACTCATAAAATTAAAAGTCTATCACAAGCATTTAAAGTATTTGCAGAGCCTGCCGTTGCACCATTCTCAAAAGATTGACTGGCAAAAAGGACAGGAGCACGGTATCGTAACTTATCGAATCATACCCAATTACGAATTTAAAATTCAGATTTTAAAAATGCACTGTTTTGCTGAAGTACTGGAACCTATTGAGCTTCGGGAAGAAATAAAAACGATGCTTCAGGAAGCTTTGGATCAGTATTAATATTTTTAGTCCGTCGTAAATTGGCGGTAATGCTTTTTAGCTTTGAATCTCAATCAAAGCTTATGGAACTGAAACATTTTCTTTTGCAATACGAGTTAGCTTCGGGAGTACGCCAGTCGCTACAACTTTTGGATGACAAACTACAGGATTTTGGGCTGGAGATCAGCACTTCCGGTTTAAGTGAGGCTAAAATCTATTACTCCTGGATAGACCTGTTTAGCACTCATTTTGACAAGAGCGACTATAGGTATGCATTCTACGTATCGGCGCTTAATTACCTGATGGCTGATGATTATTTAATCAAGCAACATAACTACGAAGAACTGCAGCGCAGTTTTATTTTTATGACCGCAATTCTGGAAACAAAGCTTCGATTAAAAACCGATTTAATCGCACAGTGTATGATTCAATTGGCGTGTTTTTACGGAAAGTTTCCGCAGCGATTGACGGTCTATTCCGAACATGTAATCAGGCATCTTAAATGCATACGGGATTTAAAAGCCTGTGTACAGTTTCATCAAGTTGTATATGGTGGTATTTTGATAATTCCGGGTTTTATTGATACTTCAAAAACCAATCTGCCTGCATTTAAACGCCGGATGTTTTCCGTGCTTTTTGAGGAACGCAGCCTTAGAAAGACCTTTCCGTTTCTGGGCTTATCAAAGCAGGAGGCAAATCTGTTTCAATATGGGGCTATCAAACTTTCAAAAAAAGAGTGGTTTCAGGATACAGATACGGTTAAACATTACCGTAGTTTGGTGCGTCTCTACAAACATTTCCCAGATCATTTAGAAATTATCCTTAAACTGTTAAACTGTTCTTTTATCTGGGAGGAGCATATCGATAGATTTGAAAAAGATCTGGAGTTTTGGATAGATGCCGTGCGCCTGTACATCCGATATACGTCACAAGATCAAAATATTGAACCCAGAACGTATGTCGATTATCTGGAACACAAAAGGTATAGAAGTACTATAAATGGCAACAGATTCAACTTAAAAGGCAGGACGCTAAAGTCGATCGGCCGGGATATAGAACACTGGCATCGGTATGGATTTTTAGAATCTGTTCTGAAAAGAGCTTCTATTTCCTGGAAGCCAAAACCTTTTCAAAGCTATAAAGCAGAACTGGATGCCGTGATTTATCTTATTGAAGAAATTACAGATTCTGTCACGTTGTACAGGGAGTCCAAAGAGTTACAACATTGTGTACATACCTATTTAAAACAATGCATTAACGGAAGTACCCACATTTTTGGATTACGTAAACTAGGTAAAGATGGGTTTAAGCCCTGCTGTACTATTCATCTGCCAGAGCAAACCGTACTTCAATGTAAGGGGAAACTGAATAGGCACTGTACTCAGGCAGAACAGGACATACTGCAAATGTGGGCAGATCAAAATGATTTAACCATTAATTTACTCTAAATGAGGATTTCCGTAAAAAAACTAAAAAAGAATTCTTTTAATTTGAAATAACAAGCTATGACGCCCCAGACAAACAACAGATACCTGACCTATATCTTTTCAAAACTTACAATTTGAAGACGTACCCAAACGCGAGCGTCTGGAAATCGAAAACGGACTCCTGCGCTATTGCGAACTCGATACGCTGGCGATGGTGATGATCCTGGAATATTTTAAAGAAGTGATTAAATAATTAACAAAATAAAAAAATCGAAAAATGAGTCTAAAAACGTGGCTAAGAAATCTTATAGGTTTTGATAGGATTGAGAAAAATTTAATTGAATCTCAAATGAAGATTCTTAATCAATATAACTCCCTTACTTCAGAAATTGAAGAATTGAAAAAGCAACCCCCTAAGAATGAGGTGAGGTATTTTCAGTCCTACAATGAAGACTCAGATAGCAATGAAATAGGAGCAAATACCGACTTACAGGTGGCTAAAAGTTTTTCTTTGGCTAAGACAGATGAGCAAGAACCTTTGACATTTTCATTATTGGAAAATAGCTTAGTGGCAAGTGACTGGCTTGAGGTTAGTACGAGTCCAGACCAAAAAAGTAGTTGGGCTAATATTTTTTCCGGTGTAACTGGTGCAGGAAGTTTAGGGGGGTCAGCTATTCAATCAGCTAAAGGATTCTATACTACAACTGCAAATCCAGCAAGTTTAATAAAATATAAGGACGGTACTTTAAGTTCAATCACCGAAGGAGCTGGAAAGAAATTTGGAAAACATCAGGGCTTTCAAAATGCAGGAGCATCTGCTTTTACTCCGCTAATTATATTCCAAATGGCTTCTATGATAACCGGTCAGTATTACTTTAATAATTTATCTAAACAATTAAACAAGGTTCTAGATAAATTAGACAATCTTACAAGAATGCACCACATCGAACGGGAGTCAAAAATGAAGTATGCCTATGTATCCTTAAAAAAATATGCAGAACGTAGATATTTTGTAGTAGAAGATTTTGTACATCTTGAACATATAGCCTACGACCTTCAAACAATACGAGAAGAGTATGTTATCAGCAGTATTGAGAAGATGCAGGAAATAAACAAGTTACTTTTAACTGTTGATGTTAATAATATAGAAATCGAAACTATTTTAGATGAAGAGGCTACTGTTTTAGAGAAAGGCAGGAATCTTTTTTCAAAAGGAATGACCAGTATAAAAAATTCAAAAGCAGTTGGTGCAGTTAAAACAGGAATTGACTCAGCCGGAAATATTCTGGGAAGTACCTATAAAAAGGTTGAAAAAATCAATCAAAAAATTGAGGATTTGGGACTTTTATATTCTTTAAAATCAGCTGTTACAGCAGAAGAATTATATCAAATGACACAGCTTATAGAATTAAAGATGAGTATGTCAGTTACAAATATGGATGCCGACCGACTGGGCCGGATTGATGAATTAAAATCTGATATTGAGGGCTTTACTAGAAAAGATTTGATTTATGATTCTTTGAAGAATAGTGTAGAAGAATTTAATCAAAAGCTTGACAATCGATTTGCAGAATTAAAGCAGCAATCAATTCTGGCAAAAACGGATATTGATACTTTGGGTAAGAAAAGTAGAGAATCCTTTGAGTCCTTTTTTGAAATTTGTGATTCTAGCTATCGTAGTTTAGAAACTATGAACGCTGATATCAATTTGGGTTTTCAAAAAACAAATGAAATTATGATAGACAATACCGGAAAGGAACCTAAATTATTTATTAAGAACAATATATAACTATTTATGGGGAAAGAACTAGAAAAACTGTTATCAAAAACAGAATCGCTAATAGCTGAAAATAAACTGGAACTTATAAAGTCTGGAGAAGATTTTAATATTTTCAGTATCACTAAGATTGAGCGTTATGAGAACAATACGCATTCTGCAATGCTCGCAGAATTGCTTAACCCCAAGGGATCTCACCATCAGGGATGTTTATTTGTGAAAGAGTTTCTTAAAGTTGCATTTTTGAAAACAAAACTTTTAGAAGAAGATGGGAATATTGAAGATAAAATCAAAAGGTTCATTAAGAATCTTAAAGTCAAAACTGAGGAAAGTGTAGGCTTAATCGATAGGGAAAATAACATAGGAGGGCGTATTGATATATTGCTTTACAATAACGAAAAGAGAATTATTATTGAAAATAAAATTGATGCAAATGATCAGGATCAGCAAATAGTGAGGTATTCTAATTTTAAAGGAGAAAAGGATATCATTTTTTATCTAACCAAGAAGGGTACAGATCCTTCAAAGGAAAGTTCAGGAGATTTAATAGTTAATAAAGACTTTTTTAAATTAAGTTACAGTGAGGACATTATAATTTGGCTTGAAAATTCACTCAAAGAATGTACTAATGCTTATGTAAATCAAGGTGTACGTCAATACCTTAACCTAGTTAAAAAAATTACAAATCGTTTAGAAACAAAATTCATGATTGATTTAAAAAATACCATCAAAACCAATTTGGAATCTGCAGAACAAATATCCAATACTTTTGATGAAGCTGTTTTAGAAATTCAGAAATCGTTTAGATGGGATATCAAAAAATCTTTGGAATCTAAATTGTCTGGATATATCGTTGATGTTGAAGATGCCATTGACTCTCCTGAATCAAGTATTTCTATTCAAATAGAAGGAGTTGAACCTAAATATTTAAGTTTCGGTATAGAATATTTTAATGGAAAAGGCGGACCTCTTTTTTGCGGAATTTTCAATGCTAGAGGGAGTAGCGAACTTGCTGTTAAATTAAACCAGAATTACGCTAAAGGCCTAAATTTAACTACTCATTATCCTATAATCCAGACCTTAGAAACGAAAGAGGGTAATTCGTTGAATTTGAAAAGCACAGGAATTTTATCTCAATTTCAAGATGAAAATGGATCAACATCATATAGGCAGGAACTAATTGATCATACAGTTCAACAAATCGTTGATTTTGTATTTACACATACACAAACTGTAAAATCGTTGAGCTAAATAATTATGACATCTTCCCAAATACGTTTTTTAAAAGATGAAATATGGATTCTTGCTTTTGGAGGGGCATTGCAACGCTCTGGAATATATGGCCCTAATTCAGAAAATGAACGTCGCCTGTTTAGGGTGGGTATGCGCGGGTTCATTGAAAGGGAAATAATCCCAAAATATAAAAATAAACCTGTAATTGATGATGTTCATATACAAAACCTACGTGATATAATTCAAGAATCAGTCAACTACAAAGACCTTTTAAGTACCGGAAGTATAAATGTGGGTATTGCTCAAAAATTACTTAATCTCATTCTCAAATATTATTGGGTTTTGGGTTGGGTAAACGAACCACCTCATTTTCCAATAGATCGTATCATTCAGGGTAAATTACCAGTTCATTCCAGAATAACCTGGACTAAAATGAAAACTATAGAAGAATATAAAGTTGTTATCGAAGCTGCAAGAGAGAAGGCAGGTGAACAAAGTCTGGCCGTTTGGGAATTGAATGCTTTTGAGAGAAGATAGGTCAGCTTGCTGTTAGAACTTAAAATTAAAAATAGTGTAAGACGTACTCCATGATAGAAGCGATAAACGAATTAAATAAAATAATTAGAGAACTACGAAAAAAATACGATCATAAAAAATTTACATTAGACGGTAATCTAGTTGGTGATATTGGAGAAGTGCTTGTTGAGGCAGCGTATGGCATAAAATCTTACAATCAAAATAATCAAACCCATGACGGAGGAGAAATATCCTCTGGAAAGAAGGTGCAGATTAAATCTTCAATGGGCAACGCGTGTTACATTAATATGCATAAAAACCCACCAGACTATGTACTGAGTGTTCATATAAATGAAGAGGGCGAATTAGAAGAATTGTATAACGGAACTTTTTCTTTTTTAAAAGCAAATTACATAAATGACATAACTGGAGAGCCTGTTAAAGGTAATTCTAACGGCTATGCAAAACTATCAGGCAACAAATTGAGAAGAATTAATAAGATGGTTCCAAAAGACCAAAAAATAAAAAAAGTCAGATAATATGACAGAAAAATTTGAAGAACTCCAGGACTTTCTAGACAATACAGAAATACCAATCGTACAACCAAAGCCCCTAACCTTTCTTGAAATTGCGAAACAACCGCATTACGAGAATGTGTTATCAAATATATATGCTTTCTATTTTGATGTAAATGGGGAACACGGTTTCAAAGAGCTGTTTGTTAGTGTATTGGTTGAGTTGCGAAAAGAAAAGTTAGGTATAACTAGTTCTAAGTTTGAGAATTTCTTTGAATTTGCAATTGACACAGAATATTCTACCCATAAAAAAGGGCGTATAGACATCTTACTTCACAATGAAGAGCAGGCAATAATTATTGAGAATAAGGTTTACCATCATATTGATTACAATGACTTAGATGACTATTGGGATAGTGTGAAGGTAGCAGCTGATCCTAATAAAAATAAAATAGGCATTATTATGTCTTTATTTGCAGTACCTGATTATAAATATCAGCACCATACGAATGCTAAGCATTACATAAATATTACACACAAAGAATTTTTACAGCGTATAATCAAAAACAGCGGGCCTTATCTTTTAGAAGCAAGTGATAAGTATACTGTATTTCTAAAAGATTTAGCACAAAACATTTACAATATGAGTACAAAAGCACTGAAGCCTCAAGAGATTGAATTCTATAAGAATCACAAAGATGATCTATTGAAAGCTAAAAAATTCTTTGAGAGAGTTGAAACCTATGTAGTTCAAGAAATAGAAACTACATTGAATCTTATTGATAAAGATTTGGGTAATTTAATGCTAAAAGGGAAAGGTAGAGATAGATTGAGGTATGCTGTTTCAAAACGAAATCCGGATCTGATGTTCACGGTAGGGTTTGATCATCTATGGGACAATGCTAATAATCGATTAAATGTCATTGTGGAGTTACAAGGCAATGCGTTAAAAGACAGATCTATTTATAGCGAAATAGAATTTAGTGAAGAAGAGAAAAAAATTATTGCCAATACGTTTTATCAGGATACTAATAAAAATTGGTGCCATTTTGCTACTAAACACTACAGTGAAGAGATGCTAAATTTTCAAAATTTAAGCGGTTATCTCGTTGACAAAATGAAAGAAGATCATCTCATATCTATTTTCAAAAAGTTAGATGATTTTCTAACTCAATACAGATCCAAACCCTAACCCCACAATCCTTATATTTACGCCACGTATCAATTAATACCCCACAATGTTCGAACAAACATTTAAAAATATAGACGACATCTTATACAAAGATGCCGGTGCAGATAGTGAATTAGATTATATAGGGCAGACCTCCTGGGTATTGTTTTTACGATACCTGGACGAACTCGAAAAAGAAAAGTCAGATGAAGCGGCTTTACAAGGCAAAGAATACACCTTTATTCTGGCTGAAGAATACAAATGGTCTAATTGGGCAATGCCAAAGGATAAAGATGGTGAGCTCGATAAAAACGCACTCACGGGACCAGATCTTATTGAGTTTGTAGACAACGAACTCTTTCCGTATCTGGCAAAATTTAAGGTTGAGACAGACAATCCACAGACGATTGAATATAAGATTGGAGAGATCTTTAGCGAACTGGATAATAAGATCAAAAGTGGATATAACCTGCGTGAAATCCTGACGCTGGCAGACGAGCTACCTTTTCTAACAGCAAAAGACAAGCACGAGCTGAGTCATTTGTACGAGACCAAAATCAAGAATATGGGTAACGCCGGGCGTAACGGTGGGCAATACTATACGCCACGACCCCTTATACGTGCGATGATTGAGGTGGTTAACCCGCAAATAGGCGAGACTGTTTATGATGGGGCTGTAGGCTCTGCAGGGTTTTTATGTGAGGCCTTTGAGTATATGTATGCCCGGATGGAAAAGACTACCGGCAATCTAAAGACCTTACAAAAGGACACCTTTTACGGGAAAGAGAAGAAGAATCTGGCCTATGTAATTGGGGTGATGAATATGATCCTGCACGGTATTGAAGCGCCTAATATTGTGCACCTCAATACCCTTACGCAAGATATACGCAGTATACAGGAAAAAGACCGCTACAACGTAATTTTGGCAAACCCACCGTTTGGAGGTAAAGAGCGTAAAGAAGTACAGCAAAACTTTGACATCAAAACCGGGGAGACCGCTTTCTTATTTTTACAACATTTTATCAAGTCGCTTAAGACCGGTGGGCGTGCTGCCATTGTTATTAAGAATACCTTTTTAAGTAATACAGACAATGCCTCGGTAAGCTTAAGAAAGTATCTGCTGGAAACGTGTAATCTGCATACCGTACTCGATATGCCGGGGGGTACCTTTTTAGGAGCGGGTGTAAAAACCGTAGTACTGTTTTTTGAAAAGGGAGAATCTACCCGCAACATCTGGTATTACCAGTTGGACCCCGGTAGAAATATGGGGAAAACCAACCCACTCAATGACGACGATTTAGCGGAATTCGTCTCACTGAGCCTGGCAAACCGCGATACAGGAGGCCCCGGAGCAGAGACTGAAAAATCCTGGAATCTCAAAATAAATGTCAATTCGAGCGCAGTAGAGAACTATACCTACGACTTAAGCGTCAAGAACCCCAACATCCCAGAAGAAGCACCCTTACGTAGCCCGGAAGCTATTTTAGCGGAAATGGAACTGTTGGACACCGAAACACAATCCATTCTGCAATCTATAAAGGAGCTGATATGAGAGAGGGGTGGAAGATTAAAACTTTAGAGCAATTGATATCATTTTCCCAGATTGGTTTAGTCAGGAATAACAAGGAACAAAATAACGAATACCCTTTTCGTTATTTCAAAATGCATAATATCAGGAATGAAAATGGACTAAATGAAGAGTCATTTAGCTTTGTTAAAGCTTCTCCTGAAGATGTAGATAAATATTCTTTAAAGCAGAAAGATTTTTTATTTAATACACGAAATAGTTTTGAGCTTGTTGGAAAAACTTGTATTTATACATCAGATTACAAAGGAGTTACCTTATTTAATAATAATATTCTAAGGCTAAATTTTAAAGATTTCATTATACCGGAATTTGTGACTTATGCATTTTCAAGTGAACGTGTATTGCGTGATCTAGAAAAAATGAAAAGTGGAACTACAAATGTTGTTGGTATATATTTTAAATCTCTGAAGCATCTTCAAATTTTCTATCCTCCACTTCAAGAACAAAAACAGATTGTCTCTATTTTAGATGAGGCATTTGCAGCTATAGATCAGGCCAAAGCCAATATTGAAAAAAACATTCAAAATGCAGAAGAACTTTTTCAATCAAAACTCAACCAGATTTTTAGCCAAAAAGGTGAGGGTTGGGAGGAGAGAAGTCTTGGTGATAACTCGTTACTTAAAATTGTAGACGGTGATCGAGGTAAAAACTATCCCAAAAAGTCCGATTACTTAAAAGAAGGTTTTTGTGTATTTATGAATACAGGAAATGTTAGACCGAATGGTTTTGATTTTTCAGATGTGGTATTTATCTCGAAAGAAAAAGATGATTTATTAAGAAAAGGGAAATTAAAGCGTCAGGATATTGTAATGACCACAAGAGGAACAATTGGGAATTTGGGGTGGTACGATGATGAAGTAGAATTTGACCACATACGTATCAATTCAGGGATGTTAATTTTTAGAGTGAATAATTCTAAAATTTTACCTGAATATTTGTTTACATTACTTAGGTCTTCAATTGTAAAAAAGCAAATTATTGAAAAAACATCGGGAGCAGCGCAACCGCAATTACCAATTAAAACCCTAGTAACGTTCAAAATTCCGATGAGTTCAAATTTGGATGAACAGAAGAACATGGTTGCTTTAATTCAAAAGATGGAATTGCTACAGAATAAACTTGTGAAATCATATAAACTAAAAATTTTGAGTTTAGAAGAACTCAAAAAATCAATATTGCAAAAAGCCTTTACCGGTGAGTTGACGCATGATTTTATTGTTGACGAATTAGAATCAAAAATGGCCGCAGAGCCCAATGCAGCTTATAATGAAAATTAAACACGATCCTATTGGCATACCCGACGACGGTAGTGATCCGTTTATAAATTGTAAATTGGATAGAAAGCCCTATGCCGAAGCTTTGACCAACGTGGTAAGTACTTATGCCGATGGTTTTGTAATGGCGGTTAATAATGAGTGGGGAGCTGGTAAAACCACCTTTATTAAAATGTGGAAGCAGCAGTTAAAAAATGAGGGTTTTGAGACCCTGTATTTTAATGCCTGGGAAAATGACTTTCAGGATGATGTAATTATTGCATTGCTTTCAGAACTGGAAGAACTTAAGAATGAAGCAGAAGCCAGGTTTGACTCTGTTTTAAAAAATGCAGCAACCTTTCTACGAAAAGTAGCCCCGGCTGTAATTAAAGGAGCCGCTAGTAAAGCTATAGGTGATGAGGCTGTTACAGAAATTGTAGAAGCAGTAACAACCTATACTACTGAGGAAGTTGAAGAAGAATTAAAGGCATTTTCTGAAAAAAAGAAAGGAATACAGGATTTTAGAAAAAGCTTAGAAGCTTTTGTAAAGAAAGTAGATTCAAAAAAACCGGTTGTGTTTTTTATTGACGAGTTAGGCCGTTGCCGTCCTGATTATGCAGTGCGTGTTTTAGAACGTATTAAACACCTGTTTTCCGTTCCCGGTATTGTGTTTGTTCTTTCCATAGATAAAGAGCAACTGGGTCACGCGGTTTGTGGGTACTACGGCAGTGATAACATAAACGCTGCAGAATATCTAAGAAGGTTTATTGATTTGGAGTTTAATATTCCAGAAGCAAATCAATTGCAATACATTGAATATTTATTGGAATATTATGATTTTAAGTCTTTTACAAATAAAAGTTTTCGGCAAGTTCCACCCTATAGTAATGATCAAAGCCGTTTAAGAAACATTTCTAAAATGCTTTTTTCACAGGAAGAATTTAAGTTGAGATTACTACACAAATGTTTTGCGCGAATAAGACTTACAATAAGCACTTTTCCTGAACATCAAGATGTTTTACCAGACTTGATTGTTCTTTTATCTTTTTTATACGAGAAATATCCTAAAGTTTATATGAATTTAGAGAATACTAAATATTCAATAGATACTTTGGCTAAAGAGTTCGACAATATTCTTCTCCCCTTCCGAACTAAAGATAATTTTCATTGGATTTTTAATCTTTATGCTTCATTACTTGTAAAATACAACAATCAACTTTATAATAAATATAAAACGCAAAAGATGCCGTTGATTCAAAATGAAACTATTAGAGGAACCGTTACACTCACCTTTCAATCAAGTTTTGAAACGGAAGGAAAGCTTGCAAATTCTATAGCCCATTTTGTTGGAGATGATAATTATAATGTGAGTTTGGTAGATATCCAGAAAAGGTATAGTTTAAGTAAATATTCAAAATAATTTGAACGAATCCGAAACACGAGCAGAACTCATAGATCCGGCATTAGCAGCAGCTGGTTGGGGAGTAGTGCCTGAGAGTAGGATACGCAGGGAGTTTCCTATTACACAGGGGAGATTGCTGGGGCAAAAGAGACGTTCAAAACCACTGGATGCAGATTATGTACTCATTTACAAAAATGAAAAGTTAGGCATCATAGAAGCCAAAGCGCGTCATAAATACTATACTGATGGCGTTGGGCAGGCCAAAGATTATGCAGAGCGTTTACAGGTGCGTTTTACGTATAGTACCAATGGCGATCAGATTTATGTCATAGATATGCAAGAGGGTAAAGAAGGCGATGTTGCTTCTTTTCCTACGCCAGATGAATTGTGGGAGCTTACCTTTCCACAACCTAAAACGGTAAAAGAGCAGAAAATAACAGACTGGCGTAAGCAATTTCATACCATCCCCTTTGAAGATCGTGGAGGCACGTGGCAACCGCGTTATTATCAGGAAAACGCTATTAATAAAACCTTAGATGCTGTTGCTAGAGGTAAAGATCGTATTCTGTTAACGCTGGCTACCGGTACGGGTAAAACGGCTATTGCCTTTCAAATAGCCTGGAAACTTTTTCAAAGCCGCTGGAATCTTTCGGCACAAACTAGCGATTATCATCCACGTATGCCCAGAATACTTTTTCTGGCAGACCGCAATATTTTGGCAGATCAGGCCTTTAATGCTTTTAATGCGTTTGAGGACGATGCTTTAGTCCGTATCAGACCTTCCGAAATCAAAAAGAAAGGCCGTGTTCCTAAAAACGGAAGTGTTTTTTTTACAATCTTTCAAACCTTTATGAGTGGGCCTGATGATACGGCGTATTTTGGGGAATATGCTAGAGACTTCTTTGACTTTATCATTATTGACGAGTGTCACCGCGGCGGTGCAAATGATGAAAGTTCGTGGCGGGATATTATGGAGTATTTCAGCCCAGCGGTGCAATTAGGTCTTACTGCAACCCCAAGACGGGATGTAAATGGAGACACGTATAACTATTTTGGAGATCCGGTATATATCTATTCACTTAAAGAAGGTATTAATGACGGTTTCCTGACGCCTTTTCGTTTAAAAGAATTCAACACCACCATTGATACCTATCAATTTACAGAGGATGATGAGGTGATTTCAGGCGAAGTTGATCTGGATCGTGAATATACTGAGGCAGATTTTAATACTATTATTGAAATTAAGGAGCGAGAGGAATATCGTGTAAAACTCTTCATGGATTTGATTAATCAAAACCAGAAGACGCTGGTTTTCTGCTCCACTCAAATTCACGCTGCTGCCATACGCGATTTAATCAATCAATATAGTGCCAGTACTAATCCAAACTACTGCCATCGGGTTACCGCGGGTGATAAAGAAATTGGGGAACAGCACCTGCGTGATTTCCAGAATAACGAAAAAAATATTCCAACCATACTCACCACGTCTAAAAAATTGAGCACCGGTGTAGATGCCCCGGAAGTCCGCAATATTGTGTTATTGCGGCAGGTAAAGTCTATGGTTGAGTTTAAGCAAATCCTAGGTAGAGGTACGCGTTTGTTTGAGGGGAAGGAGTTCTTTACAATCTATGATTTTGTAAAAGCCCACAAGCATTTTAAAGACCCCGAATGGGATGGCGAGCCAATAGAGCCAGAGCCGCCTACACTACGACCTCCTAAAAAGGCCTGTACAACCTGTGGGCAACAACCCTGTATTTGTGTAGAAGAACCCACAGAGCCTTGTTACGTTTGTGGTAACGATCCTTGCGTTTGTGATAAGCCTTTAGGCAATATGGTTAAAGTAAAACTGGCAGATCATAAAGTACGTGCTTTAGACAGTATGGTTAAAACCTCTTTTTACAGCCCTGACGGAAAGCCTATTGGGGCAGCAGAATTTGTAAAACTTCTATTTGGTGATATTCCTTCACTTTTTAAAAATGAAGAGGAGTTACGTAAAATATGGAGTTTGCCCGATACCCGTAAAAAGCTTTTGGAAGAAATGAGTGAACGCGGTTATACTGCGGCTCAACTAGAAGATTTGAAAGAAGTTGTTCATGGGAATGATTCAGATTTGTATGATGTATTATCCTACATCGCTTATCAAAAAGAATTGGTACCCCGCCTAAATCGCGCAGAACGTGCTAAAGTGTATCTCGCCAGTTACAGTCCCGAACAGCAGGAGTTTTTAAGCTTTGTACTAGAGCAATATGTAACATCAGGTGTCGAAGAATTAGACGACAGCAAACTTGGCGAACTCCTTATATTAAAGTATCACGCTATTGCAGATGCTAAAACGAAACTTGGTGATATACCCAGCATTCGGAATGCATTTATCAATTTTCAGGGGTATTTGTATGGAGCTTAGAGTAGGTGTGTTTTTTAAAATAACACAAATTAATAAACTTTATAATCTACTAAATGCATTTTTGATTTTAGCAATGAAGGAGCTTTTAAAAGACTGCTTAATTTCAAAGCTTTCTTTACAGTCAAAGAGCTCAACGTACGAATTGTCTCTTTCCTTTATCCAATTTTTGTTTACGATAACACTTTGATTAATGGTTATAAAATTGAGGCACTCTAATTCTTTAGCCAAATCACTTATAGTTCGTCTAACGTTTTTGAATATGATCTCATCTTTATATCCGTAAACATTTACATAATTCTGTCTGCCTTTGCGTATATAATAAACCTTATCAAGTACAATATTTATATCTCTATTTTTAGAGACACTCAAAAAATAATTTTGAGTGTTTTGATGATTTTTAGCAGTATTATAATTAATTAATATCTTTTTTTTAAGGACATTCTCAAATTCCTGAATCTCAAATGGTTTAGTAAGGTAGCCTGCAATATCAATAGCGTTTATAACGCGCTTTTCATTATCTTTTGTTGAGGTGAGAAAAATCACTTTTTTACCTACGGCAATTTTCTCTGCTAATTCAAGACCATTAAATACAGGCATCTCAAAATCAACAATTAACAAATCATAACTGTCTTGCGTAATACTTTCTGCTGCTGCTTTTGAACTGCTATAATTTGCTATATGTTTAAGATCATAATCTTTAGCAATACTATCGATCTTAACTTTAACACGTTCAAGAGTTTTTTGGTCGTCGTCTACAAGTATATATCTAATCATTAATTAACAGGAATTACAAGTTTTGAAAGATAAAGATTATGAGTTATGGGTCTGGACTCTAATTCATTTTTAGGATAATAGGTGTCTAGAAGATTTTTTAGTGCATTTAAACCAAATTCATTTTTCCCATCCGTTTCTTTTTTAGCTACTGAAATGCATTCGCAACTGTTTAAAACAGTATATATTAACCTGTTATCAGATTTAATATCTGCTTCAATGATTATTTTACTATCATCTCTGTTTAGGTCTCCGTGCTTAAGTGCGTTTTCAATAAACGGGAAGAACAAAGTTGGACGTATTTGAAGAGATTGGAGATCCTTCAGAGTCAAATTAAGTGTTAAGTCAACCGTAGTTTTAGGCTTAAGATAATTAATTACAGCAATAAAAAGTTGAATGTGTTTAATTTCTTCGTTGATAGATACCGTATCTCTTTGAATTACAGCTACCGTATAGTCAAGCAATGTAAAAATATCTTTTAAAGCCTTAATGGGCAAAAGGGTTTTAGCTTCTGCATTCAGTTTTTCACTTGACATTTGGGATGAATGTATTTCTTCTAAATCTTCGTAAATATGACTAATCACATTCTTAAGGAAGTGTGCTCCCAGTCGGGAATTATTTGCATCTACAATTTTAAAACCTGCATATTTTTCAAAAGCATTACGCTGATATTCAAGATTAGATTCACGTTTTTTTAGTTCTTCTTCTTTGTCCTGAATTTTAGAAGTAAAATATTTCTTTTGCTCATTGAGTTTACGCTCGAGATTTAAGCTTTCAGTTTTTAATATATCAAGATCCTCCTGTTGTATAACAATGGTTTCTTGATCAGACTTATACTGTTTTTCTAAAGTTTTAAACTTTTTTCGGTAGGATCTCTTTTTAATAAGATTGTAAAGATTTCGTATGAAAATTAGTATTAGTAAGAAAACTAAAATTTCAACTAATACATTGAGCATTTCGTTTTCCTCTAATGCTTGTTGAAGACTTAAATTGTATTGATACATCTGGGGATTAAGACTTGTAATTATTTTGCGATTTCACAAAAACATACTATAAAATCCCAAATATAACTGGTTTGTAACAAATGGTAAAATAGAATAATCGATAAGTCTAGTTTTGGTACAAGAAAGGGAGAATAGTTCTGCCTAATTAATCAAATACTTTAAAATTATGGGAAAATCAAATTCAATGTCTAAAGCTGCAGCGGCACGCATTCAGAGTGCAAGTGCAAAAAGTACCGGTACTGGTGGTGTTTCTAAAGGAAGTTTTGCATCACGAGCGCAAAGTGCTGCATCGACAAACGGAAAAAAGTAACAAAATCAAAAGTTTAAAAGTATGGCTAAAAAAGAAGGATTACCAAATGCGCCTAGTAAAACAGGAAAGCCTTCGGGTAAAAAGAGATCGAATAAAACGACGGAAAAACCGGAAGTTTCTGAATCCAAGCGTAAAAAAAAGTAACGGTGTTTATAAGAGTAATAAAACTGTAACTTGTAACTAATGATATTAAAATCTAAATTTTTAAATGATGAATACAAAAGATAATAATTCAGAAAATCATCCTGATGATGTAAATCACGGCAATCAATTGAACCCTGATCACCAAGAATATCATCATTCGAGAGAAAACAATTAAATTTATTGATAACCCATCTCTAATGAGATGGGTTTTTTTATAGTCTTATCTCACTATTTCCCGATACTCAAAAAACCCCCTCACCTCCTCCTCAAACACTTCCAGCGGAGTACGATGACTCATTTCGGCACGCAGATGTAAGCGGTAATTAAACCCCGCTTTAAGTCGGTCGCCTAAAAAGCGCAGCGTATCAGCCGGATCAACGACCGTATCTTTTCCGCCTACAACCACCTGACCAAATCCAGAACTCGGAGTTTTAAAGTTAGGTATGTTTTGAGGTACAGAGCGCTTCACTAAAGCAGGATTAAAGAGCAATACCGGTTTGTTGAAAGATAAACCCAAATGATATGCTGCAAAGCCACCCATACTGCTGCCCATAACGTAATCTATAGCTTCCTTTTTATAGGCTTCGTAGATCTCTTGTACCGCATCAGGATTATTTTTATAGTCTAAATCTGGTGCTATAACGGTGGCGTACTGTTCTAAAATCTCTTTCTTAGCAGCACTAAGTTTGCTTTCGAGTCCGTGAAGGTAGAGTATGGTCATAATTTAAAATGTATAGTGGGCTAATTTCGTTTTAAAAAATCAATATAATTAGTCAACAAACCCCGTATTTGCTCTGCCGCAACCGGGTTAGCCGAATGTACATAAAACTCCAAATTCTTCAGATCAAGCCCAGACTCATAAACCAGCCATTTGGCAGCGGCCAAACCATCAGGAGCCAAGTTTCCATTTTCATCCAATCCTAAGTCATTATCAAAACTTATATATTCTGGCAGGCCGTTTTCCTCGATATAGTTTACAAAAGCATCATAACTGCGCACCACTACAAATTCCTGAGCCTGCTTGGGCTTATAGACCATTTCGGGTGTGCGTATATCGTCTAAAAATAATTGATACATCTGGGAATCATTATAGATTTCAAAATAGTGTTATATGAGCACTAAAAAAAATCATTTGTCAAATTCAACTGCGTTTGATCCTTAAAATCTTAGTTCTGTAAACTTAAAGACCGTTACCGCCAATAGGTGTCGCACCTATTCCTTTTTTAACTTACGGCGAGTAGCTTCAGCATTTAAATTTTAAATCGAAAAACACGGGTTAGCTTCGCCGCAACAATTTTGATCTTGAAGCTAGAAAAATTACTTCGCTAGAATGAGGTTTTGACCAATTAACTTTTAACAGATAACAAAAATCCCTGATCCAAAAGGCTTAGGGATTTTAAGATTGTGGAGTCGGGCGGGCTAGCTGCGCTTCACCGCATTGGCTCCAATCCTGTAAATTCAAAATCAGATTTATTAGAGATAGATCATTTCAATTAACTTTTAACAGATAACAAAAAATCCCTGAGCCAAAAGGCTTAGGGATTTTAAGATTGTGGAGTCGGGCGGGCTAGCTGCGCTTCACCGCATTGGCTCAAGTGTGTAAATTCTAAATCAGGTTTATTAGAGACAGATTGTTTCAATTAACTTTTAACACATAACAAAAAATCCCTGAGCAAAAAGGCTTAGGGATTTTTAAATTGTGGAGTCGGGCGGGTTCGAACCGCCGTGCAAACAGGCAACTCAATAGCTTTCTACGCGCTTATTTGCCAATTGTTTTTCGAATACAACCCGGTCGGCAACTACCAAGCAATACCTTATTCTCGATTAAGTTTCACTACCACATCAAGACCCTGCGATAGCTATGTTTACTTTTTCGGTACCTCTAAGCGAAACGCCGTAAACCAAGGCTTTTCAGAGGTATCATGGTCTCATACCTTGTATGAGATTAAGTAAATCCTACTGTGATTCGGATTATGCAGCCATGGCGTAGTTATTCTCGCCGTTTAAAAAGTGTGAAACATGAGATTTACGAGCTTGTGTCCCAGCGCTCGGCGTGCTTACTACTCAATTAGACCCGCTGTCAAAACCAAATCGACCCCGTTTCTAAAATATCCTCGATAATTTGAGGGCTGCAAAGATACTAAAGTTCTTCGGCATTCAAACTATCAAGGATTATTGTTTTATTTCTTTTCTATAGAGGCATCATCTTTTAATGCTTCGGTCTTGATATCTCCTTTACCATATACCTTTACAGAAGCCTTGTCCTGTGCATATACTTTTAAATTATTGGCTGCATACACTTCAGTAGCCGTGCGACCACTTAAAGTCACGTACCCGTCTTTAGATTCAAATCGCGAACCTTTATAATTTGATTTTCCTGATGAGGTTAATTGCAGCGTGTTTGTTTTTCCTCTTGGCGAAAACTCTGCGTTTTCATCAAGTGTAAAAGTACTTTCGGTAGTGTTATAATCGCCTTTAAGATCAGTACGATCGGTCATTTTTAAGGTGAAATTTTTAGCATTTAATCTGCAATCACCCCCGGCGTTCCCCATAAGGTTAAACATGGTTATATCGCTATTCAGTTTAAATTCAAACCTTGAAGCATCGTATGCGGTTAACGTAAAATCAGGAACTTCAAGAAGCCCGGGAGACTTAAATTCGGCATCCTTCTTAAGAATAATATGTTGCGGGTTGTCTAACTTTAAATAAACTTTCAACTCCTTAGCATTAGTAATGCGCATATTAGGTTTTATCACTAGAACACTGTCTGTCACTTTAAAATCAATTACACTTACCAGATTGCGATCTGTAGTTAAAATGTAACTGTTGTTAGGCGATTGTGCCAATTCTAATTCAATACCTTCACCTATCTCTACCGTGTTGATACCAGATTCCAGTTTTCCCACAATAGACATTACGTCTTTATCTCCTTTAATTTTATTCTGCGCACTACACGAGGTTAAAATTGTAGTTACAGCGAGAACAAGTAGTTTAAATTTCATAATTTTTTATTTTCTCAAAAATACGCAGAATGTTAACACTTTTATCTCAATAAACTATTAAAACTTAACCCGCCCGAGGTTAGCATACCTGTGCATAAATCTATTAAAATTGTAAATTACAGACTTAAAATCTCAATACATGACCCACATTACATTTGCATTACTTAAAGAAGGAAAAACACCACCAGATCACAGAGCGGTATTGTCGCCTACTTCTATGACTAACGCTCAGGAGCGATTCCCTAAAGCCCGGTTTATAGTAGAATCTTCTTCAGTACGGGTTTTTCCGGATGTAGCTTATGAGAAGGCCGAGTTTGAAGTGTTGCAAGACGTGTCTGCAGCTGATGTAATGCTAGGTGTTAAAGAGGTGCGCATTGAGGATTTGATACCGAATAAGAAGTACTTTTTCTTTAGCCATACCATTAAAAAACAACCGTATAACAGAGCCTTACTAAAAGCTGTTTTAGATAAAAATATTGAGCTTTATGATCACGAAGTAATTACAAATAAGCGCGGCTTGCGCTTAATAGGCTTCGGAAGATATGCAGGCCTGGTTGGAGCTTACAATGGTTTTAGAGCCTACGGTTTAAAACATAAGTTGTATGATTTGCCACCGGCATCAACATTAACAGATGTAGATGCATTGCACGGTCAATTGGCTAAAATTGAGCTGCCCGCTTTAAAAATAGCCCTTACCGGAACCGGAAAAGTAGCAACCGGAGCTGCCGAAATTTTAAATACGATGGGTATTAAAAAAGTTTCGGTAACAGAGTATCTCACAAAAATATTTAAGCAAGCGGTTTATGTGCAGCTGGGGATAAAAGATTACACCAGAAAAAAAGATGGTTCAGCTGCCAGTAATGCTGAATTCTTTAAAGACCCCTCAGGTTATGAATCTAATTTTATGCGCTTCGCGGAAGTAACACAGCTTTTTATAGCAGGTCATTTTTATGGTGATGGTGCTCCATATTTATTTACCCGGGAAGATGCTAAAGCTGAAAATTTTAAGATAGAAGTGGTTGCCGATATTTCGTGTGATGTAGATGGCCCCGTAGCCTCTACGCTGCGTGCCTCTACCATTGCAGATCCTTTTTATGGTTATGACGCCAAGACTGAAACTGAAGTAGCAATGGATGCTGAAGGTGCAATAACGGTAATGGCAGTAGATAATTTACCCTGCGAATTGCCAAAGGATGCCAGTGAAGGTTTTGGTGAGATGTTTATAGAACACGTAATGCCGGCATTTTTTGATAAGGATAAAGATGGTATTCTACAACGCGCCCGTATGACACAAAATGGTAAGCTAACAAAACGCTTTAGCTACCTGCAGGATTATGTAGACGGTAAAGAATAAAACGAAAAACGAAATACGAAAAGGGAAAAACGAAAAAACGAAAAACGAAAGGGGAAAAACGAAATACGAAATACGAAAACGGAAAAACGGGAAAACGAAAAACGAAAAACGAAAAACGAAAAACAAAGTAAGTAGTAGCTCCTCTAAAGTCATTTTGAGCGCAGTCGAAAAACCTTTTAGCGAACTTATAAAATCCTTGTATTGCCTAATCAACCACAGATAGCTACTTTATCTTCGGAAGCTTTTGGGAATTAGGTCGAGAAGATTGTGCATATTCTACACCCCAAATTGTTAAAATTCCTAAAGTATACATTAATACATCTAACCATGAGAAATGACTGCCAAATACTAAAGCGGCCCATTTCTTATAGGCTATAGGAAAGAATTGTGTGAGATTAATAATCTGAAGAAATTCTATTATAAAAGAAAAAACCAGGGTGATGAACAATCCGTTTTTAACGGATGTGTTAGATACAGTCATTAATAGACAATACAGCAAAATCGCTACTAAGAAATCTCCCAGATTTGCGCGTATAAAACCGGTTTTGAGATAGATAGCGATGGCAATTTCTAGAATTAAAATAAACACAAATCCCAGCAGATAGGCGAGACGAGAATTACGGATTAGTTTCATCTGTATTTAATAATTTAAGAGATTTAAGAACGGTATAAATTAACATCAGCAGTAGCCCTAAACTGGCGCTAACAACTAAAATAGGCCAATTATCAAAAGGGTTTATTACAAAATACCATACATCGTGTAGCAAGGCGAGCGGGTTAGTAAGTACATCCCACGAATTATAGCGAAGTACTCTACCCAGATATAAACCATAACCGCACAGGCAAAATATTATAAAGGTAAGCATATGTAACATTACACTGTTTATTTTTGGTTTCCAGATTTTTTGCATTGCCACCACCGAAATTAATCCTGCATATAATGCTAAACTGGAAAATGCCAAAATGAGTATAAAATCAAATAGATATTGACCGGTAGTATTCATTTTTAAGTGAACAAAATCTGTAAATACGTAGGGCGCATTGGGTAAAAATAAAACCCAGATAAACGTTAACAGGCTTAATAAAATAGGCTTTTGAAGCAGTGATTTGTAATACAGCATCGTCCACGTGATACCTAGCGGAACAAGTGCTAAAAAGAGATTCCAAATTAGAAATAAGCCAAATAAACTGTGGGTTATTTTGATGCGTGCCATTATCAAAAGAGCACAAACAGCAGCGGCAAAAGTCAGCCTTTTTAAGTGTTGATAGTTTTGAAGAAATACTGTTTTCATAAAATTAGTTTTTTAAAAGCCAACCTGCTCAGGAGCAAGCCGGCTTCTATTTTTTAGCATTGTTTAAGAGTTCCAGTCAATTTTCCGCGAAGCGTACATAACTACTGCAAGAATGATAAATAACCCAATGCTACCTACGAGCAGTGCATAATTTTCAAGCTGAATAATGACATATATAAAGCTGTACAATAGGGTTAGTGAAGCACCAATAAATAAAGGAAACTTTACGTTTTTGAGAATACTTCTAGAGTATAACGTGATCAAAATAACCACAGAACAACCGGAAACAAAATAGGCGTTGAAGTAACTGCTGTGCTCAGAAATAGAAATGAGTAGCGTGTAAAACATAATTAGTGAAATACCAATCATCAGATACTGAAACGGATGAATAGGTATTTTACTTAATGTCTGTATTAAAAAGAAAATAAGAAAGGTGAGACCAATAACCAGAAAACCGTATTTGGCAGTTCGTTCACTTTTTTGATACTCATCTACCGGAATCATAAAATTTACACCAAAAGCATACGCATTCAAATCAGGTAAACGGTCAAAGAATTGTTGCGAGAAGGGGCGGTTAATATCCAGTACGTTCCAGCGCGCATCAAAGCCGGTTTCAGTAAGCTTGTCTTGATTATAGGGAAGATAGTTACCCGTAAAATTGTTTGTTTCCCAATTAGAAGTAATTTGAGCTTCGGTAGTTTTGCCTATGGGCACAAAACGTATTTGTTCGCTACCGTTTACTTCTAAATTAATGCTAAATGCAACTGCCTTTTCCTTCGGAAGTTGAGCAACTTCAATAGGTTTACTTTCCATTAAATGCATATTCAACCCATTAGTTCTGGGATTTTCATGAGTATCGTATTTTGATGAAAAGGGATAACTATCTTCATTAAGTTTAATCTTAACCTCGGCGCTTACGCCTTTTAAATTAGAGGTTTTTAAAATAACGCGCGCTTTATCCCACAGGATATCTTCAGGCTGAAGTGATACATCAGAGAAGTCTGGGACGGCAAACGTTCCGTTTAATAGGGTTTGTGAACTAAACACCGTGGTTTTGTAAATGCTTCGGTTTTTAATTTCGGGATTGACCGTTGAGGTTATATTTAATTTTTCGGGAAAGAAATACGCGTATTTAATTTCTTCTACAACTTCAGTTAAAACTTCTTTAGTTTGTTTATTTGTAATGGCTTTCTCATGATAGGTTTTATACGGAATTTTAAAAATAGGTCCGTAAATCAAGACTTCATCTCCCCATTTTTCATTGATTTCGCTTACTACCTCCTGCTGCCGAAAGGCGCGTTCTTCAATAAGATTTTGCACAAAAAATAGCGGAATTAGGAGAATAAGGGTAAGAAAACCTACCATAAACATACGTGCAGTGATTGAGTTTTTAACCCAATAGATAATCTTGTTGTGCTGCTGTGGTTCTTGTGTGCTCATATTAAGAATTTTAAAAAGTGATTACTATTTATTAGTAAATAAAAATTCATTTAGTAAAGTACTTTGAAATACAAAGTAGATTGGTAAAAAAATAGATTTTAGTATTATGGGTTTATCAGTTTTTCTAGAGCCTCAATATGTTTTGTAAACGCATCTTTACCTAATGGAGTAGCGATATAACGTGTATTAGGCTTTCGGTTAATGAATGATTTTTCAACTTTGATGTACGCTTCTTTTTCGAGCGCTTTAGTATGACTGGCGATGTTGCCGTCTGTGGCGCCCAGCAATTCTTTAAGCATATTAAAATCGGCAAAATCATTAACCATAAGTATACTCATAATTCCCAGACGTATACGATGGTCAAAAGCTTTATTTATATGTTGAATGATGTTTTTCAAGTTGTTTTAAGGTTTATGTTCTAATTCTTAGTTCCCCTCACTTAGGGAGGGGTTAGGGGTGGGATAAGGCGAGGGTACTAGCGGTCGTATTTGTTGTACAATATAGCTCCATAAATAATATGAAGCACACCAAAGCCCAATGCCCAAAAATACAATCCGTAGCCTATAAATTGTGTTGCAATAAGACCAATTATTATATTGACTATGCCCAAGTATTTAATATCACCAATGGTAAATTTACTGGCATTCACCAGGGCAAGACCATAAAATAAAAGTGTTGCAGGAGCAACCAGCCCGGCAATATTATATTGAATAAGGACTATACAAAATAGACCACCGGCAATAAGCATAATCGCAAAATTTGCCAATAAGCGTTTTGAAATAGGATTCCAGATTTTCTCATTCTGTATTTTTGCTTTGCGTAAAGTGAGTACTAAACCAGTCACTACGGCTGCAAAAAGTACAAGAAGCGCGATGCCCATTAAATTGAAAAAGAGGGTGGTATAGGTGTCATCTGAGATATACTGAGTCTCTGTATAGCTTAAGTCTTCAAACTTTTGAATCTGAAAATAGGCAGTTACTGCGCCTATAAGTGCGTAAATGCCTGCTAGAATTCCGGAGAGTCCGCTAAGTGAAATAAATCGAGACGAGCGACTCATCATATTTTTGATGTCGCTAATATCTTTGAGATAGTTGTTTGTTTCCATACAAAAGTACTTTGAAATGCAAAGTAAAACTAAAATTTTGTACAAACCAAAAATAAAAAAAGCCTCACAAAAAGGTGAAGCTTTTAGTTATTGCTCTCATTCAGAAATTACCTCACTACCAGTAACGGGGAGCTAAGGCTTTCATTAAAAAGCTCTTCAGTAAGACTTCCTATTAGCAGCGTAGAGATATTGCTGCCACCTTTGTCTGAAAGAATTACCAAATGAGGTTTGCGTTTTTCGATCTCCATTAAAAATTTCTGACCGATGCTTTTGTCCTTTGCAAAGAGAAATTCATTAGTATCAGGAGGAGTTACCGCTAGTTTTTTAAAGAATTTAGCAGATTTTTGTCTGAGGTGCGTTTCTACTTTTACCAGCGCATTATCACGTACAACATATTGAGAAAACTGAATAGGAATTCGATAAATATGAAGTGCATTTAAGTGTACAGCTGTTATATTGCGCAGTTCTTCTGCAAAGAAAAATGATTTTCGGGATGGGCTTGAAAAGTCTGTACCTACCCAAACGGTATCTAAATGCAACTCGGCTGTTTTAGGTACGGTAAGTATACTGCATTTTAATAATCTCAATAATTTTGAAGTTACCACTCCTGTACCATCTTTTGCAGGCTTGTTACCTACTACAACAAGATTAATCTGATATTTATTGGTGATATAATGTATGAGAGATTCGGTGTTAGAGTCTTCAGAAATAAGCACTTCCCAATTTACATTGGCAGTAAATGTATTTTCAATCTGTTCATTGAGTTCGTCGCCTATGAGTTGGTCAAGGTTCACTTTTTGCAACTCTTCTTCAAACAGGTCTGAAATCTCGTATTTTTTAATGTTATGAACAAAATAAACGTTTTCTACCGCTAACTTTTCGGCGAGAAACGAGCTGTATTTAATTAGATATTTATCTATTGAAGACAGGTCTAATGCAACGAGTATGTTTTTTACTTTTTCCATTTTTATTCGGCTTTTTTCCTACGTGCGACAATTTCTTTTACAACATCTTCATAATCGTCCATCTGCTTTTCTGATTTCTTTTTTTCTAATTTTTGATAATCTTCCCGCAGTCCTATGTAGAGGGAATAACACATAATCAGTAAAATAATAGCAAAGGGTAAACCGGTGACAATGGTTGCGGTCTGTAATGCCTCGAGGCCACCGCCAATTAAAAGTACAGCAGCAACAGTACCTTCTGTAATTGCCCAAAAGATGCGCTGACCTACCGGAGCTTCAATTTTTCCTCCGGTAGTTAAACTATCTACAACAAGAGAGCCAGAATCTGATGAGGTTATGAAGAAGCCTGCTATAAGAATAACCGCAACAACATTTATAACCATTGAGAGTGGGTAGTCTTCAAAAAAGATAAAAAGTGCCGTAGCAACATCATCCTGTACCGCTGATACTATTGCTGTATTACCACCTAGTGCCTGTTGAATAGCAACACTACCAAAAGTGGACATCCAGAAAAAGGTAACTAAAGAAGGTACTAATAACACGCCCAAAATAAACTCTCTAATGGTTCTACCTTTTGAAATACGGGCAATAAACATACCCACAAAAGGAGACCAGCCTATCCACCAGCCCCAGTAAAATACCGTCCAGTTATTTTGCCAGGATGAACCTTCAAAAGTCTCACTCCAGGTAGAAATTTTGATGAAATTAAAGAGATAGCTTCCTGTATTCTCAACAAAAGAGCGGAAGATAAAGAGGGTAGGACCTAGAATTAAAGCAAGTAAGAGTAATACAACCGCAATACGCATATTCCATTCACTCAAAATACGCACCCCTTTATCAACTCCCAGAACTACAGAGGTGGTTGCTATTAATGTTATACCGGCGATTAATAACACCTGAGTAAGCGTACCATCGGGAACACCAAAAACATGATTTAAACCACTGGCAATTTGCTGTACACCAAAGCCTAGCGAGGTTGCCAGTCCAAAAAGTGTTGCAAGAACCGCAAAAATATCAATCGCATCTCCAATCTTTCCGTGTATTTTATCTCCTAAAAAAGGATAAAAAACAGACCTGATGGTAAGGGGTAAGCCGCGGGAATAGGTAAAGTAGGATAAGGCTAATCCTACCAGCGCATAAACACCCCAGGCGTGAAATCCCCAGTGTAAAAAGGTGAAATTCATCGCTTCCTGCGCTGCGGCTACCGTATTAGGAGCTGCGGTAGGCGGGGTTGTTAAATGAGTTACAGGTTCTGCAACGCCAAAAAACAGTAATCCTATACCCATACCTGCGCTAAACAACATAGCAAACCAGGATATGGTTTTAAATTCGGGTTTTGCTTTTTGACCACCTATTCTTAGTTTCCCATATTTACTTAGAGCGAGATAAATCAGAAAAATCAAAAAGAGATTGATACATAGTATAAAAAACCAATCTGCTTTTTCTGCTACCGCGTGCTGTATATCACTAAATATTTTCTGCGCTTTTTCCTCAAATAGGATCGTAAGTGTAATACTTATTACAATAATTATTGCCGAAGTAAAAAATACGGGTCCGTTGACCTGTAAGCCAAAGATGGATTTCCTTTCGTCACTGCGTGTAATTTTTTTTGCCATAATTTTTTATTTCATTAAAAGTAGTAACCAACATTTATATTAAACCGAGCTTCCCATTTTGCATCGGGATTACCTACTGCAAAATCATCTACAAAGTTTCCGTCTAGCCAAGGATTAATTATATCCTGCACATATTTTAGTGTTACTAAATTTTTAAAACATATTGAAAAGAATCTGTAAATTCTTGTTTTTCGTTTTAAGACGAATACACCAAATTAAATAGGTTTACCGCCTAACTCAAATTTGGGTTTCTTATCCTTCTGACTGAAGCATTCTACAAAAAAAATAATCAGAACTAATTAATAGAGGATAGGGCTTTAAGGTTGTAGGTTTTGATGTTGTTTGTAGGGTTAAACTGGAAAACTAAGCGGAATTTTATGTAATACGGATTTTCGACAGATCATTTAATAGTTATTTAAGATGCTAAGCTTAACTTTAAGAAAACATTTAGAGTTGAAAGAATATTAGTAATGAATCCTGCTGAAGATTACATTCTTAAAAAGCCCGAACCGTATCGAAGTATTTTAATCGAATTGCAGGTACTAATTGAACACGCCGTGCCGCAAGCAGTTTTATTGTATAAATGGCATTTGCCATTTTATTATTTGAATGGTAGGATGTTTTGTTTTCTAAATTTTAGAAAAACTTTTGTCGAGCTTAGTTTTCCTAAAGGAATAATGCTCAATGACCTTAATGGAAAACTTACAGCAGGAGAAAACCGAAAAAATTTACGTTCGCTGCGCTATCAAAATCTAGAAGAACTAGATGCAGAAATTGCAATTGGATTTTTAGAGCAAATGAAAGAGCTTTTAATATAAAAACCTGACTCAACTGAAATAGATTTCTTATTTGAAGTCCTAATATTTATAGTTAAAAACTAATTTAATTAGGTTTCTTAGTTATTGATAAATTTGTTCTTAGTTAAAAATAAGTAGTATTTTGATAAACGAAGTAATCTATATACCGGGTCTTTTTCTATTTTTTTCCTCATCTTATCAATTTTGATATAAAATGGGATTTAGAAGCCTATAAATTGAGTTTAAAATCTCAAGACAAAACTGATTGATCAATCAAACAAGATAAAAAGAATAAAATGAGAAGAATTTTGAAAAGTCTAATGCTGTTATGTTTTATTTTATGCACAGGTATAGTTATAGCACAGGAACCAGAAACGTTTAACACTGAAAATTATATACTGTACAAGCCATCAAAAACCGATGCCGTATTAATGCTTTTTGGTGGATTTGGTGAAGATGGAGTGGGTATTGAAAACGAGTTTCCAATAACGGATTTAGCTATTTCAAAAAATGTAGCAGTAGTCTATTTAAATTACAATAGAAAAATCATTTTACAAGATGAAGAGAAAACTCAATTGGCTGCAATGTTACAAACATTGATATCCTCAAATAATCTTCCTAAGAATGCCATTTACATAGGGGGTTTATCTAGTGGTGGGGCAATGGCTCTTTTAATTAGTAATTATTTGACTGAAAATGTAGCGTACGGCATCAAGCCGGTTGGTGTTTTTGCAGTTGACTCTCCTATAGATCTTGCAGCAATGTATCGTATAGCCAAACAAAATGTGGAGCGTAATTTTTCACCCGCTGCTGCTGGGGAAAGTGCATTTATGCTTCAATACTTTAATACCCAATTAGGAGATCCTGATGTTGAAATCACTCCTTATGAAAAGTACAGTTCGTTTGTTTATGAAACCGAAAACTTCCAAAACCTTAAAGCTTTAAAGAATACTAAAATCCGTTTGTACACGGAGCCAGATAAAACCTGGTGGAAACAAAATATGGGTGTTGAGTATGAGCAAATGAATGCGTTCCATTTAGAAAGAATGTCTCAGTTTTTGATGAGTCAGGATTACGAACAGGTTGAGCTTATTACTACTGAAGATAAGGGGTATAGGGCAGATGGAACCAGACATCCGCACAGTTGGTCTATTGTAGATCAGGAAGATTTATTGCAATGGATTCTTGATTAATAAAATACTATCAAAACAAAAAAATCCGTGTAGAATTAATTTTCTGCACGGATTTTTTACTTCTATACATTTTGTTTTTACTCGGCAACCACTTTGCGTATTGCTACCAGCTTGGTCAATAAATCTTCTAGCAAACTTAGATCAAGCATATTGGCTCCGTCACTTTTTGCATTTTTAGGGTCAAAGTGCGTTTCTATAAACAGACCATCTACACCTGCAGCAATACCGGCTTTTGCCATAGTGCCTATAAGTGCAGGACGACCACCGGTTACGCCACTGGTCTGGTTGGGTTGTTGTAAACTGTGGGTTACATCAAGTACGGTAGGTGCATATTGACGCATGGTTGGGATGCCTCTAAAATCTACAATCATGTCCTGGTATCCAAACATGGTCCCACGATCGGTAATCCATACATTTTCATTGCCGGTTTCGGTTACTTTGGTTACGGCGTGTTGCATAGATTCCGGACTCATAAATTGTCCTTTTTTAAGGTTGACAACTTTACCGGTTTCGGCGGCAGCCACAACAAGATCGGTTTGACGTACCAGAAACGCAGGTATTTGTAAAACATCTACATAAGCAGCAGCCATAGCGGCATCTTCATTTACGTGAATATCAGTTACGGTAGGTACGTCAAAAGTTTCAGAAACTTTGCGTAGAATTTTTAGAGCTTTCTCGTCTCCAATTCCTGTAAAACTATCAAGACGGCTGCGATTTGCTTTTTTAAAACTTCCCTTAAATACATAAGGAATATTCAATTTATCAGTGATTCCAACAATTTTTTCAGCAATGCGTAATGCCATTTCTTCGCCTTCAATGGCGCAGGGTCCTGCAAGTAAGAAGAAGTTGTTAGAATCTGTATATTTTATTTTAGGAATATTTGTGAGTTTCATTGTCTGGGATTTAAAGCTGTAAAGATAAGGCTTTAGAAATAGGAAAAAAGTTAGAAGTTAATGGTTAAAAGTAGAAAGTAGAAAGTAGAAAGTAGAAAGTAGAAAGTAGAAAAGAGAAAAGAGAAAAGAGAAAAGAGAAAAGAGAAAAGAGAAAAGAGAAAAGAGAAAAGAGAAATTGAAACTTAAAACCTTAAAAATAAAGCGGTATGTCAGTTCGAGCGCAGTCGAGAACCTATCGTTGATTACAACTACCAGCACTTAAGTACAAAAAAAGAATAAAACAGGAAATATAAATAATTACGATTTTCAATTAACTGGAAACAGCAACAGCAATAAAGATAAACCCGCGGCAGGGATAGCAGCGGTATCCTTTTTTGTAAACGAGAGGCTTTCTACGCCCTTTGGCGTATTGCGTAAAGTTGTTAGCAAAAAAGATATAGCGAATAGCCCGGTTGCTGCTTGTGACTGATTTTCAATTTTTTAGAAGTTTTTTAATAAGCAGCAAGCCGCCCAGATTATAATTAAAAATAAGTGCTTAAAAATCCATTAATTAACCATATCTTTGCGCCCTTAAAATAAGGGCATCTTATGGAAATTAAAAACATTGCGATTATCGCTCACGTTGACCACGGTAAAACTACGTTGGTTGACAAAATCATGTACCATTGTCAATTGTTTCGCGAAAACGAAAACACGGGAGATCTTATCCTGGATAACAATGACTTAGAGCGCGAACGCGGTATTACTATTACGTCAAAGAACGTTTCAGTAATGTATAAGGGTACAAAAATCAACATTATTGATACTCCTGGTCACGCCGATTTTGGTGGAGAGGTAGAACGTGTATTAAACATGGCTGATGGAGTACTTTTATTAGTTGATGCTTTTGAAGGACCAATGCCACAAACCCGTTTTGTACTTCAAAAAGCGATAGACTTAGGTCTTAAGCCTTGTGTGGTAATCAATAAAGTAGATAAAGAAAACTGTACTCCAGAAGAAGTTCACGAGAAGGTTTTTGACTTAATGTTTGAACTGGGTGCCGAAGAATGGCAGCTAGATTTCCCTACCGTTTACGGTTCTGCTAAGAACAACTGGATGAGTGATCATTGGGAAAATCAAACCGAAAATATAGAGCCACTTCTTGATATGGTTATGGAGCACATTCCTGCACCAAAAATAGAAGAAGGTACAGTACAAATGCTTATTACATCATTAGATTTCTCTTCTTTTACCGGTCGTATCGCGATAGGTCGTTTACAAAGAGGAACTCTTAAAGAAGGTATGCAAGTATCTTTAGTGAAGCGTGACGGTAGCGTTAAAAAAGTAAAAATTAAAGAATTACACACCTTTGAAGGTTTAGGACGTTTAAAAGTTCCTGAAGTTCTTCCGGGTGATATTTGTGCACTTGTAGGTATTGAAGGATTTGAAATAGGTGATACTATCGCAGATTTTGAAAATCCTGAAGCGTTGAAGACTATCGCTATTGATGAGCCTACAATGAGCATGCTATTCACTATTAACGACTCTCCTTTCTTTGGTAAAGACGGTAAATTTGTGACTTCACGTCATATTAAAGATCGTTTATTTAAAGAACTTGAGAAAAACTTAGCGCTTCGTGTTGAAGAAACTGGTAGTGCAGATAAGTTTATGGTTTTTGGTCGTGGGGTATTACACCTTTCTGTATTAATTGAGACTATGCGTCGCGAAGGGTACGAACTTCAAATAGGTCAGCCACAGGTAATCATTAAAGAAATTGATGGTGTTAAATGTGAGCCTATAGAAGAATTAACAATCGACTTACCAGAGAATGTTTCTGGTAAAGCTGTTGAGATGGTTTCTATGCGTAAAGGTGAGATGCTAAGTATGGAAGCTAAAGGGGAGCGTATGATATGCCAGTTTATGATCCCATCACGTGGTATCATTGGCTTACGTAACCAATTACTTACAGCTACTGCAGGTGAGGCTATTATGGCACACCGTTTTAAAGAGTATCAGCCTTTTAAAGGTACTATTCCAGGACGTATTAGTGGTTCTTTAGTTTCTATGGAAAACGGAAATGCAATTCCGTATTCTATTGATAAATTACAGGATCGTGGTAAGTTCTTCGTATCTCCAGGTGAAGATATTTATGAAGGTCAGGTAATTGGTGAAAACTCACGTCAGGATGATATGAATATCAACATTACCAAAGCGAAAAAGCAGTCTAACGTACGTTCATCTGGTGCAGATGATAAAGCGAAGATTGTACCTGCAATTAAATTCTCATTAGAAGAAGCATTAGAGTACATTCAGAAAGATGAGTATGTTGAGGTAACACCTAACCACCTGCGTTTACGTAAGGTATGGTTAAATGAAAATGATCGTAAACGTAACAAGATTTAATCTTACGTTTTAAGTTATAACAAAAAGCACTTCCGCAAGGAAGTGCTTTTTTTTTTGCATTCTTTTTAATTTGACGCAACCTTTTTTATTATTTTACATCTATTTTATATAACGCTAAAACAGTTTGTATGTTAATTAGATTTAAGTTGGTAATGGTTTTAATGGGAATACTATTTGCCAGTAGTTGTTCTAAAGATGATCAGGATTTCCCTACTACTACCGCAGAACTGCAAGTAAAGGTTAATGATACCTTACTTATAGCTTCTAGGGAAACTGCGCCTGTTGAGGGTGGTCGTGAAGTTTCGGTAGCACCAAAACACGGAAAAGTATTTATAGATGCTTTTACGATAAAATATCTTGCAGATACAGGTTACACCGGTGAAGACTATTTAGAGATTACAAATAAAGGGTCTATAGGAGATGGTAATTATTTTGTAACTTCTGTAGAACAATATACTATAAAAATTAGCGAGTAGTATTAACGGCTATAAGCACGATTAAAAAAGCACTTCTAACCCAGAAGTGCTTTTTTAGTTTAGCAAATTTCCAGAAGTAATCCTAAACCTTGATTGCTGTAGCTCAAATCAATTTTTTGTAATTTACCCCGTTCTAAAACTGCACGTTTGTCAACTTTCAAAATTGTAAAATATACTACAGCATACAAATCCCGTTGGGATCGCTTTGTAGCTTCGTTAAACGGAACCTACAAAGGTTCTAAAAATACTTCATTCTTATTTCAGCGTGATTTTATGGAGTATCATAACGATCGGTTTGAAGATTATAGTTTAATGGTTTTTGAAGGCGACCAGGTGCTTGGGGTGCTTCCTGCAAATAGAGACGGAAACAAAGTCTATTCCCATCAAGGATTAAGCTATGGTGGTCTTGTGCTTGAAGCCGAAATACGCCTGCAGACTGTCTTAGAAGTTTTTAAACAGTTACTTCAGTTTCTTTCGCAAAGCGGAATGCTAACACTTGACATTAAAGTGTTGCCGCAATTTTATCAGGAATTATCCGGAGATGAACTCGATTATTTGCTATTTCTAACGGAAGCAACACTCGTTAAGACCGAAGCAGCTTCCGTAATTGACTTACGTAACCGCATCCCACTACACAGCTCGCGTAAAGACGGAATACGGAAAGCAAAAAATAACGGTTTAGAACTCGTAGAGACTAAAGATTTTACATCTTTTTGGAATACCATTCTTATCCCAAACCTGCAGTTACGACACGACACTATACCTGTTCATAGCTTAACGGAGATTAGTATGCTTGCCGAAAAATTTCCATACAATATACGTCAGTTTAATGTGCTTGATGCAGAAGAAACCTGCGTAGCGGGCGCTACTATTTTCGAAACGCCTACAGTAGCACACGTTCAATACCTTTCGGCGAATGAAGACCGGCAGCAACTGGGAAGTTTAGATTTGCTTTTTGATTATTTAATTTCAAAATATAGTAAAGAAAAATATTATTTTGATTTTGGAACTTCAAACGAAGAAGCCGGTAAGAAGCTCAATGGCGGACTCCAATTCTGGAAAGAAGGTTTCGGTGCCCGAACTCGCGTTCAGCGCACCTATAACGTCGCTACAGCAAATCATACCCTCCTTAATGATGTTATACTATGATTCCGTTTTTAGATCTTCAGAAAGTTAATGCGCCCTTTACAGCCTCGTTTAAGAAACGCTTTGATGATTTTTTACAGGATGGTACTTTTATTTTAGGAGGTGCTGTTTCTCAATTTGAACTGGAATTTGCAAAGTATTGTAACACATCTCATTGCATCGGGACAGGAAATGGTTTTGATTCACTTCGGCTTATTTTTGAAGGCTTAAAGCTACAAGGAAAACTAAATAATGGAGACGGCGTTATAGTCGCTGCAAACTCGTATATCGCTACTGTTCTTGCGGTTTTAAGTGCCGGGTTAAAGCCTGTATTTGTTGAAGTTGAAGAACAGTTTTTTAATATTGATTTACAGAAAATAGGCGTGCCTGATGCATCTGTAAAAGCGGTTTTAATCACACATCTATATGGGCAATTAGGAGCAGTTGAAGCAATTTCCGCTTATACTAAAAAGCACAATTTACTGCTGATTGAAGATGCTAGCCAGGCTCATGGAGCTAAATTAAATGATTGTAAATCCGGAAATTTTGGTCTTGCTGCTGCGTTCAGCTGTTATCCTACAAAAAATCTGGGAGCATTAGGCGATGCAGGTTTGATCACAACTTCAGATGCAACCCTTGCAGAGATTATAAAAAAACTAAGAAACTACGGTAGAAGTTCAGCCTATGAAAATGAGTATGCAGGTTTTAATTCGCGTTTAGACCCGTTACAAGCTCTATTTTTAAGTGAGAAGCTAAACAATTTAGATGCACGAAATACCCAGCGCAGATCAATTGCTGCGCGCTATGCTGCAGAAATTAATAATGAACATATAAAACTTCCGTTTTGGGATTTATCTGAAAATCATGTTTTTTATGTTTACGTAATTCGGGTTAAAAACAGATCACATTTTTTAAAGTATTTAGAATCTTGTCAAGTTGGTTTTGCACTTCATTATCCTATACCGCCGTTTAGGCAGGCGGCTTTAAAAGACTACAATGCACTCAGCTTTCCCATAACGGAAACCTTAGCAAACGAGAGTGTAAGCATCCCTTTAAATACAACACTTACCGAATCTGAAATTACAATCATAATAGCAGTTTTAAACGCGTATAATGCTTAAGTATTTACGACTGCTTATCGCACAAAATATACTGCTTAAAGTAAGTTCGTTTAATGCCATAGGTATTTTTGTGCGTGTGGTTTGCGGGTTAATCATTTCAAAATTAATTGCGTTTTATCTGGGCGCTTCGGGAATGGCAATTCTTGGGGATTTGCGTAACTTTTTAAGCTCGGTACAGAGCGTAAGTCAGTTGGGTATTAGTAACGGGGTCATTAAATATACTGCTGAATATAAAACTGAGAAACCCAGATTTAATCGTTTAGTAGCGACTGCTCTAAAAATAGGATTAGGATGCTCGATAGTAGTAGGTTGTATCTTAGTAGTGTTCTCAAATCCTATAAATTACTTTGTGTTTAATGGAGTACATGACTATACATCTATAATAAAAATTACAGGTTTTGTATTGCCTCTATTTACTCTTAATGCATTACTGGTAAATGTTATAAATGGGATGGGAGCTTATAAAAAAGTCATTCAAATCAATGTAGCCACTAATGTTCTGGGTGTGGTCGTTTCCGCCTTATTAATTATTTACTTCAATCTTTTTGGAGCTTTACTCGCTTTAGTAATTTCGGGAGTAATGGCTTTAGGGATAACAGGTGTTTTTCTGTTGAACAAGCGGCATTATTTTTTGCAAATTGTAAGAGCGCGCATAGATCTTGAAATCGTAAAAAAGTTAGCATCTTATGGCGGGATGACTCTTTTTTCTGCAATTGCATCACCCTGGGTTTATATAGCGATTCGTAAACATATTATTAAAACTGACGGAATTGTAAATGCCGGTTACTGGGATGCGATGCTGCGCCTTTCTGAATATTATATGATGTTTGCCACCACATTGATGACACTTTATTTTTTACCTAAGCTCTCTGCGGTTGCCTCAAAAAAGGAATTTAGAACAGAGGTTTTAAATTTTTATAAAACCATTTTGCCATTTTTTGGAGTTGGTTTGATTCTTATTTTTTTGTTGAAATCATATATTATAAAGATTGTATTTAATGCCTCATTCTTAGAGATGCGATCTATTTTTGTATGGCAACTTGCAGGAGATTTTTTTAGGGTGGCCAGCCTGGTAATTGCATATCAATTAGTAGCAAAAAATAAATTTTGGTTATTTATAGGTACTCAAATACTTTCATTAACAATCATCTACCTGTCTAGCCGGTTTTTTATAGATGCTTATGGGTTTATAGGTGCAGCAATGGGACATTTATTAAGTTATGCCTTGTATTTGCTGGTTATGGTTGGGGTATTTTACAAATCCTTATTCGGTAGATTATGATTAAATCACTGGCTTCATTGCGTTTTGTTTTTGCTTTCATGGTGTTTTTACATCATATAGGTATTTTACAAGATGCCATAGGACACGCCTTTTTTTACAGTCTTAGTGGGTTTATACTTTCGTATGTGTATCAAGAGCGATTTGTGCAGCAGCGGTTTACTAGACGTGCATTTCTAAAACTTCGATTTAGTAGATTATATCCTTTGTATATGCTCACACTGCTGGTTGCAATTCCACTCACAATAGATGCATTTACGGTTGAGCCTACTGAGGAAGTTTTAAAATTGGTGAGCAGTATTTTTATGCTTCAAAGTTTTATTCCTGTGGCAGATTATTATTTTTCTTTTAACGGTTTGGCGTGGAGTATATCAGATTTGTTTTTCTTTTATATGCTCTTCCCAATACTTATTAAATGGATACCTAAGGCTTCCGCGAAAGCATTACTGGGAAGTTCTATTTTAGTTATGTTGGTTATTTTTGGCTTAATGCAAATTGTACCCGAAGCCTGGCAGCACTGGTTTTTTTATGTGAATCCGTTTTTGCGTTTAGCAGATTTTGTATTGGGAATGGTACTCTTTCAAATATTAAAAAATGTAGTATTTAAAAAATACGAACCCAAATTCACATTTTACGAAATAGTTGCGTGTTTACTGCTTATAGGATTTTACTGGGCGGCACCATTGTTTCCTAAAGTGTTGCGGTATTCAATCTATTATTGGATTCCTATGACGGTTTTTATTGGTGTTTTTGCAGTTCAAAAAGGATATATATCGCGTCTTTTAACTAATAGGGTGATGCTATTTTTAGGAGAACTCAGTTTTGGGTTTTACCTCTGGCATCAGCTAATTATACGTTATGCCTATCGTTTTGTAAATCATTACCACTTAGGAATAAATATATGGCTTTTGATAAGCCTGTGTTTTCTAATAATACTTGTAGTAAGTTGGTTCTCATATCGCTATTTTGAAATGCCACTCAAGCGGAAACTGCGTCAGTTTTGGTTTTAGCCGTTTCCCAGGCTTTAATGTATTGTTTTGCTATAGCAGTACTATCGTGATATTCTTCAATAAACTTTCGGGCATTCAAGCCTATTTCAGCGATGCGAGAAGGATTTAAAATGAGTTGCTCCAAATCATCAGCGATTTTTTCAGCGTCAGGTATAGTATGTATAGCAACACTGTTTTTAGCAAGCTTGTAGTGTTTTGTAAAAAGCTTACCGGCACCGGTAAACACTGCTTTGCCTTTTGCCATCGCTTCCAGAGCATTGTAACCTTGATCTTCGGCGTAGGTCTGATCTAAAATGATATGTGCATTATTGTATGCGTTTATATATTCGGCATACGGAATATTAGAAACTGAAACTACCTGAACACGATTGGGATATTTAGTCTGAATAATTTTAAGTGCTGCTTCAAAATAGTTGTTTCCTTTTTTATAATAATTTACCTGATTGATGCCGTGAAAAATCACAATAGGATTCGGTTTAGGAAGTGGTAGCGCAGCGAGTTTTTCTAAATGAATAGGATTGGGAATAAGACCATAATAATCATCCACGTTTGTATAAGCAGGATGGTAATCAAAATCTGTACTTATAATGAGGTCCTTTAATTTAAATATGAAGTCGTGGTATTTTTTATGACTTAAAGAAATATACTGCTCACTATACGGAAACTTAATTTCAGGATGTTGTAAAATAGGATGATGCTTCAGTTTATTAAGGTTGCTCAAATAAATTAAATCATCGCCACAGGCCAGAATAACTAATTTAGGAGTTAATTGCCGCAGCCGTTCTATAATTCTACGTTCTATAAAATAAGGAGTTTTTAAGGGGTATTCATTAATAAGCTGAATAACATCATAAGGTTTTTGATCTACCAGATAATCTAATGCTCTGTAACCAATTTCAAGCGTAACAATATCAAATTTTGTGAGTCGGTAAAGGGCTTTTCGATAAAAGTTTAACAGCGAGTAACCGGTTATACGCTTTGCTTTTAGTTTTACGTCTGAAGGGTAATCTTTAAAAGCATCACCGGTGCTCATTAAAGTCACGGTGTGACCTAAATTTTGCAGTCCGGCTTTTAGACTGTTGTGCAGATTGCTGTATTCACCTACCAGCAGAATTCTCATAATTTGCGTTACTTTTAGCCTGAAAAGATACACATTCTCTGAGACCAAAGCTTAAAAATATAGGTATTCTAACTGAGTCACTAGCGGGAGGCGGTGCAGAGCGATCTGCGGCTTTACTCTCAATTGAACTTACAGATTTAGGCTATGAGGTGCACCTTTGTACAATTACAGATGCAATAGGGTATGACTACAAGGGGAATTTGCTAAATCTTGGGTTATTGAAGAATACCCGTAATGATCCCTTTAATAAATTAAAAAGGTTCCTCTATTTTAAAAATTACCTGAAAAAGCATCAGATTCAGGTGATTCTTGATTTTAGAATGCGCAACTCACTTATAAAGGAAATTGTAATTAGAAAGTTTCTTTACAAAACGAGTCTTCCGGTTTATATGGTGCGCAGTTCACATATAGCGTATTACTTTCCGAAAAATAAAACGCTCAACAAATGGTTTTTTAAGAATAGCTTTATAAATGTACTCAGTCATTTAACCAGATTAGAGCTAGAAAAATGCTACAAGCTTCAACATATTGAAGTTATACCCAATTCTATTTCGTTAGCATCTTACGCAGATTATTATGGTTTACCAGATGGTATTCAAAATACATATATCATTGCTTCGGGAAGATTAGAACGGGGTGTTAAGCAATTTGATAAATTAATTGAAGCGTATGCAGAAAGTATATTGCCCGAACATAATATAGATTTGTTGATTCTGGGACAGGGCGAAATGCTTGAAACTTTAAAAGTACTGGTGGCAAGGAAACATTTACAACATCATGTGCATTTTAAAGGCTTTGTCAAGAACCCTGAAAACTATGTAGCTAATGCGCTATTTTCGGTATTGTGTAGTAACTACGAGGGATTTCCCAGAGTGATTCTTGAAAGTCTGGCGTGTCAAACTCCGGTAATTGCGACCAACTGTCCTACCGGTCCCGCTGAAATTTTAGATGGCAGTAACGGCATTCTCGTGCCGTATCAAGATTTTAAAGGCTTAACAAAGGCCATGAATGAATTAGCCTTAAACACCGAACTTAGACTTAAATTTAAGGCTGCTGCCCGAGCTAGTATTCGTAAATTTGACACTTCAGTAATTAGTACAGACTGGCAAAATTATTTGGAACGCATTTATGAATATTCCCAGACGCATAGCATTACCTAAGATAGAGGATCAACGAGGAAATCTTTCGGTAATAGAACAAGATTCGCTCCCTTTTAAATTTAAAAGGGTTTATTATTTATATGACGTGCCTAGTGGCGCTTCGCGTGGTGGTCATGCACATCGTAAACAAAGTGAATTTCTAATTGCGCTATCAGGAAGTTTTGATGTGCTTATAAAAACAGGCAGCGGCCAGGAGGTTTTTACGTTAAATAAACCTAATGAAGGCTTGTTGATACCTAATGGATATTGGCGTGAGCTTGATAATTTTTCAAGTGCTGGTATTTGCCTGGTTGCAGCCGAAGATACTTTTGAAGAAGACGATTATATTCGTGACTTTGAAGATTTTGTCGCATTTAAAAAGTCGTAAGTCGCTTGCCTTTAAAAAGCATTTTCTGTTTAAAATAGCGTATGCTGTTGAGCATTGCTGGAGGTGCATATAATAAAAAACGCTGCTTGCTATTTAAAAAGGCGGTATCTACATTTTTTCTCATGGCTATGAAGGCTTCAGTAGCGCGTTCTGCCTTATACGAATTGCAGAGGTAATAATAGTTTAGATGAATAAACCTCTTTAAGGAGTCATTACCTGCATTTTCTAATAGATATTTGGCATAATCAGGTTGTTTTTTTAAACTCAGTTTGCTGCGCGTAATTTGATTTTCACTTTCGTATCTATAGTGGCAGGTCGTAGTAGCGTCAAAAGCCAATTTATAATTAAGGTTTGCACGTATAAAAAAATCGGTATCCTCAGCGTAGGTTATTGTTGGATCAAAGCCGCCAATAGTGCGAATGATTTTTTTTTTAAAACCGAAACTACTGGGAGTAATAAACGGCTGTTGTGCACTTGTTTTAAAATAATCTTCAATGAGAAGAGTAGTTGCTTTAAAACTTGTTTTTGTCTTAGGTTTTACGAGTAATCCGTTAGGTAATAATTCGCTGTAAGCAGTACCGTAAAGCTGAGCTTCAGGATAGGAATCAACGAGATTGGCAATCTTTTGAAGATGATTGGGAAGCCATAAGTCATCTGCATCAAGAAGGCAAATTATGCTACCCGAAGCGTGTTCTATTCCGGTATTTCTGGCATTTGAGAGTCCGTTATTAAACTGATTTATAAGTATTGTTTTCTCATTCTTAAGACTTAGTACATGATGTTCACTTCCATCGGTACTCCCGTCATTAATAACTACTACTTCATAATCTGTGAAGCTTTGAGCATATACAGATTGTAAGGTTTCTTTAATGAAATTTGCCTTGTTATATAGCGGTATGACGACAGTGATTTTAGGCATCTTCTTTCAGGATTTTAAGAAAATAATACAAACGATAGGCATCAAAGAGTTTTAACGAGGGATTTGAAGAAATCAAGTTTTTTACCACCTGCTTTTGAATGCGGTGGAACAATTTTAAATAGCCATTAGCAACACCTGTTTTTTGCATTTTAAGTGCGATTTGCTGTATAGGCCTATAATCTTTTGCAATAAGGTCGTGACGCTGCAAATAGACTAAAGTTTGCAGACCCTCATAAGTTTTTTGAAGATAGGATTCAGAATCTTCAAGTCCTAAATGCATCACCGGGTTTTCAAGATGCAGAACCACTGCCTTAAGTTTTTTTAATCTATACGTTAGATAAATGTCTAAGCCATACAAATTTGTAAGAGGCATATGCAACTCCAGATAAAGACTTTTAGTGATGGCTAACCCCGCTGCGGTGATAGATTTGTAAGGATTCAATTCACGTTCGTTTTTTAACCGGCTTTCGCGGTTTTTACCATAAACCCATCGCAGCATTTGATTCTTCTCAGGGATTTTTTCAGCATATGCGATACCTCCAAAAATAACCTGAGCACGCTGCATATTTAAAACTATTTGCTCAAGAAAATCTGAGTTAACCGGCAATACATCTGCATCTAAAAAAAGAAGCCAATCATAGTGCGCCTCTTCTGCAAGAAATTGGCTGGTAGCGGTTCTACCTCTATTGGTTTCAAACTGCGTATAGGTACAATGTTGAAGACCTATTAAAAACTGATTTTTAGATTGTTTCTGAAGATCTGTAGATGCATCGTCTGCCACCCGTATTTCGTATACGAGATTTAAGGTTTCAGCCATAGTGCGAATGCTGAAAACCAATTCTGAAACATCAGTATTAAAAACCGGTATGAGAATAGATAACATACCTACAAGTTAAACTTAAATGGTCTTTTGTACGACTTCAAAGATTTTATTTCCGTCGCATTTAAGCGTTTTTGAAGGGTATTTTAAAAGCAATGCATAATCGTGAGTCGCCATTAAAATGGTATTTCCATTTTTATTAATTTCTTGAAGCACACCCATAACCTCTACAGAAGTTTGCGGGTCAAGATTTCCGGTAGGCTCATCTGCTAAAATAAGCTCAGGGTCGTTGAGCAAAGCACGGGCAATTGCTACACGTTGTTGCTCACCGCCAGAAAGCTGATAAGGGTATTTAAAGCCCTTTGTTTTCATACCTACTTTGTCTAAGACTTCATCAATCTTAGTATCCATATCTGCCTGAATTTTCCAGCCGGTTGCTTTTAAAACAAACTTGAGATTTTCTTTTACGGTACGATCATTTAGTAATTTAAAATCCTGAAAGACAACGCCAAGTTTTCGGCGTAAAAAAGGAATTTGCTTCTCTTTTAAGGTCACTAAATCAAAATCTACAATAGTGCCTTCTCCTTGTTGCAAGGGTAAATCACCATAAAGCGTTTTCATAAAACTACTTTTACCACTTCCGGTTTTACCTATGAGATATACAAACTCACCTTTATTTATAGAAAGACTTATATCTGAAAGAATAAGGCTTTCACGCTGAAAAATAGATGCATTTTTAAGTTGCAGAACCGGTGTTGACATAAAATATAATAAATAAAACCCACTCAGTGTGGTGATTAACTGCTAAAAATCTACAGATATTAGTTGGCTGATTCAATTCAGTTTTAAAGTAGCATTCATCATACGATTTATATACTGTCATTTTAAAACCGAAATCAAAAGTACAATAACTATTTGATTTGATTACAGGCTCCGCACGTCAAAGCCTTGTTGAAAACTCGTTTAAAATAAGCGTTTAAAGTTCTTTTGAAGAACTGTACTCTAGATATAATTATCCTAGTTTTGTAGCGTTACTGGTAGTAGTCATTTAGTTTAGCTAACGCTGAAGAATCGCTACTAATTGAATTTAAACACAACCATTTTTATGATGAAGAAATATGTACTTCTGGCACTAATAACGCTGGTTACGTTGCCCGCAGTTACTGCACAGCAGTCTGAGGCTTTTACAAATGAGCTTGCAAAATACAATAAGGCACTTACCTTATACAACAGTAAACAATATTTGGCTGCTCAGGCACTTTTTGGAGAAATTAAGCAGGAAACTACAGACCCTACGATAGAAGGAGATTGTGCGTATTATATCGCTAATGCTGCAGTACGACTCAATCAAAGTGGTGCAGATGCTTCTATGGAAAAGTTTGTAGAAACTTACCCCACAAGTACAAAACGAAATGCAGCGTACTACGATGTAGCAGAATATTATTTTGAAAACGGTAAATACGCAGCATCAAAACGCTGGTATGAGCAGGTAGATTTAGACCGCTTGAGTTATTTAGAACTGGAGCGTTTTAACTTTAATATGGGATATGTTCATTTAAAAACTAACAGTCCTGACGAGGCAAAAGAATATTTTAGACGCGTACGTAACTCAGAAAAATACGGTCCGCAAGCCAAGTATTATGAAGGGTTTATGGCTTATGAAAATGATGATTACGAAGAAGCAAGTCAGCTATTTGAAGAAGTAGAAGCAGAAGAAGGCGTTCGGGAAGATCTGAGTTATTTTAAAGCAGATTTAAACTTTAAAAAAGGAAATTTTGAGGAAGCGATACAATTAGCTAAAGAGCAATTGCCTGGCGCAACCCGCTTAGATGCTTCAGAATTAAATAAAATAATAGGAGAGAGTTATTTTAATCTGGGTAATTTTTCAGAAGCACTTCCGTATTTAAAAGAATATAAAGGTAAACGTGGTCGCTGGTCTAACACAGATTACTACCAGTTAGGCTATGCTTATTACAAACAAGGCGATTTTGAAAGCGCAATAGGGGAATTCAATAAGATTGTAGACGGTAAAAACAGTGTGGCTCAAAATGCGTATTACCATCTTGCCGATGCTTATTTACAAACAGACCGCAAGCAGGAAGCGCTTAATGCGTTTCGTAATGCGTATCAAATGGATTTTGTGCCAAAGATTAAAGAAGATAGTGGTTTAAACTATGCTAAGTTAAGTTACGAGATAGGTAATGCATATGAGCCGGCACCGCAGGCAATAGGAAATTACTTAGAAGCCTACCCTAATACAACAGAGCGTCAAACCTTAGAAACGCTTCTAATTGATTCTTACATTACTTCTAAAAATTATGAAGGGGCTATGGCGCTGATTGAAAATAATAGAAATTTTCAAGACAAAGAAGCCTACCAGAAAGTAGCATTCTACCGAGGAATCGAATTGTACAATGACGGAAATTATAGTGAAGCGATTGCAAATTTTGAAAAATCACTTAAAGATCCGCGTACTGCGAATTTTACAGCTCGCGCATTATACTGGAAGGCAGAAAGTGAGTACACGCTTAATAACATAGACGATGCACTACTAACATTTAAGCAATTTGAGCAAAGCAATGCGGCGCGTACGTTGCCAGAATATAAGGACCTGGGTTACAACTTAGGTTATGCTTACTTCAAAAAGAAAAACTACGATCAGGCAATCAAATATTTTGAAAGTTATACCAAGTCTGGCGCTTCAGATAATGTGCGTAAAGTAGATGCGTTTATGCGTCTGGGAGACAGCTATTTTATAAGCAGTAAATACTGGCCGGCTATGGAAGCTTACAATGCAGCAATAGAGATGCCGGGAGGTGATCGCGATTATGCAACTTTTCAAAAAGCGATTAGTTATGGTTTTGTAGATCGTAACCCTCAAAAGATTGAGGCGTTAAACAGTTTTACAGCTCAGTTCCCAAAATCGAGCTACCGCGATGATGCTTTATATGAATTGGGTAACACTTATGTAGCTACTGGTAATAACGATAAAGGTATTGAAGCCTATGATCGTCTGGTACGTGAAATACCAAAAAGTAAGTTTGCTGCAAAAGCGCAGCTTAAAAAAGCACTTATTTACGATAATACCGGTCGCAGTCCGCAGGCATTGGCGTTGTTTAAAAAAGTAGCTCAGGATTATCCGGGAACTCCAGAAGGGGTTCAGGCAGTTGCTTCTGCAAAGTTGATTTACATAGACAACGGGCAGGTAGAAGAATACGGCCGCTGGGCAAATGGTCTTGATTATATTTCTGTAGAAGATTCAGAATTAGACGATGCTGCTTTTTCTTCCGCGGAAAAACAATTTGTAAACAGTAACAATGCGGTGGCTATTCAAAATTTTGAAAAATATTTAAAAGAATATCCTAATGGGCAACGTGCTATGGAAGCACATTTTTACCTGGGGCAGTTGTATTTTGGTAAAGAGGAGTTTGCGAAAACAATCCCGCATTACAAGTATGTTATTGATAAAGAGCGTAGCGAGTTTACAGAGCAGGCATTAGCACGTTTAGGGCAGGTTTATTTAAGTGAGCGTAACTATGCCGCTGCTGTACCGGTGCTTCAGCGTTTAGAGAATGAGTCTGATATACCACAGAATACCATTTTTGCACAGAGTAACTTGATGAAGTCACATTACGAACTTAAAGATTACGTGCAATCTGTTTCTTATGCAGAGAAGGTTTTAGCAAATGCTAAAATTGATAATAAGGTAAAAAGTGATGCTCAGGTAATCATTGCCCGTAGTGCGATGAAAACGAATAATGAAAGTCGTGCAGCAGAGGCGTATGCGCAGGTTCTAAAAATAGCAACAGGAGAATTAGCTGCAGAAGCCTTGTATTACGATGCGTTCTTTAAAAACAAAAAAGCTGACTTCAAGGGCTCTAATGTACAGGTTCAGAAACTGGCTAAAGATTACAGCGGTTATAAAGAGTATGGTGCAAAAGGGCTGGTATTAATGGCTAAAAACTTTTACGAGTTAGGCGATGCATACCAGGCGACTTACATTTTAGACAGTGTAATTACAAACTTTACAGATTATCCTGAGGTAGTTGCAGAAGCAAAGCAAGAACTAAAGCGCATCAAAGCAGCAGAGTCTAAAACGAATTCATCTTTAGGAGAAAATTAAAATTCAGCAATGCTTAAAAATTTGTTGAATCAACTTAATTAGAACAATCAAACAATGATTAAAAATATAAAATCAATTTTCACTTTAAGCTTTATACTGGCAGCAGCAAGTTATGCACAGGCACAGGATAAAGATAATTTAGGAACTGAAGTTGTAAATGTAGTTAAGCCTTATACTCCTGAGATAGGTGATGCCTTTAAGGTAAAAGCGACTCCGGCTTTAAACGATTCTGTGAATACGGCTAAGAAGAAGGTAACTTACGGGATCTTTAGTGTACCGGTAGCCTCTACTTTTGCGCCAGCAAAGGGTAAAGCGGCAGCGGTAAAAAAGGCTAAGCCTGTAAAGTTGTATGATAATTATGTGACGTTAGGTTTTGGTACGTATACCAGTGCTTTGGCCGAACTGTACACCAATTTTGAAATAGACCGAAATTCAAATTTCGGTATTTATTTAAATCACAATTCATCGCAAGGTGGTATTGAAGATGTGGTACTCGACGATAAGTTTTATGATACCGATTTAAATTTGAATTACAGCTCGCGTAATAACAATTTCAACTGGCGTACAGATTTAGACCTGGGGCACAAATTATACAATTGGTACGGTTTAGATCCGCTTGTGGCACAAACGCAAACAATTGTACAAAATATAGATCCTACACATAGTTTTTACAATGCTGGTTTAAGTGGAGCTATAGAATTTAATGAAGGCTTTTTTGAAGGAGCAACAGCAAGCGTAGGATATTTTGGAGACTCGTTTAAATCTAGCGAAATACGAGCAGTAGTCGCGCCAGAATTTATGGTGCCTATCGCTAAGCAAAAATTAAGCTTAGACCTTAAACTTGATTACGTAAACGGAAGTTTTGAAAATGAAGATTCGGGTATTACGGAAACAGATTATACGCATTTAATTGTAAGCGGAAACCCAAGTATTCAAATTTTAAAAGAAGACTTAACGCTTGATTTAGGGGTGAATGTGGCTGCAGATTTTAATCCTAATGCTTCTAAAGCAGACCTTAAAGTATATCCTAGCGTTAGAGCATCGTACCGTCTGGTAGATGAGTATTTTATTATTTATGGAGGTTTAGAAGGTGACTTAAAACAAAACACGTATCAGGAGTTAGCTTCAGAAAATCCGTTTGTATCACCAACATTAAATACCATTTCTCCTACAGATCAGAAATTTGATTTATACGGTGGTATAAAAGGTAAATTAAGCAGTGCGATGAGCTACAACCTGCGCGCGAGCTATTTGTCTCAAGATAACCGTTTATTGTTTAAAAATAATGCGAGAACTGTGGGGAGCGCAGATGCAATGGGTGCAGCAGGCTATCAATTTGGAAACTCGTTTGGAGTAGTAAATGATGATTTGGGTACGCTTTCTCTTTTTGGAGAATTAAACTTTGACGTAAACAGCAATTTAAAAATGCGTGTTAATGGAGAGTTATTTAGTTATGAAACAGAGCTAGAAGAAGAAGCATGGAATTTACCAGACTTTAAAGCTTCTTTCTTTGCAGACTACCAGATCGACAAAAACTGGTTTGCAGGAGTAACCTTATTTTACGTAGGGGAGCGTTTTGATCAAACAGATGTGCGCACAACAGCGATTAGTACAAACCCTATAAAAGTTTCATTAGAAAGTTTCTTTGATGCAAATGCACACGTAGGATACCGCTTTAATGATCAACTTTCGTTTTTTGCACGCGTAAATAATGCGTTAGGCAATAATTACCAGCGCTATATTAATTACCCGGTACAGGGATTACAGGGGATGGCCGGGGCGACCTACCGTTTTGACTGGTGATTTTAGTACAATAAAATCTTTAAAAACTCCCGAATTTCGGGAGTTTTTTGTTTTAGGAGAAACCCGCTTAATTTGTACTTTCGTAAAAAAAAATAAATATGCGTTTTGCTTTGTTGGGACTCTTAAGTCTCTTTGTAGTGGTAGGTTGCCAGGATAAAAAAACCGAAAAAGAGAGTGTAGATCTTCTCGTAATTAATGCAAATATTTATACAGTAGATGCTCAATTTTCAAAGGCAGAAGCTTTTGCTGTACGAGATGGGAAGTTTGTCGCAATAGGATTATCAGATTCTTTGCAGGCAAAATACACTGCAAAAGAGGTTCTTGATGCTCAGGGAAAAACCATTCTTCCGGGTCTTATAGATGCTCATTGCCATTTTTATAGATTTGGTCAATCACTGCAGAATGTAGATCTAGTAGGCACCACAAGTTTTGATGAGGTGGTGGCGCGAGTTGTTGCTTTTCAAAAAGAAAATCCTTCAGAATTTATCTACGGAAGAGGTTGGGATCAAAACGACTGGGAACAAAAAGAGTTTCCGAATAAGAAAAAATTAGATTCACTTTTTCCTGATACGCCGGTTGCGTTGCAACGTATAGACGGTCACGCTTTGTTAGTAAATCAAAAAGCTTTAGACCTGGCGCAAATAGATGCAACAACACAAACTGAAGGTGGTGAGATTATGCGAGACGGTAAGGAGCTTACCGGTATACTCATTGATAATCCTATGGATTTGATCACGGCTATTATGCCGCAAATGACCCGTGATCAGCAAGTGAAAGCATTGCAAGATGCACAACAATACTGTTTTGATTATGGTCTTACAACGGTTAATGATGCCGGTTTAGATCGCAATACGATTCTGCTTATAGACAGCTTACAACAAGCGGGAGGCTTAGATATGCGTATGTATGCGATGATAAGCAATACACCTGCTGACGTTGACTATTTCTTAAAACGTGGTATTCTAAAAACCGATAAAATGAATGTGCGTTCTGTAAAAGTGTATGGTGACGGGGCTTTAGGATCCCGTGGCGCAGCGTTGAGAGCACCTTACGCAGATCGTGACGGGCATTATGGTGCTTTAGTTACTCCTGTTGACAGTATGTATAATCTGGCTCAAAAACTGGCTAAGACTAACTTTCAAATGAATACGCATGCTATTGGTGATTCTGCAAATACTGTTATATTAAATGCATATACCGAAGCTTTAAAAGGGCAGTCAGATAAGCGCTGGAAGATTGAACACGCGCAAATTATCTCACAGGAAGACTTTGATTATTTTGACGATAATATTTTACCTTCTGTACAGCCTACACACGCTACCAGTGATATGTACTGGGCAAAAGATCGTTTAGGGGAACGTCGTATGAAAGGTGCTTATGCATACAAGCGATTACTCGAAGAATCTGGCATTATCGCTCTGGGAACCGATTTTCCGGTAGAGCAGGTGAGTCCGTTTTATACTTTTTACGCAGCGGTTGCCCGTAAAGATTTAAAACAATTTCCCGAGAACGGTTTTCAAATGAAAGATGTCTTAACCCGTGAAGAAACGTTACGCGGAATGACCATTTGGCCTGCATTTTCTAATTTTGAAGAAGCTGAGAAAGGAAGTATTGAAGTAGGTAAGTTTGCAGATTTTATTTTAATGGATGAAGATATTATGACTGTTGAAGAAAATTTAATTCCCAATCTAAAAGTGAATCAAACCTGGTTAGGTGGCAAAAAAGTAAAGTAGATTCGAATCACATCTAATTAAAAAGCACCCTTCTGATTTTTTCAGAAGGGTGCTTTTTTTTGTCATTTTAATGCCACCATAATACGTATATAAAATAAATGAAATTACTTAAAATAAATATTTCGATCTAGTGATCCTAATGCTACTTCTGCGAGATATGGAGATAAATATGCCATCAATGTTTTGCAGGAATTATATTTATTTACATTTTTAATTTGAATTGTAAACAGATACCTATCCGCATAAGAAGCACTAAAATTTGCTTCTTTTTCTAAGTCTTTATATACCACATAAGCATTTTCAAAGTTGTCTAAATTCACGGTCATCATTCCCACACCTTCCGCAGGTAAATAATCTGTATTCAACTGTTTAGCCACGTTAAACATCGTTTTAAAACTATTTATTAATTGCAACCTGTTAGCGGTATAAGAAACATTTTCCATTTCAGCAGGTATCTCAATACCACGTTCCTTAAAACGCTTCTTCATACCCTCAATAGATTCTGTAAATTCTTGTTTACCTTTAATATCTGCAAGATCTAAATCTGTGATAGTAACAATCATTTCAGAATTACCCTGGTCTACTTTTATATATTGTTTGAGCTCATATTTTTGTGCGGTATTTTGATAAGAAGGATAAAATATAGTGTTGCTGTTATTCGGATTATTATAATTAGCATCACCTGTATATTTGTAATCTCTAATTTTAGGAAGTACATCAAACAAATGAATGGCAGCGTCAGACCCGCTTTGTAAGCAATGATTGTAAGTGTCTTTTTTTAAAACTTTAAAACACATTCCGTCAAGATTATTTGTTTGAGCACATAAATTAAAGGAGTAGCTGACGAGTAGAAATAAGAATAGTTTTTTCATAAATTGTATTGAAATAGTTGGGTGTTTATGTATAGCCTAAAGTATTAAATACTTATAATTTATATTCTTTTTGCTCAATTACTCAAACAAAATACAAACAGGAGCAGGAGCGGTTACCTGAGCAACATAGGTTAACAGACCGGTTATAGAATCTCGTTTGTAAGAAACCAGATTATTACCGTTTTGATTGGCTACTATTATGTATTTCTCATCTGGAGTGATTTGAAAATTACGCGGATCTTTACCTCTTGTAGGCTCGTTAGCCACAAGTTTTAAGCTTCCATCTTCCTGAACTTCTAAAATAGAAATGCTGTCGTGACCGCGATTAGAAGCATAGACAAACTTACCATCTTGAGAAATGTGAATGTCTGCCGCTTTAGAAAAATCGTTGAAGTCTTCAGGAAGAATAGAAGTGGTACTTACAATCTTGTAATTTCCGTCTTGAGTTTCAATTTGACTTACCGTATTGTTGAGTTCGTTCAACACGTAAACGAAGTTTTTTGTTGGATGAAAAACCAAATGACGAGGACCTGCTCCTTCTTCAAAGTCCAGCTTTTGAATGGTTGCAGGTTGCAGTTTATTAGTTTCGGTATTGATTGAAGAAAACCACAACTGGTTAGTTCCTAAATCTACCGAAATAATGCCGCTACCATCGGGAATAAACCAGGCAGAATGCGCGTGTGGGCCTTCCTGACGATCTGTGGTGCCTTTGCCTTTGTGTTGCTGTACATCTAGTAACTCGCTTAAACTACCGTCTTTCTTCAGTTTCAGTAATCCTACATTACCGCCTGTGTAATTAGCAACCAAAACATAATCCTGATCATTTGTAACTACAAAACACGGGTGCGCTCCGCCGGTTTGACTTTGATTTAATTGCAATAGCGTATCGGCTTTAACCTGAAAGGATTCAATCGTACCGGGATCGTTTTCATTAACAGCGAGCAATACATTTTTGTTTTTATTGAAGCTTATAAATGAAGGATTTGATACTTCAGCAGCAAGAACTGGTTCTGTAAAGCTCCCGTCTTCTTTTAATGCTAATTTGTAAATACCTTTACTTGCTCCATCTGTATAGGTGCCTATGTAAAACGAGGTGATTTCTTCTTCATTTGCTGTAGATTGGGTCATTGATGTTTCGGTTTTTGTTTCGGTGTTTTTACAGGATATAATGCAGAACAGACTTAGAGCAAGTACTATAGATTTCATAAACAGTTGTGGATTAGTGTTGACTTTCCGCTTAAGCGAAATCTAAAATTAATGTATTTCTTGAGTCTATTGTATACTTTGGGTAAAAAGCAAAAAAAATCCCAATACAAAGGTATCGGGATTTTTAAGCGTTAAAATTGATTATTCTGTTTTGTTTGGGTACCAGTCTAGCATAATTACTTCGGTATCAATGCCTGCAGCATTTACTAAGCTCTTAAATTTATCGGTATCACTTAAGCCGTCCTGACCTCTAAAATGGTATGGATACACTTCTTTAGGAGCGAAAGCAATCACACCATCTGCAGCCGTTTCTACAGTCATTGTATATGGTAAATTCATACAAACAAATGCTTTGTCGATGTCTTTAAGATTGCGCATCTCCGGGATATCTTCGGTGTCGCCAGAAAAATACACGCGCATCCCGTCTTTTTCGATCACATAGCCATTACCACGGCCTTTAGTATGAAATTGTTTTGCTTCTTCTCTTAGGTTATACATAGGTATTGCAGTAAGCTCATAACCATCCCAGGCTTTAACTTCATCATTTGCGATAACCGTTACTTGGTTTTTAAGATCTGTTTTTAAAGCATCTACAACGGCTTGTGGAGCAAAAATTGTAGTGGTAGAATCTGCTACCGCATTTAAAGTTTCTTCATTTAAGTGATCTCCGTGAATATCTGTAACGAGAATTACATTAGGTTTTGGCTGACCTTCAAAAGCTGACGCACCACCTACAGGGTCGATGTAAAATACCGCATCGCCAAAATCAAAAACTGCGGTTGCGTGTTCAATAGGAGTGATGTTAAATGTTGCTTCTACTACAGTTGAGTCTGAAACCATTGCAGTCTCTTCAAGTTCTGAAGAAGATTCTGATTTATTTTCATTTTTACAGCTGAATAGAAGCGTAGCTGTTAACGCTGTTAGTACTAATGTTTTCATTTTCAATTTTTTTAGTTTTAGAAGGACAAAGAAACTAAGAAAAATAATGAAAACGTACTAAAGAAATTGTAAAGCTTAAAGCTTGATTTGCATTTTTATATCTGCCCGTAAATAAGGATTGGGTTGTTCTAAAGGAATCTCTACAAAACCGAATTTACGATACAGGTAAATTGCATTTTCCAGTTTGCGGTTAGAATAGAGTATAAGGGTTTCTAATCCTTTTTTACGCGCAAAATCAAGAGTAAATTGTAACAATTGCTGTCCTATTTTTTGACCGCGTAACTGAGCATCTACAGCCATTTTTGTAAGTTCAAATAGACCGTTTTCATCGGGCATTAATGCTACGACGCCCACAACCTTATCTTCGTGCTTAGCAACCAGAATATCGCCACCGGTTTGTATAATAAATTTTGAAGGGTCGCTTAAAACCTCTTTATCGTGAGGTTCTACTACAAAAAACTGCTCAAGCCAGTTGAGATTGAGGGCTTCAAAAGCAGTAGCATATTGCGGTTTGTAAGTGTCAAAAATCAAAAGAATCATCTTAAAGTGAATGGTAAAGGTAAAACAGATTGTGTATTTATTTTAAGCCTTTGGCTTCCATTTTATAAAGCCTTAACGTCATTTTACTACTGCTTTTTGTAAATTAGGTGCTCATTAAAAATAAGTTCCATGACCAATCCTAAATTCGGAAAAAATACAATTTGTACCCACGTGGGTGAAGTGGAAGATACCCAGTTCAAAGGGGCTATTTCGCCTATTTATATGTCAACTTCCTATGCTTATGAAGATGTTGCGGTAAAGCGCTATCCGCGTTATTTCAATACGCCTAATCAGGAAATGTTGGGCAAAAAAATAGCTGCTTTAGAAGGCACAGAAGCGGGGATGATTTTTGGTAGTGGTATGGCGGCAGTAAGCACCGCTTTAATGGCGTTTTTAAATGTCGGCGATCATATAGTTTTACAAAAAACACTCTACGGCGGAACCTTTAATCTGGTAGAAGAGGAGTTTTCAAAAATGGGTATTGAATACACCTTTACAAATGGTTTGGCTCGTGAAGATTTTGAAAAAGCCATTCAGGCAAATACTAAGGTCTTATATATTGAGACGCCTTCAAACCCACTAATGACCATTACCGATATGCAAATGATTGCAGATGTTGCAAAGGCTAAAGGTATTGTAACTATGATTGATAACACGTTTGCTTCACCGGTAAATCAAAATCCAGCACAATACGGTATAGATATTATTTTACACAGTGCTACTAAATATATGGGCGGTCACAGTGATATTCTTGCGGGCGCGGTAGCTGCTTCTAATGCACATATGGAGCAAATTTGGCATAAAGCCAAAAATCTGGGTGGCAGCTTGAGCGACTTTAGCGTGTGGATGCTTGAACGCAGTTTAAAAACTCTGGTATTACGAGTTAAACAACATAATAAAAATGCGAAGAAGCTAGCGAAATGGTTGGATAAAAAAGAGGAAATACAGGCCGTTTATTATCCGGGTTTGAAGTCGCATCCAGACTATGAGTTGGCAAAATCACAGATGAGCGGTTTTGGTGGAATGCTCTCTTTTGAACTGTCTGAAGAATTAGATACAGCTGCCTTTCTAAAGGAATTAAAACTTATTAAACCTTCTATGAGTCTTGCCGGGGTAGAGTCTACTATTTTATCGCCTACACAAACTTCACACGCTTTATTGAGTGCCGAAGAGCGCAAGCATCAGGGAATCGACGATGGTTTGTTACGATTTTCGGTAGGTATAGAAGATAAAGAAGATCTAATCGCAGATTTAGAACAAGCATTAGAAAAAGTAGTTAAGGATAGTTTGAATTTTAGTATTTAACTGTTTCGTACTTTGATTAATAAGTTTAACGTCAAAGATTATATTTTGAGTCAGTTGTAATTGCATAAAAGTTGAGACAGTAGGTTTAAAAGTAATATTGTAGACTAAATACTGATCGACAAACTATAAACAACTAGAGCCCGAGTTAGTTTAAATAGGTTTGTACGACTTAATTACCTTATAAAAAAACAACGTATTGAAATTAGATATATTAGCTATTGGCGCTCACCCCGATGATGTAGAATTATCCTGTGCGGGCGTACTGGCAAAAGAAATAAGTCGCGGTAAAAAATGTGGCGTTTTAGATTTAACCAGAGGCGAACTTGGAACACGTGGTTCTGCAGAAATACGTGATCAGGAGGCAGCAGCTGCAGCAGCAATTTTAGGTTTAAGCGTACGCGAAAACATAGGATTAGCAGATGGGTTTTTTGTAAATGACAAAGAATCACAACTGCGCATCATTGAAATTATACGCAAGTACAAACCCGAAATTGTGTTATGCAATGCTATAGACGATCGTCATATCGATCACGGTAAAGGCAGTAAACTCACTAGTGATGCGTGTTTTTTAAGTGGACTCAAAAAAATTGAAACACATATGGACGGGCAGCTACAGGAGGCATGGAGACCCAAACATGTGTATCATTACATTCAGTGGAAAAACTTAAAACCCGACATAGTTGTAGATATTACCGGGTTTATAGATATTAAAATGCAATCTGTGATGGCGTATGGGTCACAGTTTTACGATCCTAAGGCAGGAGAAGACAATACGCCGATTAGCAGTAAGAATTTTCAGGAAAGCATACGATACCGGGCGCAAGACCTGGGAAGATTAATAGGAACTGAGTATGCAGAGGGCTTTACAGTAGAACGTTACGCAGCTGTAGACTCAATTTTTGATTTGATTTAAAATTTTTATTATAATGTATTGCTCATAATAGGTATTTGCTTTACATTTGCACCCGCATAAATCGCTAGCGAATTATGTTTTTTAAATGGTGGTTGTAGCTCAGTTGGTTAGAGCGCCTGATTGTGGTTCAGGAGGTCGTCGGTTCGAGACCGATCTTCCACCCGGAAGTAAAAATCCTTGCAGAAATGCAGGGATTTTTTCGTTTGTATAGGTTTTGAATTGAAGAAAATTAATCTTGCTATATTAATTTCAAGCTAGTATTTAAATTTTTAAGTGCTTCTTTGAAGCATCAAAATTTTAGATGTTTCCTAAGTTTTAGAGTTTTGTATTATATTAAAAGAGGAGATGAATTCGATTGCTTCTTTACTAAATTCTATTCGGTAGAAATAATTTGTTTAATCCAACACACTTGAATAGTTTATCTTCTAGGGTAGATCTTTAGACCTTTTCCCATTTTAAAAAACTTGTTGAATTTACCCAATTTTTTATGTGAAAATTGGTTCTACGCGCTATCTCCAATTTTCTTCTAAATAGGTATTAATCTTTAGTACTTATTCCTTACAAAAAATCAGAAAGAAAAACCTGCAATACACCTTTTTTTGAGAACATCTCCAATTAAAAAATGTTTACCTGCTTCCAGTTGTGCTAAACCTTTTCTAATTTCGTTTTGTTCATAGTAACTAAATTCGGTCCAAAAGTCAGCATTTTCATTAGCAATGAATTCCACTTTCTATTTCAATAGTCCTGAACTAAAACTTCAGTTGGGATATGTAGATTAGTGTTAAGTTTTCTTATCATACTCAACGTTAATTTTCTTTTCTTGTTAAGTATTTCACTTACCCTACTTTCAAAACCTACAACTTCTGCTAAATCTTTTTGATTCATTCCCATTTGTTCCATTCGGAATTTTATTGCCTCAATTGGATCTGGCATTTCGATTGGGAAATTTTCATTTTCGTATCGGTCAATTAATATTGAAATGATTTCTAATTCGTCTCCTTCGTCAGTTCCCTTTTTTGCATCAAAAATATCCTCAAGTCTATTGAGCGCATTTTGATAGTCATTCTCATTTCTTATAGGTGCTACTTTCATATTCAAATATTATCTGCATCAATTTTGTCATACTCTGCGTGAGTTCCAATAAATCGTATCCAACATATTTCATATTCAAAGTTGAATTTTACAATTAGGCGATACGTATTGCCTTTAATGTTATAAACAATTCGGTTTTCTTTTAAAATGCTAGCACTTGGATATTCTTTCTTTAGGTCATTAATATATTTCCATTGAGATTTTTCGGTTTCTCTATACCACGATTGTAATTGTTGTTCACAATCAGCGTGTTTTGTCCAAAAATCTCGTAAAGTTCTTTTTGCTATTACTCGCACGTAATACTTATTTGTCACAAATATACTACAAAATTACCAAAATGGTAATTATTTATTTTTCGGATTGCTTTACAAGTGAAGCTTAAACTTTATGTTATTTTGTAACTAGTTCAATACATGATTTTATAAAAAAAATATAAATTTCAAAGCTTCTTTTAAGCTTATCTATAATCAAACAAATTAGAATTTACCAGTTTACAGGAATGGTAAGCCCCACAGCTGCTGCACCCGAGAATTGTTCTAAAACAGGGTGGAAGTAGTAGGTAAACTCAAGATCTACATTGTTTTGAGGTCCCAGAGCAAGACCCAACGTAACCGGGATGTGTAGAAAAACGCCTTTTTTATCAAGAGAGGTAAATGGAGTCAAGGTTTTAAACGATCCTGCAGAAAGTCCCACACCTAACTCGACGTAAGGCGCAACCCACGGGATGGGTGCAACTAAGCGCGCTTTACCACCCAGCAAAAAAGCATTTGAGGTTACTTCTTAACTAGGAGCATCTGCATATTCAGAGCTATTTCTATCTGTGGTTAAAATAATGCCGGCATAGGGGCGTAAACTAAACCAGGTTTTAAGACCCATTACATATTCTCCCTGTGCATAAAACCCGGTACTTATAAAATCTTCATTGCCGGTTTCACTTTCGTCCATTGGGGCAGTTATACCTAATCCTATAGAGACATCCAGAAATCTTCCTTGTTTTTGTGAAAGCAATTGCATACTGCAAAAAAGAGTAAAGAATAGTGCTGCTGTGGTGCAATAATTATTTGATTTTTTATTCATTGTTAGTTGATTGATTACTAACGAATATAATTATTCAAATCTTAATAAATCAAGTTATTTTCAATCTAAATATCCGTTGAAATTCTTTTTAAAATTAAATTCATTTGTATAAATAATTTCTGCATTTTTTTACATAAACCCCATAAAAATTGCCCTAGAGCTTTTGCAGCAATCGGGCTTTTTATATATTCTAACGTCTAATTTCTACTCGTCTTTAACGTCATAACGGTCTAGCATCATCACTTTATCCCAGGCAGCTATAAAGTCGTGTACAAAACGCCCTTGTGCATCATCTGCAGCGTAAACTTCAGCCAGGTTACGCAGTTGCGGATTAGAACCAAATATTAAATCGCAGCGGGTTGCGGTGTATTTAGGTAGTGCGGGCGTTTACATTAAACAAAGTTTCTTCCTCATTTTGAGGTTTCCACTCATAATCCATACTGGTAAGCACCTGAAAGAAATCATTAGTCAATTGGCCGGGACGCTCTGTAAACACCCCGTGCTTAGGATAATCAAAATTCTGATCTAAAACACGCAGTCCACCCACAAGTACGGTCCATTCTGGGGCAGATATAGATAGAAGTTGAGCACGATCTAAGAAAATAAGTTCGGCTTCAACTTTATAACCTACCTTGTCATTATGATAATTTTTAAAACCGTCAGAAACAGGTTTTAACCAGTCAAAGCTTTCTACATCAGTTTGTTCTGGTGTTGCATCGGTACGACCGGCAGTAAAAGGAACTTCTACTTCAAAACCAGCATTCTGCGCAGCTTTTTTAACAGCAACACAACCATCCAGAACTACTAAATCTGCAAGAGAAACTTGTTTGTTTCCGTTCTGCGTATTTTTAAAATTGGTTTTTATGTCTTTTAGCGTGTTTAAAACCAGATTAAGTTCTTCGGGTCTATTAAGGTCCCAATTATTCTGAGGTTCTAAAGCAATACGAGCACCGTTTGCGCCTCCACGTTTATCACTATGGCGATAAATTGCAGCAGAAGACCACGCAGCATTTACTAATGCCGAGATGCTAAGACCGCTATTTAAAATAGCTTGCTTTAATGTCGCAACATCAGCAGCATCAATAAGGTCATAATCACGTTTTGGGGTAGGATCTTGCCAGATCATATCCTGCTCAGGAACCTCAGGACCTAAATAACGGTCTTTTGGTCACATATCACGGTGCGTTAATTTATACCAGGCTTTAGAAAGGCATTTGTAAAATAGTCAAAGTCATTCAAAAACTTTTCACAAACCTCACGAGAAGCAGGGTCTACTTTTAATGCGATATCAGACGTCATCATCATTAAATCATCCATCTTGCCGGGTATATGGGCATCTGGTGTTTTGGGAGCATTTGGGTCTATAGGTGTCCATTGTCCTGCACCTGCAGGGCTTTTTACTTGCTTCCAGTCAAAAGCAAAGAGATTAGTAAGGTAGGTGTTGTCTCAGTTTGTAGGGTTGGGTGTCCACGATCCCTCAATACCATTTGTAGAAGTATCGGCACCATTACCATTACCTACAGGGTTGTGCCATCCAAAACCTTTCTGATGTAAAGGTGCTGCTTCTGGAGCTGCGCCTATTTTATCTGCAGGTACTGCGCCATGACTTTTACCAAAAGCATGCCCACCGGCAATTAAAGCTACCGTTTCTTCGTCATTCATCGCCATGCGTTTAAACGACTCGCGAATGTTACGCGCAGAATCCATAGGATCCATATTTCCGCCCGGCCCTTCAGGATTTACATATATTAAGTTAGAGTGCGTTGCCGCTAACGGATTCTCTAAATCGTGATATGCATCTTTAGGACCACCTACCCAACGTAATTTTTCACTTACCATCTCATCAGGATGACCTAAATGATCTGTGCTTTTAGGTACTTCATTTACTCGCTTACCATCCCAAAATTCTGGTCCTTAATAGGTACTGCGATCGGGTTCTCAGGCATCGCGACGACCGCCAGCAAAGCCAAAGGTTGGGAAGTTCATAATTTCTAAGGCACAATCACCCGTTAATACAATTAGGTCTGCCCAGGAAATTGCTGCGCCATATTTCTTTTTTATAGGCCAGATAAGACGACGGGACTTATCTATATTTCCGTTATCCCACTATGAGCTAATAGGTGCAAAGCGTTGCATCGCCTGGGCTGCACCACCACGACCGTCTGCAATACGGTAGGTACCGGCAGAGTGCCATGCCTTGCGTATCATCTGCGGACCGTAATTGTTGTAGTCTGCAGGCCACCAATCTTTAGAGGTGACCAGGAGCTCTTTAATATCTGCCTTAAGCTGTTGTAATTCTATCTTATTAAATGCTTCTTTGTAGCTCTCATCGCTTAACGGATTTGCAACAGGTTGTTCCTGATGTAATAATTCTACTTGCAAGCGGTTGGGCCACCAGTCATCAATTTGTGGTGCTGTTCCTAAAGCGCCTCCTACACGTGCACCGCGAAATGGGCATTGCTCGAGACCTTCAGAATTACTAATGTCTTTCATAGTTCTTTTTTTTTTTTTGATTAAATGTATTTTGAAATGGGGAAGAAACAGGTGATTTACTAAATCAACAGAAGTTTTGAATAGCATATTGAATGCATTCTAGATCCTTATTTTAATACACTCTTTAAAATATTAGATACCTCGTAAAATCTAGCGTGGTAGGCGTTAAATTTTGTATAAAACCTAAGATTCAGGATGTTTTTCTGCGGAAAGTCTTGTGGTAATAAAACTTAATTTAAGGAATTTGAGCGATTAAGTAGTTTTTAAGCGTGATGTGACAAAAGCTTTTATTAATTGTTTGAAGAGCTGCAATTTTAGCTGTTACATTAAATTAAGAATAGTATGCCATTTTATAGTTTAGAGTTTTCTTGACACTCATCCATTCGGTTTCTGTAATAGAAAATACTACAGTATCCCGGAAACTTCCGTCATTGTTTATGCGATGATTGCGTAAAATACCATCTTGTTTAGCTCCTAATCGCGCAATAGCTTCTCGTGATTTTAAATTAAACCAGTTGGTCACAATTTGTACAGCAATGCAGTTTAATTGTTCAAAAGCATACTGCAATAATAGATATTTACAATGCGTATTTACGCCGGTACGCTGATAACTTTGGGCATACCAGGTATACCCTATTTCAAGTCGGCGATGTTCGGGCTGTAAAGAGTAAAAACGGGTGCAGCCTATGATAGTGTCTGTATTCACATCAAATACCGTAAACGGGTATTCAAGACCTTGTGCTTTTTGATTTAGCGCAGTTTCAATGTAAGCATCTATATTAGCTGCCGAAGGAACAGAAGTATACCATAACTCCCACAATTTTCCGTCTGAAGCTGCTTTTAGAAGTCCATCGCGGTGTGTTTTCTCTAACGGAATTAATTTAACCGTATCACTTTTTAAAACAAGTTTTTCTTCAATCCAGTTTTCCATGTAGTGCAATTACGTAGTGAAGTTTCAATAATTGGACTTGACTCCTAATAGAATTTTTGAATACTGAAAACTTCTCCTTAAATGTAGAAAATTATATTGAACTGTTTTTTTATTCCGCAGTTGGTTTAGAGTTTTTAATGTCTAAATGTAGGTGATAAGCAGGTAAGTTAAAATAAAAGCAAATATAGGAGCGATACTCCAAACCGTAAAAAAGCGTTTTACCGTTTTGTTTTTAAAGGTCTCTTTAAAGCCATTTTTACTAATGCTTAAGGCGATAAATGCAGCACCGTTAAGTTGAACGAGTGAGGTAGGAATCCCCTTTGTAACAGATGCTGTTAGTAATAAACTGGCAACGAGCATGGCAATTATTGTAGCGTAAAACGGACTCACTTCTACAATACCTTTCCCGGTTTTTTCTGTGGCTTTATGGCCTAGTAATGAACTACCTATTGCAAAACAAGGCGCAACAATTAATACCGAAAGAATAATGATAGGTAAAAAGTTTTGAATGGCCTCTTCACCAATTTCGTTAGCCGTAAGAGAAGCAATAGGAGCTGCGGCATTAGCAACATTATTTGCACCTATAGAAAAGGCCACATAAAGTGAAGATATAATAAGCATAACCTTTAAAGCTTTATGCTTTCCTAAATGCGTATAGTTTGCTGTAACTACTCGTTTTTTTAACTGTGGAAAAATATATTTTGAAAGGATGAGCATTATAAGAAATGCAACAAGTGGTAGAATAATCCAGGCCGGAATAACCTCATAAAAAAGCTTATATGTATTTAAACCGTCAAGTGCGGTGGCTGCACCGGCTATTGAAAGTACCGTTGCCTGACTCGTAGATTGTGGTACACCTAATAGATTGGATATAAAAATAGACAAGCCTACCGAAAATAAAATTACGGCCGTATTAAACGGCGTAAAATAACTTTGCTCGAGCAAGCCGTTACCCAGTGTTAGTGATACTTCCTTACCGGCTAGAAGTGCACCAGTTATAACCATAATACCAAATAGTCCCGGTATTATAGAACGTTTTATGACGTTTGCACCATAGGCTGCAGAGAAAGCCGGAGCTGTACCGCTACCGCCCATATTGATAGCCAGAAACATCGCCAGTAAAAAGGGAATGGTAAGTATGTGAACCAGATTAGACATATTAACTCTTGAGCTTTAATTTATGATGAATGGTGAGGCGTATGATGTTGCGGTTGTAAAAATCTGTACCCGAAGCTCGTTGCTGAAACCAGTTAAAATAGCCCAGTTCTATGCCTAGATTTTCAATAAACATATATTGGGCGCTGGAGCCATATCGATTTTGATCAAAAACATTTTGAACGATGCTATTACCTATATTTAAGTGAATTTCATCAAAGGCTTTAAAGGTGAGTTGCGCAGTGGGAGCATAGCGCAGTTCTAGCTTATATCTGGCACGTATATTACCGAAGTCAAAAGAACCATTGGGTTGTTCAAAAAACCGAAATTCGCCCCAATAACGATGATTTAAAGATAGTTTTGCACCCAACTCCTGAGTATAAGCGAGCTCTGCGAGCGGTCTTAATTCGGCGGTCGTAGTGTATGACTTTATTGTGGGATCTTGAGGTGAAGTTTGTTTTAAATAGGCTAAACCCGTAGCAGCACTCCATCCTTTTGAAAGTTTGCGTTCTGCCATAGTACGTGCTATAAACTGGTGCTGTCTCCACGGAAACCAGTAAGTGCGCTCTTCTATTTCTTGCCGTAGCTGGTAGGATTCATTAATTTTTAATTTTAAAGAATATCCGGTCCAGAGCAGCTGTTGATGATCTATCGTTTTCTGTGCATTTAGAAATGTGCTAAATGCCAGCAAAAAGCTGTACGTAAAAAAACAGATTTTACTATTTATCATTTCAATTTAATATCTATAATCCCTATAGGGTTTATAGGGATTAAATATAGATTTAAATTTGATTCATATATCTATCTGTTGAAATTATTTATAGGGAATTTTAGGAGTAGAAAGTAAACTTCAAAGAACGTATCTTAATTTTCTAGATTTGTAGTTGATATCCTAACTCTATTGATATTTTGATCAAGCAAAACAGGTATTGAGACTACTCAGTTCCTTTTTTTTAATAAAAACTTCAATGCACCTGTAGACCAAAGTGCCCAAAGAATTAGTACCGGTTGAAAAAACAAACGTATAAGACGTTTGCCGTCTGTATCAAGTCCAAAAGCATCTATGCCATTTGTATATTGTGAGATATTACCGGGAAATATTAAAATGTAAAATAGCGCCAAAGCCAGTCCTACTTTGACTTTATATCGCACTAAGAAAATCATAGACAGACCAAAAAGTATTTCTACCACACCCGAAGCCAAAACTACAAAATCTATGAATGCAGGGTCTGTAGGTAGCCAATTAGGCACTTGAGCTTGAAACTCGTCTCGTTGAAAAGTAAGGTGACCTACGCCTGCCAGCGTCATAATGCTTCCGATTATTATTCTAAATACATTCTGTATTTTGGTTGTTTTAATATTCATGGTATAGGGATTTCTTCAAATTATAAGCTGTAAATTTAAGTAGCTCTTTTAACCAGTCGTGTTAAAGGAGGTGTAAATTATACATACGACAGGTTTTTACATGGTATAGGCTTATAAAAAAAGCTCCTTAAAAAGTTAAGGAGCTTTGAAGTTTTCGCGTAGCGCAAACTTTATTTTTTATCAACTACAATACGGTCGGCACGATTGGCAAGCTCCCAGGCGGTTAAAAACACTAGCTGGGTTCTTTTAGCGAGCATAGGGTAGTTAATTTTATCTGGCGTATCAGATACTTTATGGTAATCTGCGTGAACCCCATTAAAGTAGAAAATTATAGGTACACCTTGTTTAGCGAAATTGTAATGATCTGAACGGTAGTAAAAACGATTAGGGTCGTTTTCATCATTATAGGTGTAATCAAGATCAATATTCATATACTTGTTATTTACAGCAGTAGAAATGCTGTCTAACTCAGTACTTAATTTATCTGAACCTATTAAATAAATATAATTTTCGTTGTCTTTGTGAGCATCATCAACACGGCCTATCATATCTATATTAAGATCTGCTACCGTATTAGCAATAGGGAATATTGGGTTTTCTGCATAATAACGAGAACCGTATAAGCCTTTCTCTTCTGCAGTAACATGTAAAAATACAATTGAGCGTTGTGGAGTATATCCTGCTTTTACAGCTTCATTAAAGGCTTCGGCGATTTCTAAAAGTCCTACTGTACCAGAACCATCATCATCTGCACCATTAAAAACCTCACCGGTATCGCTTACACCTACGTGGTCTAAGTGTGCCGAAATTATTATATACTCATCTGGCTTAGTACTTCCTTTTATATAAGCAACTACGTTTTCTGAAGCTTTTATGCCACTGCCGGCTCTAAAAAAGCTTTCAGGTACAGTTTGAAAATAGGTGCTATCTAAAGCTGACGCTATTTCTTGATTTTCATAATATTCTTTTAAATAGGCTACCGCCTTTTTCTGACCTGGCTCACCGGTATTACGACCTTCAAACTCATCTGAGGCGTACACATAAAGCATTTCTTTAAGTTCGTCTGCTGTGATGCTATTTGCAAATGGCATAGGATCAACATCGATCATAGAAGTTTCAGAAGAGGTGCCTTTTGTATTTTCATTCATTTTTGGACCGCATTTAACGAGCAATACACTTGCCAGTACACCGGTCATCCACATTATTTTTTTCATAAATGATTTTGATTTTTAAGATTTTAAAAATACACTTTTGCGGTATGTGAAGTAACTACATTGTTAAATTTTAGCTTAATTCTAACAATCTTAATCAACTTTTTAGTATTCAATATAGAATAAATCTTTAGTTCCTTTAGAAATCTTAATGTGAGTATAGTCGGGCATAAAATGTTGAATGGCTGGTATAGTAGAAAATTCTGACTCTAAATGTGTAGTGGTCAAAATAATTGATTTTGAATTACAATTTGCGGCAGCTTTTGCCCCGGTAGGACTGTCTTCAAAAATGAGACTCTCTGAAAGTTTAATAGTAAGTTGCTCTGCAACCATCTCAAATACCTGTGGGTCTGGCTTGCCGCGTTGTACCATATCACTGTGAACAACAGTTTTAAAATAGGGTTGTAGTGATAAAGCTTCAATTGCAAATTCTGCATTTTCTTTAGGTGCTGCTGTACCTATTCCCATAGGTATTTTTAATGCCTTTGCAGTATCTAAAAATTCCTGTAAACCAGGTAACATCGTTATATCATCAGCATAAATCTCTCGGTATGCGGCCTCCTTATCCCACGCAATTTGTGCGATTTCTTTTTCTGAAAAGCGATTCCCAAATAGTCTGCGTATAATCTCGTTATTAACCCCGTGAATATCTCGCTTCACTTCCTCAAGTGACATCTCTAAACCTAAATCTTTAAGTTTTTTTTGCCAGGCACGGTGATGAATCATCATGTTGTCGATCATCGTTCCATCCATATCAAAGATGAGCGCTTTTACAGGGATTTTGTGGGTATAGGTTGTTTTAGCCAAAAGACTTCAGTTTTGAATTCAAATGATTTAAAGATAAGAACTCCATTAAAGTATTTAAACCTCACATAAGGATAAGTAGAAGAAACTTTAATTAAAAATTTTAAATATAGTTGCATGTAAAAAAGCACTCAAACATAAGTGCTAAGTGCTTCTTCTTTTAAATGTAAACTAAATTAATTTTTAATTGTCCCAACTAGTTATTACATCATAGGCTTCAGGCGCTACGGCACGCATTTCGAATTGTGTTAAAAAGTCGCGTTCCATTTTATCAAGATAGTCGGTACGGTTTTCAATAGCATTCATACTGTCTACAAGTACCTGCATACTTTTTTTACCCGAACGTAGATTTTTAAATACATCCTGAATAAAGGCAGCCATTTTTTCTTTACCCAATTCGTTTTCCATATCAAGAAACTGCTCTGGTGTAATTAATAGAGCTTGTAGTTGTGGTTGATCGTTTAATCCTGATTTTCGTTTATCTATATCAACAGCCTGACCTTGAACATAGGTAGACACAGTGGCATAATGTTGTGGGTTACTTTCTTCAATATATTTTAACTTAACATACTTCGCTAAAGATTGCAGCAGCATTTTGTCCAGTTTATCTTCTGGCTTAAATGCATTTGCTAAAAAGTAGTAGGCTTCATCTTCTTCAATAGTAATATCTATCTTGTTAGGGTTTACGTTTTTTGTTGTATTTAAAATGGTGTTGTAAACACTTTCACTTCCGTAGATAGGAGAAGAAACCTGCGCGTAAACAATTTTACCATCAGGATCATTTACCTTAGTAATATCTTCTAAAAAGCCACGAGTCTTCGCAAAGCGCTCTTCAAGTTTAGGGATATCCTGTGCATCTACGTTTATGTAATTTGCGTATTTACCCTTTTGAAAATTTAAATTTCCGGCTAGTAAAATTATTCCGCCTTCAACCTGCTTGTTTTCAAATGTAGATCCGCTTGGTTTGGGTTCACCTTTACCTATGTAAAGATTTTCACAGTCGTCACAGTTAGCAGTAATGGCATAGGTATAATTAAATGGGTCAAGATATTTTGCAGAATTACTATTACGCTTCATAACCTCAGGATACCATTTGTTATTTTCTCCTGCACGCAAAACACCATTGGAGTAAACTAATTCGCCTTTATATTTCTTAATGTCTTTAGAATCATCAATTTTTTTAAATTTCCCCTCGGTAGTAATTCTCAATTGAGACTGTGGTGTAATTACTACCTCGCAGCCTACAATTACAGTATATATGAGACAGTCTTCGCAATTTTGTGGCACTTTACTCGACGCGATACGATCACCATCAAGCTCAATAGTTTTTACTTTAATGTGTTCATTAAGTTTAAAGGAAAGGGTCTGCGTATTTACAGGTAAATTGGTGAGTGTGTAAACACCATCTATGGTTTCATTTTCTAATGAAATATTTACCTGCCCATCCATATGACTAGATTTTTGAGCAGTTACTAATTGTACAATTAGCAATAAAAGAATAAATACCGATTTTTTCATCAAGGCGTAATTTTTTCTTTATAGGGATCTATTTTTAAATGTTTTTTAAAAGGTAAATTATGCTACACTTTGTATTAGAAACTGTCGCATTATTAACTCAGATAGCCTCAAAAATAGATTAATTGATACTTAGCGATTTACAAATAACGATAAGTGTGTAGTTAATCTAAAGAATGAATATTTTAGTCTAAAAGGGTGTTTTTCAGAGTGTATTTTATGTAGTTAAGCTTAGAATTTGATTGTTGATTTAATACTTATTTTGTTAAAAATTAGCGTATAAATCAATAAAAGCTTTTTATAAGCGTAAATACAATTGTTTAAAGAAGAGGACCGCAAAGTTTCAAAAATCTGAAACTTAAAAATTAATAAAAAATTAACATTTAAAATCTATCTGTCAGATTATTTCCATCTTTTTTAATCAATGAATTGTAGAAGTCTTGACTATTAGTTTCTTAAAGATTTTGTAGAACAGGAAACTATCTTTTTAGCGTCATATGACCTTTAAATTCTGAAATAACCCCGTTAATATCTGTAAGTGTAACTGTGTACCAATAATCGCTTGAAGGCAATGCAACTCCACGCGTGGTACCATCCCAGCCCTTATCAAAACCATAAATTGATTTTAAAAGTTTACCGAAACGATCAAAAATAGATATTGTAACGGCACTATATTCCGTTTCGCTTAGACCCAGGGGAGTCCATGTATCGTGATAGCCATCATTGTTAGGGGTGAAGAATTTTGCAAACCCCAGTACAGGAATTTGAATACTACTTATACCGCATCCGTTTTTATCACGAATATAAAGTGTTCTTAAACCCGGAGAAACCTGCTCAAAAACAGGAGAATCCTGATAGGGTCCTAAAGCTTCATCTAAGGTATATTCATAGTCACCGGCTCCTAAGTCAGCTACATTTATAATGCTTAAACGCGTTTGCCCGTCTAATGTCGTAATTGCTATATTGTCTCGGGTTATTGTTGCTGCTTCAGAAGCTATGACTGTAATTTCTTTAACTTCAGAATTACAACCAGAAGGTGTTTGAGCGGTTACGCTATACCTTCCCGGTGCGGTTATTACTAAATCAGGATTAGTGCCTAAAACCACATTATTTTGATCGCGCCATTCATAAGTATAAATGCCCTGTGCATTTATTGTTTGCAGCGTAAAATTAGGATCGGTTACGCATATGCTTTCTAGATCTGCTAACTCAAATACAGGGATAGGATTTACATTTAGCCTTACATAAGGACCAATAGCATAACAAGATCCCTGCGTATTATCTTCTATACGAGTAAACAAAACCTGCTGACCTGAGATTTCGTTTCTATAGGCATCTTGAGATAAAATTTCATTTTGTTCGAGTAGCGCATCTTCTTCGGTCCTAAAATAGCTAACTACAAGATTTCTTCCTGTTGGAAACTGCGTACTAATTCGGTTTGTCGCCTGAGTAAGATCAAAAGAAGCGAAACCATCTACAGTACCATCAGTATCACAAGTGTCTAGTTGTTCTTCATATCCTGTAGGTAGGCTTGTTACAGAAACCGCCAGATCAATACGAGTTACTTTGTAGCAGCCGCTTGCTGCGGTGGTACGCGCAAAAACGGTCTGACCGTTTCTATTATTATAAGGTCTTGCTCGAATAGAATTTGAATCTAAATCTGCATCAGCCGAATTGCTGTAGAATGTAACTGTGGTATTTGTGTCTGAAGTTATAAACGGGATTGCTTCCTCCAGATTAAAGTTCGTAAAACCATCAGGAGTACCATCTTCATCACAATTTGTGAATGTAATTTGATTTGCGGCTACTACATCATCTAGCATAACCGCGCGTACTGAAGTTCGTTTACCTCTTAGGCAACCCGCAGCTTCTGCTGCAACATAAAAATTTTGAGTCGATGTAATTGTTGGAGTATAGATATCACCAGTAAAAATGGGAGTGCCTCCGGAGGCAGCGGTGTACCAGTTAAGTGTTGCGCCATTTGATGTTGCACTCAAATTAACTACTCCGGGACCACAACGCGCATCTCCTGTTGTTACGGTGATCTCCGGAATAAAAATACGTGTGTCATCTGCAATATTTAGTGTAGGATCTCCCGGCATTCCGCCATATTCTACAATATATCCTTTGGCTTGATAATCAGTGTTTTGTTCTCCTGTAGTGCGCAAGTCATTCCAGGCACCGGGAATGCCTATGTTGGGAGCTGTAATGTGCGCATAATCCTCTCCGCCATTAGCGTCGTTGGGTTCATTTGTATTCCAGAAAGCAAAATTAGGAGTACTACCATTAGCAGTACCATTCCAAAATATTAGTCCGCCATTTGCGGCTTCAGGACCGGTAACCCATTTCCACACACCTTCGGTTTGTTCATCTGTGCCACCTATCCACCCAGAGCCTTGCGATTGTTCTCCACAAAGAATAGCTTCTTCCATAGAGGTTAATGTTGCGAGATATCCCTTCAAACCGTAATAATCTTTACCTTCTGCCGCAATACGCGCATCTTGCCATGTGATTAAATTAGCAGCGATAAACATGTAATAGTGGCCCGTAGATGGGAGATAATTTGCTTCCCCTATAGTAATTGAGAATACGCGTTCACCAGATACGGTAGCAGAAGTACTTCTATAGGTTACCGCCTTAACTGCATCTTCGATTTCTGTTGTAGAAACTGCGGAAGTAAAAGTAAGGGTTAGTTTTCCGGTTGCACTATTAAAATTAGTTGAGACGTTAGGATTTGGAGAAAGTTCCAGAATATCACTTCCACGCTGATATCCTGATGCAATCTGAATATAAACAGCATTGATTGCACTACCTGAAGGATTAGTTAAGGTGAAAGTTGTGACTATAGGAATAGTTGATAACGGACAATACTCCTGATCTCCGGTAGCTTTTAACTCAGGAGGACTCATTGCAATTACATTTTGACTAATACCTAAAAAGAGAAGGAATAGGAGTAAAGTTGAAATTTTAGTAATGCTATTCTTTCTCATTATTTAAATTTATTCAAAAGTTGTGCTTTGGTAGGTACCTGCATCGCTACTTGCGGCTCGGGAAATCCCTAAGATATCTAGAGGAACTTGTTGCGAGGCTTGTGGGTTGCCAATGTTTTTTGCAGGCGAGGTAAGGTCTATTCGGTAATCGTTGCGTGCGGTGTTTCTAAAAAGTGGATTCTCACTACGCACTATATCTTTATAGAAAGCTTCATTTGTAAAATTGTATTCGGCTAGATCTGCAAAATCATTAAATTGATCATCAAACCGAATTAAACAATTCTCAAATTTAAAATTGAATCCAGCTGCAACCACTCGGCTAAGACTTAGTTCTTCAGCTTTATTGCCGTAAATTATGCAGTTTGTAAAATAGGCTTTAGTAAGATCTGCAGTTTGTAGCTCGGCTTCCGTTTCTAAAAAATTATCAATTTGTACTGCAGGCGTATTTCTAAAACTCTGCGTCCAGTAGTTTGCAAAGGTACTATGTACAAATGTGTAGTCGCCACCCAGTCGCAACCATAGATTAGAAATCCCGGAGTTACCTACTACCAAATTTTCACCTAGAACAGATCCGTTTAACCCATAAAGACCTACGAGTGCTGTATTATAAATTTGAGTATTAGAGAGTGTAACCGCTGCGGTTGTCATTGCAGAAGGCCCCTCTGCTAAAAGGCCAAAGGTGTTGTTCTTTATAGTGGTATAATTTAAATTACCGGTACTGCCCGGTGTAAACCAGATGGTTCCCCACTGCCCGGGAACATTTGCAAATTGAGGTTCTAGGCGATCACCCTCGAGAATGATTTCGTTTTCCAATATGGTCTGATCTTCACTTAGCAATCCATTAGCTTCTAGACGTGCATTATTTGCGAGTATAATACCACTATTTTGATGAAAATGTAATCGCGCTCCGGGATTTATAGTAAGGGTTTTTCCGGCGGCAATTCCGGCGTAGCCGTAAATCACATAGGGTTTTTCATTAGTGAAGGTGAGCTGCTCATCGTCTAAAAAAAAACCTTCAATTTCTACAGGTTCGCCATCAGCGTTTGTTCCCAGATTGAGAGTTTCTTTTATGCCCTGAGCGTTGCGCTTCGGAAATAAAAAAACAGCATCTTGTAAGAGCGTAACCAATTCTACCTTTTGCAAATTAGCACCACTGTCAAACTGTATATGATCTGTGTATAAAAACTGATTTGTATTCTGAAGTGCTGTATCTGCTGTGATCTCAACAAAAATAAATATGCTGTCTTTAGGTAGGAGTTCAACATTCTCAAACGTTTTACCCGCACGACCATCTATGTTCAAGCGGTAAGCAGAATTTTCTCCTTTTGCCAAACCTACTTGTGGAATTGTAATAAGATTTGCAGACCTGTTAAAGACCTTTAATCTATATGTGCTACTTGATATATTTGAAAAAACAGTGTCTAGAAATAGCGTGTCTTTAGAAAATTCTAACCCTCCATCACTTAGAGTGGGTTCAAAATCTTCTCGGCAGGAACTTACAAGAATTAACGTAAGAAAAACGACTAAAAAATGAATGTGTTTTTTCAAGGCCCTACTTATTTCTTAAGTATGCGTATCTCAAAGAGCTTGTCCCAATGTTTACCTGTAACGTATAGTTTATTAGTATTTTGATTGTAAGCTATTCCATTAAGTACTTCATTACCGGTATCTTTTATGGTTTTAATCTCTTTTTTTAGAGGACGTAAATCCACAACACCTTCAATAGCACCCGTCTCTGGGTTTATAATCGAGATACTGTCAAATTGATAGCTGTTTGCGTAAATTTTACCATCAACCCATTCTAACTCGTTGAATTTTGAGCGCACTTTTTTAGAATCTACAACTTGTATATAATCCTGTTCGGCAAGCGTTTTAGAATCTAGAATCCATATTTTTTCAGTACCGTCAGATTTATAGATCTTTTGACCGTCATTACAAAGACCCCAGCCTTCTTTGCTTTTAGAATATTGAAAAGTACCTTCCTTTTTAAAGGTATTGAGGTCGTAAATAAAACCCTGATTAGATTGCCAGGTAAGTTGTATGATTTTTGAATTTATAATCGTTAAGCCTTCGGCGAAAAAGGACTTATCAAGGTCTATACGATTTAGAATTGCACCTGTAGCTAAATCTGTTTTCAGTAAGGCAGAATGCCCATACTCACCCACGCTCTCATATAGAGTATCATTGTGAAATTCTAAACCCTGCGTGTAAGACTCTGTGTTATGAGGATAGGTATTTATAATCTCATAGGTAAATAAAGACGGAGTTTGACTAGAAACAAAGGTTAGCGTTGTGTTGATAATCGCAGATTTACCTCCTGCAAAAATTTCGGCTTTTAGCTCTTTATTGCCTAGTTTAGAACTTTTAACTTCAGTCTGAAGTGGTGCGATATCCTTTTTATGTCCCAGTTTAAAATCATCTAAATAATAAGTGACCGAATCGATCTCTATATCCCCTTTAGATTTGAGGCTAATATTTAGCGATTCGCCATTAATTAGGGTTTGAGCAGGTTTATCTAATGCTATAGAAAAACTTTTACTAATATCTTTTCCGTTACCGCAAGAAGTAGCGATAGTAGATAAAACAAAGATAACGAGAAGGTTATAAATGCGCATAAGGACTTAAATTTTGAGACCAAGTTAAATCAATAAATTCAGTTTAAAAAACGTTTGGTTTGCTACACTATTACTGTATATTTGCAGCTGGCAAGTCCTACACAACCAGCTCCTGTCGAACTCCCCCAGGGCGGGAACGCAGCAAGGGTAGATGGTCGTAGCGGTGTGATGTAGGTAGCTTGCCTTTTTTTATGCCTTATATTTACGTATTTTCCCCGCTCTAAAATTTTACTATGTCTCAAGTTGTCTTGATCACAGGAGCCTCTTCCGGAATTGGAAAATCTACAGCACATTATCTCGTTACTAAAGGATATACAGTTTACGGTACCAGCAGGTCTCCTAAACAGCCAGTAGAAAACGGAGTTCATTTTGTTGCTCTTGATGTTACAAATCGTGCCACAATTAAAAATGCGGTCGCTCATATCCTTGAAAAGGAAGGGCGTATAGATGTTCTTATTAATAATGCAGGTAAGGGTATTACCGGCCCATTAGAAGAAATTCCCGAAGAAGAACTTAAATCTATTTTTGAAACCAATTACTTTGGGCCTCTCGCGCTCATTAAAGAAGTTTTGCCGTCTATGCGTGCAAACAGGTCTGGTCTTATACTAAACGTAACCTCAATTGCTGGCTTTATGGGCTTGCCTTACCGAAGCGCATATTCTGCTACAAAAGGTGCATTGGGTTTAACTACCGAGGCGCTGCGTATGGAGCTGAAAGAGTTTAATATAAAACTTTGTAACGTAGCTCCCGGCGATTTTGCTACTAATATCGCTTCCGGAAGATATCATGCTCCTTTATCTACAGAATCTGCCTATGCAGAGAACTACGGAAAGTCACTTGCATTGATGGATGAACACGTAGATCAAGGAATGAATCCTGAACTAATGGGAGAAGCTATATATAAAATTATGAATACTCCAGATCCTGATGTAAACTATAAAGTAGGTGCATTTATGCAAAGGTTTTCGGTGTTTTTAAAAGGTATTCTACCCGGTAAAATCTATGAGCGATTGCTTCTCAATCACTATAAACTTTAAGTTGGGGGTTAATATAGTTTAAGTGCTTAAAGCGCTCTGTATAATAACTTTTCTTTACAATGAATGACGTTTTAATTGCTTAAATTTGAAGTTGAAACTAATTGATAATTCAAAAATCTTTACATGAAATTTTTTATTGATACAGCAAACCTTGATCAGATTAAGGAAGCCCAGGAATTAGGAGTTCTTGACGGTGTGACTACAAACCCATCATTGATGGCTAAAGAAGGCATTAAGGGTAGAGATAATATTTTAAAGCATTATGTAGATATATGTAACCTTGTTGATGGTGATGTAAGTGCCGAAGTGATCTCAACAGATCTTGAAGGTATGATTAAAGAAGGTGAAGAGTTAGCCGCTTTGCACGAGCAAATTGTTGTAAAAATTCCTATGATTAAGGATGGTGTTAAGGCTTTAAAATATTTTAGCGATAAAGGAATACGTACAAACTGTACACTTGTATTTTCTGTGGGTCAGGCATTATTGGCTGCAAAAGCAGGAGCAACGTATGTGTCTCCGTTTATAGGTCGTTTAGACGATATATCTACAGATGGTTTAGGTTTAATAGCAGATATACGTTTGGTCTATGATAACTATGCTTTTGAAACTCAAATTTTAGCAGCTTCTGTACGTCACACAATGCACGTTATTGATTGTGCTAAATTAGGATCTGATGTAATGACAGGACCTCTTTCTGCAATTGAAGGATTACTAAAACACCCACTTACTGATAGTGGTTTAGAGAAATTTTTAGCAGATTATAATAAAGGAAACTAAGAAGGTATAGTTTTTATAACAAAAAAATCCTGCTCATCGAGCAGGATTTTTTTTGTTTAGATACTTATCTTCAATCTTGGATTTTATTATTTGTTGAGACCTTCTAAAAGTTCATTTTCAAAATTAGAACTATATAAGTTGGCGTGTGCGTTTATTATAAAACCCTTTCGATCTAAAATAAAAGTTTTGAGAAGCGAATTTATTGCTAAATCATCTGCAATTTCTTTATAGCGATCTGCAAATTGAAATTGTTTAGTTAAATCAAAATCATAACGTTTTGAAGTGTCTATCCAATCTTGATAATTATCGTTTACATTAATGGCTAAATATGTGTATTCGGGATATTTTTGAATAAGTGATTTTGCCAAAGCTTGTGATCGTTTAGCCTGCGATTTCTTTGTATTAGACCAGAAAAAAATGAAAGTAGGTCTCTTAATAAGGCTTCTTAGGCTAATAGTATCTTGTTTTGAGTTAATGACCCATTCTTCGGGGATACGTTTGCCAGTTTCGATATTTTTATTTGCCTCATACAGCGCTTTAATTTCTGCTTTATTATCGTCAGATGCGATACGCTGCATATACATATCATAAAGTGTCTCACCACCTTTTTTATCATTACTGTTAGCTAAATAATTTTTTATGGTACGGGTTAATAAAAAACTCTCTACCTGCTCATCTTTTACTTTAGTCTCTATGAGACGTAATTTATGCAAGTTGTGCGTAAACGATTGCGGGTTATAAGGTTCCGTTTTATAATATTGTCTATATGCAGCCTGATTGAAATAATTGATTAAAAAGCGCTGATATGAAAATAAACTTAATAGCGAAGCATCATTAAAATCTACTTCTTTTCTGCAGTCGTAAAAACTTGTCGTCAGAGAGTCCATATATTTTAGGCGATCATCGCCAAAATGAGAAGTAGGATATACTTCTTTGCGAGCGCAGAAATCGTATTTAATAATCGCTTCAGCGATTTTAATAAATTCTGAACTTACTTTGTTCTTCTCTATAAAATTAGCCAAAAGCTGTTCTCGCTCTTGCTTCAGTTTTAAAATATTCTGATTGAAAGTTTCAGGATCTGTTTGATACACATCACCACGAATCATCAAATCATTTTCATCTTCGTTTCTAAGAAAAAAATGAATTAATAAATTATTTTCGGCTTCGCCATAACCACCAAAGGTCAAGGTTTCATCAAATTCAAAAGTATTTACACGTAAGAGTAAACTATCGCCGGGTTCTAGATAAATAAGTTGTTGCTCATTATGAAAGATGTTATAAAGGCCTTTTTCAACAGATTCTAATTTGTAAGAAAATCTATTGTTTTGATCAAGCGCAATAGTATCTATTAGCAAATCTTCTTTCTTTAAAATGATATAATTTGAAGTAGGGTTTACGATTTCCCCTCCTATATAAGTGCCAGATTTTGAGTGTTTAGTATCTGAAGAACATCCCAATAATAATGCAATTGAGAACGACGCTAGGATTAGCTTAAAGCTCATAGGTAATTTTTAGTCTATAGGAGAAATTTTAAATAAGGTATCAAATGTAACTTTGAAGGTTGAAGTGTCCTGTTAATTAGAAGTTAAAACATATATTATAAAAGTTAATATTTCTTGTTTTAGGTTTTAAGCTGTACTTTTGCAAACCATTAAAAAATTAGGGTTTAAGCTATGTTATCAGTATCAAATTTATCAGTTCAATTCGGTAAAAGAGTTCTTTTTGATGAGGTGAATGTATCATTTACACAAGGAAACTGTTATGGAATTATAGGAGCTAACGGAGCAGGAAAATCTACATTTTTAAAAATTATTTCGGGTAAAGACGATGCCACCAGTGGTAATGTGCATTTAGAAGCAGGGAAACGTATGTCTGTACTTGAGCAGGATCATTATGCTTTTGACGATTTTACTGTTTTAGATACCGTTCTTAAAGGAAATAAGCCTCTATATAAAATAAAATCTGAGATGGATGCACTTTATGCAGACTACACAGATGAGAATGCAGATCGTATAGGAGAATTGCAAGTGAAATTTGAAGAGATGAATGGCTGGAATGCAGACAGTGATGCAGCTGCTCTTTTATCTAGTTTAGGTATTTCTGAAGATTTACATTACAATCTGGTTAAAGATCTTGACAGTAAGCAAAAAGTACGTGTGCTTTTAGCACAGGCTTTGTTTGGTAATCCAGATGTTTTGATAATGGATGAGCCAACAAACGATTTAGATTATGAGACCATTAACTGGTTAGAGAATTTTCTGGCTAATTATGAGAATTGTGTGATTGTGGTATCTCACGACCGTCACTTTTTAGATGCAGTTTGTACACATATATCAGATATTGACTTCGGAAAAATTTCTCACTTCAGCGGAAACTATACTTTCTGGTATGAGTCTTCACAGTTAGCAGCACGTCAACGTGCGCAGCAAAACAAAAAGTCTGAAGAGAAGAAAAAAGAACTTGAAGAGTTTATACGTCGTTTTAGCGCGAACGTTGCAAAGAGTAAACAAGCAACATCTCGTAAGAAAATGATTGAAAAGCTTAATGTAAATGACATCAGACCTTCAAGCCGAAGATATCCTGCTATTATATTTGAACGCGAACGTGAAGCAGGAGATCAGATTTTAAATATTGAAAAATTAGCATCGTCTATAGATGGAGAGATTTTATTCAAAAACATAAATCTCAATCTTGCAAAAGGTGATAAGCTAGTTGTCTATTCTAAAGACAGCCGTGCTACTACTGCTTTTTATGAGATCTTAAATGGAAAACAAAATGCATTAGAAGGTAAATATGAGTGGGGTGTTACTACAAATCAATCCTATTTGCCTGTAGATAATCAAGAGTATTTTGAAAATGATTTGACTTTAGTAGACTGGTTGCGTCAGTATGCAAAAACAGAGCAGGAGCGTGAAGAAGTATTTTTAAGAGGTTTCTTAGGGAAGATGATTTTTTCTGGAGAAGAGGCGCTTAAAACTTCTAATGTGCTTTCCGGAGGAGAAAAAGTACGCTGTATGTTAAGCAGAATGATGATGCAACGTGCAAACGTTCTTATGTTTGATGAGCCTACAAACCATTTAGATCTAGAGTCTATTACGGCTATAAACAATAGTCTTAAAAACTTTAAAGGCACAATTTTACTAACTACTAGTGACCATGAGTTTGCACAAACAGTAGGTAATCGTATCTTAGAACTTACTCCTAACGGTGGTATCGACCGTTATTTAAGTTTTGATGAGTATATGAATGACCCTAAAATTAAAGAGCAACGTCAACAAATGTATTCGGTAAACGTATAGTATCATAAATTTTAGATATAAAAAAAGCCTTAGCTAATTTATTAACTAAGGCTTTTCTAGTTTAATTCGTTGCTTTATTCTTCAGCAAGAACTTCAAAACTAAATCGGTTTCCGGGATTTTGTCCTGAAATAGAGGTTTTTAATTCTACGATATCTAAGGTCTTGGCATCTTGTAAAACGGTATAAAACGCATCTACTGTAGTTTGATTGTAAGGACCAAAGAAAAATTCTCCTGCCGTATTCAATTTTATACCTAAACGTACTTTGTAAGCTGTAGTGTCTTTAGTTGCTGTAAGAGCAATACCATCTGCAGCTAGTCTGCCAGTGCCTTTACTAATAAAGACATCTGTAGTTTTAAAAGGTATAGGAGTTTTACGCAACGTATCAGTTTTTTTGTATCTAAATAAATAAAATTCTGCAAATTGAGCATTGGGTACCAGTTCTGTAAGACTCACGGTTTCATTTGCATCTGTTGTAATAGATAATGGCACATTGAGATCTACGTAAAGTGTATCGTTTAAATTATACGTAGAACTCGATTCGGGAATGCTAACCAGATTTGATACTTCAAAAGAGCTTAAAACAGGTTGATAATTGTCATCTGAGCTTGTGCAGGCAATGTTAAGTGCAAAAAGTGAAAGGAGCAAAAAATGTGAAAATTTCATTAGTTGTTTGTTTAAAATTGTTTGTTAATCTATAGATGAACAATAATGAAATAGGTTGCGCTGGGCATAAAAATTTAACGAAAAGGAATAAAAAACTCCATTACTAATCATAGTGTGATTGATTAATGGAGTTCAATATTTATTGAAAAATTAGTTCTTAAAATGCTTAATTAAGGTATAACCACAAAAAACTGCAATAAATCCGCTAAGTACAATTCTAAATGTAGGCAATGATTCTCCTTGAGTAAGCGGGTATAAACGATACAATGAGTAAAGCAATAAACCGGCATTTAATGCCAGATTAAGCATAGATCGTTTTGGTTTATTTTCTGTTTGAATAAGAGTTGAATTTGATTCTGTAACTAGATCCTCATCTTCAAGTCTACTTTGAGTGGCTTCTGCTTCTAATTCTGCATCTGAGATTTCAGAATTTACAAATGCCTTTTCTACAAGATGCTTAGCCCTTACAAGGTTTTCTTTTTCAACAAAAACCAAGGTTTGGTTGATATAATTAGTGCCAAAACCTGCGCGGACTGCACTTTCGCCATCATTACGTACAACACTGTGAATACCGGCTTCTTCTAAGTAATTCTGAATAAACTTTCCATTAATTTCAGATCCAGTATAAACGCGCTCGTAATTAGATTCTTTAATCATATAGCTTTATCAAATTTGCATTTCCAAATGGCATTATTAAAATTTTTACCTAGTGCAAAGCCATAAAATAAAACCACTGCGGCAATTGATTTAAACATAAAAAAGAACACCATTACATCCTGGCTAAAAGATTGCTCACGGGTAAACAAACCGTCAGGTACTAGCATAGTGGCTATTACACTTGAAAATAGAATGGTGAATATTAAATTTTCAAAATTCTTAAATGGCCACATTAAAAGTTTTCTCAAGGGGTGTAAATCATTTCCCCATTTATGAATTAAGTAATAATACCCATTACCCATAGGTGCAAATAATAGCGGGTCGTCTGTTTTGTTTAAAACAAACATTTTTGACGGTGCCATTATTTTAAAACCGCTTAATGATAGATTATGTGTTTGTTCTAAATTAGCAATTTCAGTAAGTGCTTCCTGTGGGAATGCACCTTTAAAAAAGCGTGAATCTAAAAACCGAAGTCTGTAATCAATGCAGATTTTTTGAATACTTTTTTCGTGAAATATGCGCTTAGAGTCTAAAAGATCAAAGCCAAACTCATTAGTATCTTCAATCGAGTCACTAGCTAGATTTTCTAAGATACGTTCATTTGGAGACGGTGTCTTTTTTAAAAATTGGTTTACCCAATTTATAACAGAGTCCTCGTTCGTTTTTTTAAACTGTTCACGCAACAACTTGTCGTGAATATTAGTTTTTTTTAGTAGCATTTTTCTTTTTTTTAGCATTTAAAGTTAACTAATAAGCTACTAATTTACAACACGACAAATGCTAAAGTATTAACGCAGCGATGCATTTAAACGTTGTTCAAAACGCTGTTGCAGTTTCTGCATAATTTTATCTATTTCTTTGTCTGTAAGTGTTTTATTTTCGTCTTGTAAGGTGAAGCTCACAGCGTAACTTTTTTTGCCTTCGGGAAGATTAGAACCTTCATAAACATCAAAAAGAGAAACCTGTTTTAGTATGTTTTTCTCAACAGCATAAGCCTCTTGATAGATCTCATCAAAAAGTGTCTCTTTATCTAATAACAATGCAAAATCACGACGTACAGCGGGATTTTTTGGGATAGGCTTAAAGCTAATTTTGTTTTCTTGTATAAGGTCTAGAATAACATCCCAGTTAAAATCAGCAAATAAAATTTCCTGATCTAAATCAAAATGATTGCGTATTGATTTTACAACAACTCCAAAATCAACAACCCCCTTTTTTTGTATGGTATAACTTAAACCTTCAGAAAATTGTGCGTTTTTTACGGGCTTTACAGACCAATCAGATAAGCCTAAACGACTTAATACGGTTTCTACAATCCCTTTTAGGTTAAAAAAGCTTACCTGCTTTTGAGGGGCATTCCAGCTTTCAGCATTTACATTTCCGCTTAAGAATAAGGTTAGATGTTTGTGCTCTTCTCTTCCGCCGGGATAGTTATGGTAACTTTTTCCGAATTCAAAAAGTTTTAAATCTGGCTGACGTCTGTTTGTGTTAAAGGCTAAAACTTCAAGACCAGAAAATAATAAAGATTGGCGCATTACCGAAAGATCTGTACTTAAGGGGTTGAGCATTTTTACGCTATAATCTGCTTTAAATGCATCATTTAAAACGGCGTATTCGGGATTGGTCAACGAGTTATTCAGCATCTCATTAAAACCCTGAGCAGCTAGTAAATTACCGGTGACCTGTTGAATTTTATGATCTGCAAAACGACTGCTTTTAGAAACTGAAGCATTCAGTTTTGCTTTAAATTTTATTTTATTGTAGCCATAAACGCGCAAAATTTCTTCAACTACATCTACTTCACGGGTTACATCATTGCGATAGGCAGGTATGGTCATACCAATACCAGATTCGGTAATGTTGTTTATTTTAATATCAAGCGACGATAAAATAGATTTTATGGTTTCTTTTGGGATTTCTTCACCAATCAATTTTTCGGCACGCTCAAAATTTAAAAATACCTGATGATCTTCAATCTTCTTAGGGTAAATGTCTATCACATCACTGGTAACTTCACCTCCAGCGGTCTCCTGAATTAGTAAAACCGCTCGTATTAGGGCATATTCGGTCAAATTAGGGTCTATACCGCGCTCAAATCTAAAAGAGGCGTCTGTATTTAAGCCGTGGCGTTTTGCACTTTTACGTACACTCACTGGATTAAAGAAAGCGCTTTCTAAGAAAATTGCTGTGGTGTCTTCAGTCACCCCGCTATTATCACCGCCAAAAACACCGGCAATACATAGAGGTTTTTCAGAATCACAAATCATTAAATCTTCTTCATGAAGTTCACGCTCTATACCGTCAAGTGTAGTAAACTTTGTACCTGCAGCAACGGTTTTTACATTTATTTGCTTTCCGCTAATTTTAGAAAGGTCAAAGGCATGTAGGGGTTGCCCCAGTTCGTGCAAGACGTAATTAGTAACGTCTACAACATTATTTTTAGGCGTAAGACCTATGGCTTTTAGTCGGTTTTGTAACCATACCGGAGAATCTTTAACAGTAAGGCCACTTATAGTAATCCCGCAATAACGCGGTGCGCGCTCTTGATTTAAAACCTGAACACTTATTTTTTGAGTGCGGTTATCTATACGAAACGCACTTGTAGATGGGGTTATAAATTCGCTGTTAACGCCCATTTGTATTAAGCCTGCGCGTAAATCACGGGCAGTACCCATATGACTCATCGCATCTGCACGATTAGGAGTTAAGCCTATTTCAAAAACTTCATCATCTTCAATATCATAAACTTCAGACAAGAGTGTTCCTGGTTTTAAATCACTGTCGAGAATTAGAATCCCATCGTGACTTTTACCTAGACCTAGTTCATCTTCAGCACAGATCATCCCATTACTTACCTCGCCTCGTATTTTCCCTTTTTTAATTTTCCAGGCTTCGCCTTTATCATCATAAAGTGTTGTACCTACAGTGGCTACCGGTACTTTCTGGCCGGCATCAACATTGGGAGCACCACATACAATTTGTACCGGTTCGCCTTCCCCAAGGTCTACGGTTGTGATTTTTAATCGATCTGCGTTAGGATGTTTTACACAGGTAAGTACGTGACCTACCACGATCCCTTGTAGACCTCCTTTTACACTTTGAAACGTATTAATACCTTCTACTTCAAGACCTAGATCTGTAAGTAAATTGCCGGTTTTCTCTGCTTCCCAATCAATATTAATAAACTGTTTTAACCAGTTGTAGCTTATTTGCATTCCCCTAAATTTTGAAAGGGCAAATATAACATTTACACTGTTTTTTTTCGCACTAAGTTGGGTTTAATACCGTGTGTATTACTTCCTTTTTAATTTCAAATAAAAACACTTGTATAGCAACTGTCTTTAATAGAAAAAAGGTTGTGTTTATTAAAAGAGAGCTTGTGATTTATCTTTTAGAGTAGCCTGTAAATCTGAAAACTAGGAAATATAATTCCATATATTTTTAAACTTCATCAACTGCGCATACATCTGGCGTATGGGTTGATTTTCTTCTTTGAGAAGTTGCGGATCTTCATTAAGCAGGGCAGAGGCATAACTTCTGGAGATTTTCATAATCTCGTTATCTTTTATAATATCAGCAATTTTTAAGTTGAGTACACCACTTTGCTGAGTTCCCATGATATCACCGGGTCCTCTAAGTTTTAAATCTACTTCGGCAATCTCAAAACCATCATTAGTACTGGTCATAGTCTGTAATCGGGTTTTGCTGTCTTCAGACAACTTGTGCCCCGTCATTAAAATACAGTAGCTCTGGTCTGCTCCACGACCTACACGACCGCGCAACTGATGCAGTTGAGAAAGCCCAAAACGCTCTGCACTTTCTATAATCATCACAGAAGCATTAGGCACATTAACGCCCACTTCGATTACAGTGGTAGCAACCATTATTTGCGTCTCGCCATTTACAAAGCGGTTCATTTCGTAATCTTTATCGGCAGGTTTCATCTGGCCGTGTACGATTGATATTTGATAGTCTGGCATTGGGAATTCTCGGCTTATGCTCTCGTAGCCATCCATTAAATCTTTGTAGTCGAGTGCTTCGCTTTCTTGAATTAAGGGGTAAACAATATAAATCTGTCTTCCTTTCTTTATCTCATCTCTAATAAAACCGAAAACTTTAAGACGGTTGTTGTCATATCTATGTACCGTTTTAATCGCTTTTCTTCCGGGAGGTAGCTCATCTATCACCGAAACATCTAGGTCACCGTAAACACTCATTGCTAATGTACGTGGAATAGGTGTAGCGGTCATTATAAGAATGTGCGGTGGTAGCTCATTTTTATGCCAAAGTTTACTGCGTTGAGCCACGCCAAAGCGATGCTGCTCATCAATAACAGCCAATCCCAGATTTTTAAATTTTACTTTGTCTTCTAAAAGCGCGTGCGTTCCTATTAAAATATGAAGCGAGCCATTTTCAAGATTCTCGTGAATTTCTCTTCGAGCTTTAGTACGTGAAGAGCCGGTAAGCAAAGCGATATTTATGTCGAGATCCTCACAGAGCTCGGTAAGTCCCTGGTAATGCTGTATAGATAGTATTTCTGTAGGAGCCATTAAACAGGCTTGAAACCCGTTGTCTATAGCTATTAACATAGTTAGTAACGCAACAATGGTTTTACCACTTCCTACATCTCCTTGCAACAGGCGATTCATTTGAGCGGGTTTTCCCAGGTCATTACGTATTTCTTTAACTACACGTTTTTGAGCTCCCGTAAGATCAAAGGGTAAATGATTGTTATAAAAAGTGGTAAAATTGGCACCTATTTGCTCAAAAGGATAACCTTTAATTTTCTGTTTGTGCAGCTTGTTTTTGACTAAAAGCTGTAGCTGAATATAAAAGAGTTCTTCAAATTTTAACCGAAACTGTGCCTTTGCAAGATTTTCCTGACTTTGCGGAAAATGAATATTTAAGAATGCCGATTTTTTAGGCATAAGCTTCAGCCTATCGAGTATAGATCTTGACAGCGATTCTTCAATATCTTGCTGCACCTCCTGAAACAGCGTTTGCATAAGAACATTTACCACTCGATTTGTGATGCCTCTGTTGGTTAATTTTTCCGTAGAAGGGTAAACAGGTTGCATAGCGACCCGCAAACTTTTTTCATGTTCCTCTAATAATTCTAAATCAGGATGTGCAATAGAATAGGAGCTCCCAAAACGCTGTACTTTTCCAAAGATCACATACGGAATATTGATTTTTAAACTCTCTCTAATCCATTTTACACCCCTAAACCAGACCAGCTCCATTGATCCCGTTTGATCTTTAAACGTTGCAACCAGTCTTTTTGATCTTCCTTCTCCTGCACTTTTTAAATGTGTGATCTTTCCTATTATCTGCACATCTGCACTGGTAGGTTGCAATTGCGTAATGGTATAGTATTGAGTTTTATCAATATAGCGATTGGGAAAAAGATTTAAAAAATCCTGATAGGTATGTATGCCTAATTCAGAACGCAGCAATGTCGCCCTGTTGGGACCTACGCCCTTAAGGTAATCTATAGGAGTTTGAAGCTTGCTGGAGTTCATGAGAACGAAGATATAAAACCCAATTATTTTATTTGAGTTTTACAAGATAATCGAGGTTAAAAAGCATGAAGATGTGTTTTAAAGTTGGTGATAATAATTTTTAAAAGCCTGTGGTCTCTAATCAGGCTAATTTACTTTGTTTTTAAAGGAGCGGTTTTAAAATCAAATCCTTAATTTGGCAGGTTCTTAGATAGTATGACTTTATGAAATTGATTTTTACGGTTTTTTTCGCTTGCTTAACAAGTGTAATCTATAGCCAACAGACCGAGACGGTTGACTTTGAACGTATTTACGCACTCCTTGATTTTGATTTTGCAAACGGTACCGTTACCGGCGATATGGAAATTAAATTCACTATGCTTGAAGATGCAGACTTTGTATATCTCAATGCGAAAAACATTACTAAATATGCTTCTACATTAAACGGTAAGTTAATAAGTACCCACACAGATGATGGGCGTATGATCTTTACCCGAAGCTTTACTAAAGGAGAAACATACTCATTAGTTTTAAAGTATACCGCAAAGCCAGACAAGGCACTGTACTTTGTAAATAATGGTGGTTTTCAGCAAATCTGGACGCAGGGGCAGGGTAAGTACACTTCTAACTGGCTACCTAGTATAGATGATATGAATGATAAGATAGAATTTGACCTATCTATTATTGCATATCCCGGGCAGGAAGTTGTTTCCAATGGTGTACTGGTTGAGAAAGAAGAAAAGGGTGACAAGTTTATTTGGCATTATGAGATGACAGAGCCTATGTCTAGCTACCTAGTTGCTGTTGTTCTTGGAGATTATAAAAAGATAAAATATGTTTCAGACTCCGGTATACCTATGGAGTTGTACTATTATCCTTCAGATTCTTTAAAGGTTTTAACGACCTACAAGTATAGCAAAGAGATTTTCAATTACTTAGAAGAAGAAATAGGCGTTAAGTTTCCGTGGCCTGTATATAGACAAATTCCTGTTAAAGATTTTTTGTATGCCGGTATGGAAAATACGACGGCTACCATCTTTAGCGATCAATTTGTTGTAGATCGTAATGGTTTTATAGATCGCAATTATGTAAGTGTTAATGCACACGAGCTTGCACACCAGTGGTTTGGAGATTATGTGACCGAAACTTCGGGAACACACCATTGGCTGCAAGAAGGTTTTGCGACCTATTATGCCTTGCTCGCAGAGCGGAAAGTATTTGGGGATGATTATTTCTATTGGAAACTGTATCAATCTGCCGAAGAATTAAAGGCGCTAAGTGATAAGGGTAAAGGAGAACGATTACTTGACCCTAAAGCAAGTTCTCTCACATTTTATCAAAAAGGAGCCTGGGCATTGCATATGTTGCACGAAAAAATAGGAGATGAGGCATTTAAAGCCGGAATAAAAAGCTATCTCAATACTCATAAATTTAAAAACGTCACTACTGAGGATTTCCTGAAAGAAATGCGTATTGCAAGCGGTGAAGATTTAATTGATTTTGAAAAAGACTGGTTGCAGCAAACTGCATTTCAGGATAAAGCTGCTTTAGAGGTGCTTAAAAAGTCACCACTAATTCAAAAATATATGCGTGTGGTTGCACTGCGCAACGTTCCGTTTAGTCAAAAGCAGAACAAACTTTTAGATTTATTGGCTTTACCTGATGAGTATACAGGACAAGAGGCAATTTACCAGCTTTCTGAGGTCTCTCCCGTTGCAGCTTCGCGTATTTACGAACGTGCATTTTACACTAACAATCCCTGGGTACGCCAGGCGATTGCGCTAACGGTACAAAAAGTACCTGCAGAAATGAAAACAAACTATGAGCGCTTGCTTAACGACGATTCTTACATAACCCGTGAGCAGGCATTACTTAATTTATGGACATCGTTCCCTTCAGATCGTCATAAATATTTAAACCAGATGAAGGGCATACAAGGCTTTTCAGATCATAATATTGAAATCACCTGGCTTGCACTTGCAATTTCTACTTTAGATTATGAAGAGGCTTATATACGCGACCACTTTTTTAGACTTACCCGTTTTACAGGAAGTAGATATTCATATGCTACGCGACAAAATGCATTTCAGAAATTGTATCAGTTACAGTTGTTTGAGCCTAAAAGTTTAGAGAATTTAATCGATGGTTGTTTTCATATCAACTGGAGATTTTCTGAGTCTTGTCGAGGAATTTTGGATATGCTTATAAAAGATCCTGAATGGAAAAAAGAGCTGCAAAAATTAAAGTTAAAAGAGGAAAAACAACAGAAATTTTTAGCTGAAAAATTGACTTAATGAGAGCTTTGGTAATTTCTGGTGGGGGTAGTAAAGGTGCTTATGCCGGTGGCGTGGCTCAATACCTTATGGAAGAATTAGGTCATAAATATGATCTTTTTTTAGGTACTTCTACCGGAAGCCTTTTGATCTCACAACTTGCTAATAATAACATTCAGCGTGCGTATGAGGTTTATACAAACGTAAACCAGAACACCATTTTTAATGTAAACCCGTTCAATATTAAATCTAAAGGCGACCGGGAATATGTGTCTATTAATTACTGGAACACCGTCTGGCAATTTATGCGTAGGAAACGCACCTTTGGCGAAAGCAAAAATTTACTCAAGAATATTAAAAAAAATCTTTCCCGAAGTGAGTTTGAACATATAAAAAAAACTGCTGCAGATGTGGTGGTTACTGTCTCTAACTTGTCTAAAAATACGGTTGAATATAAATCTATTCGCAATTGGGAGTACGACGATTTCTGTGAATGGATCTGGATTAGTTGCAACTACGTGCCTTTTATGAGTCTGGTCAATAAAAATGGCTATGAGTATGCAGATGGGGGTTTTGGCTGTATTGTACCTATACGGGAAGCGATACGTCGTGGTGCTACCGAAGTTGATGCCATAATTCTTGAGTCAGAGAATATGGAGTATAATAAGGTTTTGGGTAAAAACCCGTTTTCACTAATGGTAAATTTATTTGGTTTTTTAATGGATCAGGTAGAATATCACGATGTAATTGTAGGTAAGCTGGCCGCAATAAATAAAGATGTCCCCCTTAACTTATATTACACACCCTCAAAACTTACCGAAAACAGTCTTATTTTTAATAAAAAGTTAATGACCAGCTGGTGGCAACAAGGATGGGAATATGCAGCAGATAAGGCAAAACAAGCACAGGATAATAAGCTTAGAGCAATCTCAGAATCAGATTAAGCCATTTAATTAACTGTAATTGTTTTTTCGATAAATGTATCTGTCGTGCTTTTAAAACGCATTGTGTAAACTCCTGCTTCAGTAGGTGTAAAGGTATATAAGGCTACCCGTGTAGGTACATCCATCGTGCAAATACAACCTTTGTAAATTGCTTCGACACTTACGGTTATTATTTTTCCGTCTATGGTTTCTTTGAATTCATTAAACAACCCACAGCCATTAGAAACGGGAAAGAAGACTTCTAGGATTAAGTCTTTATTGACTTCAGTTTCTGTATTTCCTTTAACATCAATAACGACGGTTTCTGCGGTACGCTCACAATCTTGATCTTCTGTGTCTTTAGTTGTTGAACATTGCAATGCAAGAAATGCTACCGCAACAAGTAAAATTAGTTTTGATTTCATTGATGATTTTTAAGCAGATGCAGAAACTAGAGAGAGGTTGCGTACTCGTTATTAGTTTATTTTCCGCTTTGCGAATAAAACACGGAATACTGTAAAATTTATCTATTTAAACAGACTTCTACTTCTTCAATACCTTCTTCGTTTTCAGATAAAACCACTAGTGTATCATTTTTATTGATAACAGTAGAACCTTTAGGAGTTAAAAACTTGTCATTGCGCTTTATCATGGCAATAATTGCAGTTTTAGGAAATCCTAATTCTACAATTTTCTTATCTACTGCATAACATTGTGGCGTAATCACAATTTCTTTCATTGCCGTTTTTGGTATTTCAGAAATAAATCGGGCAACATCTGCTTTTGAATCTTTTGCTTCGGGCAGCGCGACACCCAGCCATTTGGCCACAATAGAAAGAGAAGTTCCTTGTATAAGTACTGAAGTTACCGAGATAAAGAAAACAATATTAAAGATCATATTGGCTTTCTCGATACCTGCAAGAAGCGGGTAAGTGGCAAATACAATAGGCGCTGCACCGCGTAGACCTACCCACGAAATATACAATCGTCTTCTCATTTTCATTTTAAAAAATGCCAGACTTATAAAAACCCCAACCGGGCGTGCTATAAAAATTAAAAATAGGGAGACCACGATACCTATACCAAAGAAAGGAACAATCTCTGTAGGGAAAACCAGCAATCCCAAAGTTAGAAACAGTACAATCTGCATAAGCCAGGCGAGCCCGTCAAACATTTTAAGAATGGTTTGCTTATGTATTAAATCTTGATTTCCTAGATAAACCGAACAGATATATATAGCTAAAAAACCGTTGCCTCCTATAGATTCTGTAGCAGAAAAGGTTATAAACATCAAGGCGATAACCAGAACCGGGTATAAACCTTCAAAACCTAATTCTATTTTATTAATAATGAATTTACTGAGTTTACCAAAAACAAAACCGGCAATTCCACCCACGATCATTTGTTGTAGTAGCAAAGGTAATACCGAAAATAAGCCTTGATCCTGATTGATTACAAGCGTCAGAAAAGCGATGGTAAGTACGTATGCCATAGGGTCATTACTTCCGCTTTCTAATTCTAGCGTAGGTCTTAGATTGGTTTTTAACGCAAGACTTTTTGACCTAAGTATTGAAAATACCGCTGCGGCATCTGTAGACGATACTATAGAACCTAGAAGTAGACTTTCGTAAATGGTAAAATCGGTTAGATAAAAAACAAACACTCCGAGTGTCACGGCTGTTAAAAGAACGCCAAGGGTAGAAAGTAATAATCCCTGACGTAAAATAGGTTTAACGCTTGACCAGTGTGTATCTAATCCCCCTGAAAATAAGATGAAGTTAAGAGAAACGATACCTATAAACTGAGCGATCTCCATATCGTCAAATATAATACCTCCTATACCGTCTGAGCCGGCAGCCATTCCTATACCTAAGAATAATAATAGGGTAGGAACTCCAAATCTATAAGACGTTTTACCTACTACGATACTTATGAAGAGCAGCAACGAACCTATTAAAACAATATTCTCAATGGTGATATTCACGTGTAGGGATTTTAGGTTGTAAAAATAGGAATTAAGCGTTAGCGTTTAAATACTCGGTTGTAAATACTTAAATTAAGATTGAAGTAAGGTTTTTTATAATCTTATTTTATGCGTTTACCTTGAGTCGTAAATGATAGCCCTTGCTGACCTCGGGTTGAAATCATAATAGCTTCAAAAATAGGATCTGTAAGTGCATTATTATTAAGCCAGTCAAAGATGAAATTTGCTCCGGTACCACCGGTGTCATCAGATTCTTCGATAATGATATCTACAGTTTCTAAGGGTTTAATGAATATGGGGTAGTCAAAATACGTGCGGATAAGCTCGCCAGACGTACTGTAATATGCTGCTTTCGTAAGGTAAATAGAGTCCTTGTCGCTGGTATTTCGCATACTTACGGTAACGGTAAGATCGTGCGTATTATGTTCTGAAGTACTGTAAATCTCAGAATAGATGCCTAGATAGGTACGTGCTTCTGTTAATGAATCATCTACAGGTATTGTTGCACTCCTTTTTTTCCAGTTGATAGGATTTATAGAACTCATTTCTTTCTGTTGCTCACACGAACAGATTAACAAGACCAGAAAAAAAAATAGACTAAGAGATTTGATGACTTTCATAAATTCAAAAATAGTATATCAAAAATTAGTAAGCTGTAATTAATACAGTTGAACATCGCTAATTTATATATTAGCCTGTAATAGTAGTCTTAAACTTAAATAAAGCACGCTATAGACATTTCAATTACAATCTCTTTAAACATAAAAGATAAAGACCTCTTTAATTTAAAAGTTCTTGCACTTCTGTTTTTAAATAAGTAAGCGCAACGGTTATGGGATTTTCAGCTTCTGAAAAATTTGATATCATCTTCTCACGTAAGGCATTAGCGTCTGCTAAATTGGTGTCTAAAACGTGTTTACGTAATTGTGCAATTAATGTGTTTTTTGAAGATTTAATTACATTCCAGCATTCATCAGACATATAAATCTGCTGTGATAAATTATGCTCAAATTCTTGTTTTAATTGAGCGATAACAGATTCTACATAAATTTTCTTATCTGAAGAATTAGGTTGAACACGCAGTAATAACTGAAGCGGATTTGAACGTTCTAAAAATAAGGTTAATCGCTCATATGCCTGTAGGCGTAAAGGTAGCGTTTCGGTTTGTAATTCTTTATGTAATAAAAAACGTCTGCGTCTATCTTCATTTTTAAGAAAACCATCAAAAAAATAATACGCTAAGCCACCTACTACCAGTGCCGGCAATACCGGTATTAAAAAATTTAAAATATCATCCATAATCTAATAACGTACTTCTTTTTTAGTATCTACTTGAATTTTTCTGCCTGCAGTTTCTTTATCATAATTGCCACCTAAATATTCACAATCTAGTATTTCATTCATTCCGTTAAAAGGAACTTCTACTTTATGATAACTAAAACACGCAGCCAGCGTCTGTGTTAAGTTTTTATCGCCCAGGCTCAAATCAACATCTTCGGTAGTTAATTGACAAGGATGCTCGTAACCACAGGCGTGGGTAATTTCTATTAATTCCTTCCTGAAATTTTTAAAATAGAAATTGGTACGTACAGCTTTGTCTTCAATATTAATACCAGATTGTAGCCATTTATTTTGCGTAGCAACACCGCTGGGACAGGTGTTGTTATGACAGGCTTTTGCTTGAATACAACCTATTGAAAGCATAGCCTCACGTGCAACGTTAATAACATCAACGCCCATTGCAAAAGCCATTGCGCCTTTTGCGGGTAGCCCTAATTTACCACTACCTATAAAAACAATACGCTCTGTTAAATGATGTTTTTTAAATATCTTATAAAGGTCGCTAAATGCATATACAAAAGGAAGCGAAACGTGATCTGCAAAACTAGGAGGTGCTGCACCGGTACCACCTTCGCCACCATCTACCTGAATAAAATCTGGACCTTTACCAGATTTTACCATGAGTTGAGCCAGTTTTTCCCAGTCCTGAAGTTTTCCTATTGCGGCCTTGATTCCTACAGGAAGCCCGGTAGCATTAGCAATATCTTCAACAAATTTTAATAAGCCCTCAACCCCTTCAAATGCAGAATGGGTAGCTGGGGAAATAACATCTTTACCCATAGTTACGTGACGTATTTCAGAAATTTCCTGAGTGATTTTTGACGCTGGTAAAACGCCACCTTTCCCAGGTTTTGCACCTTGTGATAGTTTTACTTCAATCGCTTTAACTTCTGGGTTTGCTTCAACTAAAGCAATTAATTTTTCCATAGAAAAATTACCGGCTTCATCACGTACTCCAAAATAACCGGTTCCTATTTGAAATACAACATCTGCACCCTGTTTATGATAGGGTGAGAGACCGCCTTCGCCGGTATTGTGATAGGCGTGTGCCAGTTTACAACCCTTATTAAGAGATTCTATAGCTCGGGCAGAAAGCGATCCAAAACTCATTGCCGAGACATTAATCGCAGAGCCGGGTCTGTAAGGTTTTCGGCGTTTATTATGAAGCCCCATTACTTTTGCACAAGGCAAAAAATACGGATTTTTTGAATTGGGATGATCTAAAGGGGCTTTAAAACCCATCATCGCATTGTTTATAAAAATGTAATTGGCTTCGTAAATATTTTGATCTGTACCAAAACCTTCATAGTTATTTTCATTTTTTGCTGAAGCATAAATCCAGCCGCGTTCTATACGATTAAAAGGAAGTTCTTCACGATTGCTTGCTACTATATATTGGCGTAATTCTGGGCCAATACTTTCAAGCATATACCGCATATGACCTACAATAGGAAAGTTGTGCGTTATGATGTGTTTTTTATTGAAAAAAATATCCCGAACGGCGATAATAACTAAAAATACGATAAGCCAGATCCACCACGGAATACTAGACAAAAAAGAAAGGACTTCACTCATAGATAGGTATTCATTACAGTCTTCAAACTTACAGATTTACAGACTTTTTTAGGAGGCGTTTGTAAAATTTTAGCATAGAAAACAATGGCTTAGATACTTCAGGTCTAGAAAATCACTTTAAATAAATCCTGAAGATTTAAAGCTATTCTTTATGTTACTCTAAATAATTCACTAAACAAACAAACCCACAGGTAGCTGTACCTGCGGGTTAGTTTTTACAATTAGTTTAAGAGGTAGAAGCTATTTTTTATTGAGATAATCTAACGTCAACTGGCTCATTACTTTAACTCCAAGTAGCATACCTGCGTCGTCAATTTGAAAATCTGGTGTATGGTGTGGGTAGGCTTCTTTATTACCCGGTGTCATCCCACCCAGAAAAAAGTATAAGCCCGGTACTTCTTCCTGAAAATAACTAAAATCTTCACCGCCCGTAGTAGCTTTTACAAGGTTTACCTTATCTGCTCCTGCAACTTTTTGAAGCGTGGGTAGCATTTGTTCTGTAAGTGCCTCGTCATTATAGGTGATTGCAGTATTTGATTGAAATTCTATGGTCGCACTTCCGCCGTAAGCTTTTGCAAGACCTTCAGTCATTTCTGTCATTCTACGAATTATAAGTTCACGCATATTAGGATCAAGCGTGCGTACCGTACCTATAAGCTCTGCACTTTCCGGAATAATATTAAATCGTACTCCTGAGGTTATTTTACCTACCGTTATTACTGCAGGCTCTACTAATAAATTTGACTCTCTACTTATTATAGATTGAAAACCGTCTATAATTTGTGATGAAATGTAAATAGGATCTACACCTCCCCAGGGCTGTGAGCCATGAGTTTGTTTACCATTTACTTTTACGACAAAGCGTTCTACAGCGGCCATAATACCTCCCGGTTTGTAATTAATTTGACCCACAGGTGTTGCACTATTTATGTGTAGGCCAAAAATCGCATCTACATCAGGATTTTTGAGAACCCCTTCTTTTATCATTAAAGAAGCACCACCTTCTTCTCCCGGTGGTGGTCCTTCTTCAGCAGGTTGAAAAATAAATTTTACGGTACCGTTAATCTTATCTTTATGTTGCGATAATATTTCTGCAACACCCATTAAAATGGCAACATGTGTATCGTGACCACAGGCGTGCATTACCCCGGTTTCTGTGCCTAGAAAATTTGCAGTAACATTACTTTTAAAGGGTAAATCATTACGTTCTGTTACGGGTAATGCGTCTATATCTGCACGTAAGGCAACTACCTTACCCGGTTTTTTTCCTTTTAAAATACCTACGACGCCTGTTTTTGCGATTTCTGTTTGAACCTCAATACCCAGCGATTTTAAATGTTCTGCAATTTTTGCAGCGGTCTCAAACTCTTGATTGCTCAATTCTGGATGCTCGTGAATATCGTGGCGCCAGTTTATGACTTTATCTTCAATAGATTCTGCAGCCTTCATTATCGAAGCATCTGGAGATTGCGCAAATGCGGTTAAACCAATGCTGAGAAAAAGAATGTTTAGTTTTTTCATATAGATTTTTTAAAATGAAATTAAAGCGTAATCGAGATTTTGATAATAGATAAGTGCATTCATTGCAGATAATGCGAGTTGCGTATGTTGCCTCCTTTTTTCTGAAGTTATATCACGAGCCCCAGCAGTTTGTCCACATAGCACCACAGGAATATTTAACTTATGTAATTGTTCTAAGAGTTTTATATTGGGATTATCAACACCATATTTTTCTTTGTAAAATTCGTTATTGAGTAGGCTAAAAGCAGCACTACCGTGAATCACAAGTACAGGTTTTAACTGATTTTGTGGTACACCTGCAGCGTGGTTCATATTTAAAAAACGGGCTACAGTATTAAAATAGGGGTTAAGTTCTGAAGGGTTTTTGGAGACTTCGAGATATCAAACACAACTTTATAGGTTTGAGAAACGTCTATCGGAATATCAAGTTTAGAAACGGTGTAAGTTGCTCCGAAGTCATTGATTAATGGGCCGGTAATTTTTTCTTGTGCTCCTAAATTTTGAGAAAAAGCACTTATAAAAATAAAAAGAGCAAAAGCAAATTTAAAATGCATAGCAGATAATTATAGCTTAAAGATATTTAAAATTCATTAACGATTGCATCCCACGTATCGATTTCGTTTTGCCATACAATAACCCAGTATAGAAATCTTCTGTTTTTGATGAAACACTTTTTTTAATAACTATATGCATTATGGCTCGGGTAAAAAGCTAAGATTCCTTAATTTTCACTTCTTAAAAAATCAATTGTTTTGGAGGCACTTTTAGAAGGATTAAATGACGCACAACGTGCACCGGTATTACAAAAAGACGGGGCGATGATGGTGATTGCCGGTGCAGGCTCTGGTAAAACGCGTGTACTTACAATGCGTATCGCATACCTGATGCAACAAGGGGTAGACGCATTTAATATATTATCTCTAACGTTTACTAATAAAGCCGCTCGCGAGATGAAAACGCGTATAGGTACGATTGTGGGCAATAGTGAAGCAAAAAATCTGTGGATGGGTACCTTTCACTCTGTTTTTGCTAAAATCTTACGTATTGAAGGGCATCACCTGGGGTTTCCTCCCAATTTCACGATTTATGATAGTCAGGATTCTCAACGTCTTATTTCGGCTATTATAAAAGAAATGGGTCTTGATAAAGATATTTATAAATACAAGCAGGTACACAGTCGTATTTCTTCCTTTAAAAACAGTTTGATAACCGTAAAGGCCTACTTTCAAAATCCAGAATTGATGGAAGCTGATGCGATGGCAAAAAAGCCACGTATAGGGGAGATTTACAAAGAGTACGTAGATCGTTGTTTTAAAGCAGGCGCAATGGATTTTGATGATTTACTGCTGCGTACAAATGAATTGCTCGCGCGTTTTCCAGAAGTACTTGCCAAGTATCAGAAACGTTTTCAATACATTCTCGTAGATGAGTACCAGGATACAAATCACTCACAATATTTAATTGTAAAAGCGCTGGCAGACCGCTACCAGAATATTTGTGTGGTAGGAGATGATTCACAAAGTATTTACGCCTTCCGTGGTGCAAATATTAATAACATATTAAATTACCAGAAAGATTATGACGATGTAAAAGTTTACCGTCTGGAGCAAAATTACAGATCTACAAAGAATATTGTAGAAGCAGCAAACTCTGTTATTGAGCACAATAAAACCAAGCTTGATAAAATTGTTTGGACGGCAAATGACGACGGACCCAAGATAATTGTGCACCGCTCATTAACAGATGGTGAAGAAGGGCGTTATGTAGCAAGTACCATATTTGAGCAAAAGATGAACAAGCAGCTCAAGCACAGTGATTTTGCTATATTATATAGAACTAATGCGCAATCTCGTGCGATGGAAGACGCGCTGCGTAAACGGGAAATACCGTATCGCATTTTTGGAGGATTATCGTTCTACCAGCGTAAAGAGATAAAAGATGTTTTAGCGTATTTACGAGTATTAACAAACCCCAATGATGAAGAAGGCTTAAAGCGTATAATTAACTTCCCTGCACGAGGTATAGGCGCAACTACTATAGACCGTCTGGTAATCGCTGCAAAGACGTATAACAAATCAATTTTTGAGGTGATGGAGAATATTCAGCACCTTGAGATACAAATTAATAATAGTACAAAAAACAAGCTCTACAACTTCGTCAATATGATTAAGAGTTTTCAGATTACTGCTGAAAACGCCGACGCTTTTGTAACTGCTGAAGAAGTAGCCCGTAAAACAGGATTGCTTCAGGAATTAAAAAAAGATGGCACGCCTGAAGGTATTGCACGTATCGAAAATATTGAAGAGCTGTTAAACGGTATTCGTGATTTTGTTGAAGGCCAGAAAGAAATCGTAGATGCGACCGGTTCACTCGCCGAATTTTTAGAAGATGTAGCCCTTGCTACAGATCTTGATAAGGAGGTAGATGATGTAGATCGGGTGTCTTTAATGACGATTCATTTGGCAAAAGGACTAGAATTCCCATATGTTTTTGTGGTAGGTATGGAAGAAGATTTATTCCCTAGCGGAATGAGTATGAATACCCGTAGCGAGCTTGAAGAGGAGCGTAGATTATTTTATGTTGCATTAACGCGTGCAGAGCATCAAGCTTATCTAACTTATACTGAAAGCCGTTATCGCTGGGGAAAACTTATTGATGCAGAACCTAGTCGTTTTATTGAAGAAATTGACGACTCATTTCTTGATATACAAACACCTATGGAGTCGTATAGGTATAAGCCACTGGTAGATAGAGATATTTTTGGAGAACCAGATAAAACTAAGTTACGACTTAAAAAACCGGTTGCCGGAAGCGCACCCACCGTAGGAAAACCTACACCGGGACAATTACAGAAATTAAGAAAATTAAGACCTGAAAGTACGAGTACTCCATCTTTTAAAACAGATGATTTAAATGGAAATTTAAAAGCGGGAAGTAGAGTAGAACACAACCGTTTTGGTCACGGAGAAGTATTAGGAATTGAAGGAATAGGACAGGATCAAAAAGCAGAAATACGTTTTCAAACTGGTGGTATCAAAAAGTTATTATTGCGTTTTGCAAAACTGAAGATTTTAGAATAGACTAGAGGTAGTTTTTAAAATCTAATAGATTATTTAGCGGAACATCTTTATCGAAGATAAAAGAGCAACGGGATCAATTTCTGTATTCACCGAATCATCATCTGCGGTTACCGGTACATTTTGTTTTTCGTATTCCATTAAAGACCACACCCCATTGTCATATTCTAACGCGGTAAGATGTTCAATCCAGTCTCCACTGTTTAGGTAAATACAGTCTTTTTCTTTATAGAAAACTTTGCGTATTTGTGGTTGATGTATATGACCGCAAATCACGTAATCAAAGTCATTTTCAATAGCGAGTTGTGCAGCGGTTTCTTCAAAATTTGATACAAAGCTTACCGCTTTCTTAACACTGTTTTTAATTTTCTTAGAAAGAGAATATTTTGGTTTACCAAGTTTTGCAAGCCACCAGTTAATAAAGCGATTAAATACTATGAGAAAGTCATAACCCCAACCACCTAATTTCGCAATCCATTTAGTATGTTGTATAGAGGCATCAAAAACATCTCCGTGAAAAATCCAGGCTTTGCGACCGTCAAGATTTAAAACTAGTTTATCTACTATTGAAATATTCCCCAGATTCACAGGGCTAAACTTGCGTAATTTTTCATCGTGATTCCCGGTGATGTAAAAGACTTCAGTTCCCTTAGCAGCAAGTGAAATTATTTTTTTAATCACCTGTAAATGGGATTTTGGGAAGTAACGTTTTCTAAATTGCCAGATATCTATAATATCCCCGTTAAGAACCAGCGTTTGTGGTTTAACACTTTGCAGGTAATTCACGAGTTCTTTAGCGTGAGATCCATAGGTGCCTAGATGTACATCAGAAAGTACTACAAGTTCAACGTTACGTTTCAAAAACTGTTATTTTAAACAAATAAAAGCCACGGGTGTTACTACAGTTTTACGTGAATATTAAATTATTTTTTAGAATTAGTATTTAAGTGGTTAATTAGATGCCTTATCCCGCTAGTTTTTGGCTAAAACATTTTAATTTCGCCATTTAAATTTATGATATGGCAGGTAATACATTTGGTAAACTATTTACGCTAACAACTTTTGGAGAATCACATGGTGAAGCTATAGGTGGAATTATAGACGGTTGTCCCGCAGGAATAGAATTAGACTTAGATGCTGTTTACCGCGATATGGAGCGTCGCAAGCCGGGTCAATCTAAAATTGTAACCCAACGAAAAGAGCCGGACACGGTTCAATTTTTTTCCGGAATTTTTGAAGGTAAGACTACCGGCACGCCTATAGGCTTCAATATTGTAAATACCAATCAAAAGTCTCACGACTACAGCCATATAAAAGACACCTACCGCCCTTCTCACGCAGATTATACTTATGATCAAAAGTATGGAGTCCGTGATTACAGAGGTGGTGGCCGTTCTTCAGCAAGGGAAACAGCAAGTCGTGTTGCGGCAGGGGCCATAGCCAAGCAAGTTTTAAAAGATGTGAAAATAAATGCATTTGTAGACTCGGTAGGAGAGATTCATATGACTACTCCATATCAGGAGCTTGATTTTTCTTTGATAGAATCTAACGATGTACGTTGCCCAGATCAGGCATTCGCCAAAAAAATGATCGATAGAATAAAAGAAATACGCAAAGAAGGAAACACTATAGGTGGTACCGTAATGTGTGTTATTCAAAACGTACCGGTAGGCCTGGGCGAACCTGTTTTTGATAAGTTACACGCTGAGCTAGGTAAAGCAATGCTTTCTATAAATGCGGTTAAAGGTTTTGAGTACGGTAGCGGTTTTCACGGAGCTTCTATGAAAGGAAGCGAACATAACGATTTATTCAATGCAGACGGAAGTACCAAAACAAACCTGAGTGGAGGTATACAAGGGGGTATAAGCAACGGTATGGATATCTATTTCAGGGTAGCGTTTAAACCAGTAGCAACCATAATGCAAACACAGCCTACAATTGACAAAGATGGTAATGACGCAGAAATGCAAGGTAAGGGACGCCACGATCCTTGTGTAGTGCCCAGGGCAGTACCTATAGTTGAAGCAATGGCGGCTCTGGTATTAGCAGATTTCTTTTTAATTAATAAAGCTTCTAAAATTTAAGTCTTACTTGATAAAGCATAAAAAACCTGAATATTTGTTCAGGTTTTTTTATGCACAGGATTAGGAAAAAATACTTTTTTCATTAGGTAATTTTACCTATATTTGAATAATAGTTAAATGTCATAATTATGAGTTATTCAAAAATAGATCAGGATATTAATGAGGTCAATGAAGCTGCGGTTATGTATTACTTAGATAATACAGAGGTTAATTTAGCAACTTTAGATGCCTTGCGGGAGCGTTCTTTTTTTAATGAAGCTACACTTGCTGATTGGTTAAATATTAATGTAAAAACCCTTCGTAATTATAAAAATAACAACAGTGTTATTAAGGAACATGTGCAAGAAAAAATCGTCCTCTTAATGGCGTTATTCAATCACGGTAAAATGGTTTTTGGCTCATTTGAAAAATTTTCAGAGTGGTTAAAAAGTCCTAATTTCTTCTTTGATAAAAAGGCTCCTGCGGTATTTTTAAATACTTATAGTGGCACAAAGTTTATAGACAATCGCCTCACCGGGATGCAATATGGAGATAATGCTTAATTATAAATATGGAGCTTTATCGTATTGCAACAGAAAAATACGCCAATATACTTACTGCTTCTGGTGCTGCCGCAAGGTGGAATAAAGCCGGTGAGCAAATTCTGTATTCTTCATCTAGCCGAGCTCTGGCGACCCTAGAGCTTATTGTAAATTATCGTTCTATTGAGCCTGATGTAAAGTTTAAGGTTATGATACTTTCTTTAGCAGATGATAGTTCACTTATAGATTTTTTAGATAAAGAACGACTTCCTTTAAATTGGCGCGGAATTTTCGCTTATCCTGTTTTACAAAATCTGGGTTCATCCTGGTATCGCACACAAAATAGTCTTGCTTTACGTGTTCCCTCAGCTGTTATACCTCAAGAATACAACTATCTTTTAAACACATCACATCCTGCTTTTGCCTCAAAAGTCAAATTAGCTCATATTGAAGATTATTTTTGGGATGATAGGCTGGCATAAGCGCTTACTTCAGATTTAAATTCTGTTGAATTTGTTTATCTTTCCCAACAAGGAAAAAACACCTCTATTTTTATATGAAAAACTTAGCATTGCATTGGAAGATTATTATTGGTCTTGTCCTGGGTATTATCTGGGCTTTAATCTCGAGTCAAATGGGATGGAGCCAGTTTACCATAGACTGGATCGCTCCCTTTGGAAAAATCTTCATTAACCTTTTAAAGTTAATTGCTGTTCCTCTTGTGCTTTTTTCAATAATAAGCGGTGTGGCAAATTTAGGAGACCCTGCTAGTCTAGGAAGAATGGGTGGGAAGACCCTTCTCGCTTACTTAATTACTACCGTGTTAGCCGTAAGTTTAGGTCTGCTTCTTGTTAATGTAATAGAACCCGGTAAGCTTGTTGATGAGCAGAGCCGTATCGATAACCGTATTAGTTATGAGATTTGGGCTGCAGATGAAGGTTACGTCATTAAAGATGGAGTTAATTACTTGCAGGATCCTGAGTTTATGGAACGTGCTAGAGAGATTTCAGATTTATCACATAGCCAACTTAAAGATGCTGCAGTAGATGATAAAATGAAAACTGCAGATGCTACTAAAAATGCTGGTCCGCTTCAACCCCTTGTAGATATTGTACCCGATAACTTTTTTAATTCTCTTGCGGATAATGGATTAATGTTACAGGTTATTTTCTTCGGTTTATTTTTTGGAGTAAGTATGTTATTTATAGATCCTAAAAAATCAGCTCCGGTTACGCGTGCTGTAGATGGGATTATGGAAATATTTTTAAAAATGGTTGATCTGACTATGCAGGCAGCACCATTTTTTGTTTTCGCTTTACTGGCAGGTGTTGTAAGTCAGATGGCGGGTAATGATTTAGGTAAAGTTGTTGAGATTTTTAAAGGATTGAGCTGGTATTCATTAACCGTAATACTTGGTTTAGCTCTTATGATCTTTGTGATCTACCCTCTTATATTTAAAATATTTGTTAGAAAGGTTTCTTACTTCGGATTTTTTAAAGCTATGGGACCTGCACAAACACTGGCATTCTCTACATCGAGTAGTGCAGCAACGCTTCCCGTAACTATGGAGTGTGTAGAGGATAATCTGGGAGTTGATAAAAAAGTAACCAGTTTTGTACTGCCTATAGGTGCGACCGTTAATATGGATGGTACTTGTCTGTATCAGGCTGTGGCAGTAGTGTTTCTAGCTCAACTTCATATGATAGATTTAACTTTAGGGCAGCAGCTTACTATAGTTTTGACCGCTACACTTGCATCAATAGGTTCTGCGGCGGTACCTAGCGCAGGTCTGGTAATGCTAATTATAGTCTTAGAATCTGTAGGTTTAAATCCTGCTTGGATAGGTATTATTTTTCCTGTAGATCGTATACTAGATATGTGTAGAACTGTAGTTAACGTTACGGGTGATGCAACGGTCTCTTCAGTGATAGCAAAAGGGGAAGGTCTGTTTAACTACAATCCTCATAAAAAGCCTGATGAAGCTTTTGATATTGAAAAATAGTCATTAAAAGACTAAAAATAAGATACTTACGTTTTGTTTATTAAATAAATAAGTTTATTTTAGGAATCCCAATCTATTAAACGGTTTCCCTATACAACCACTTAACTTACCATTTGCCGATCTAAATGAGTAAGTATGAGAAGAATTTTATTTTTATTTTTTATAGGAACGTATGTTGTGAATGCACAAGTGGGGATTGGTACCACAAATCCTAGTGCATCAGCAATGCTTGAAGTAAGTAGTTTGTCTTCAGATGGAAGCTATAAAGGTTTTATGCCACCACGAGTTACAGTCGTTCAACGCGATTTAATACGAGCTGATGAAAGTGACCTTGGATTGCTTATTTTCGTAAGTGATCCTGTGGCTTCTATTTATGGTTTGCAGGTGTGGAATGGTGTTTTCTGGGAAAATGTGCATCTTTTACAAAATTCGATTCAACCTACAGAAGTAGCATTTACTTCTACGAGTAGAGATCAAATTGAAAATTCGGGTGCTATTGATTTAGAATTTAATATTACTAACCCATCACTTACCGCGCCTATAAATATTACCATTTCGGCCTCTGCCTATAATGATTTAGATGAATCTTTAGCACAAGTAGTAACAATTCCTGCAGCGACCCCGGTTTTTAATGCATCTTCAATTTTTAGAATTACTAATGATGATCTTGTAGAAGGTAATGAGGTTATAAACTTTAGCATAACTAACGTAAGTGGAGGTTCTGGAGCGCCTACCATAGGTATAAACTCTAGCTTTTTACTAACGGTAATAGATGATGATATTAAAGTGTGGATTAATGAAATACACTATGATAACATAGGGGGAGATATTGATGAGCGTGTTGAAATTGCAGGTTCTGCAGGAGTAGATCTCACGGGTTATTCTATAGTGCACTACAATGGCGCAAATGGAGCCGTAATTAGCACTTCTAATATTACCGGTAGTATTCCAGACCAGCAAGCAGGTTTGGGTACTTTAAATATTAATATACCGTTACAAAATGATATTGAAGGAATAGCTCTGGTAGACCCTTTAGGAGGTGTTATTCAATTTTTAAGTTATGAAGGTGTCATAACTGCGACGGCAGGACCGGCAAATGGTATGACATCTATTCAGTTACCTTTAGATGAAAACATTGCTCCAGAAATAGGTTTTTCACTACAGTTGGTAGGTGCTGGTAACCAATACTCAGATTTTATTTGGGCAGCAGGAATCGCTAATTCCATTGGTCAAATTAATTTAGGTCAAATATTCAACTAAAGCTATTAAATTTTTACAATCATAATTAGGATTCTCAGCTAACGGATATTTGAACTTACCATCGCGAGCTATAAATGCTGTTTGCATACCGGCACGCTGTGCACCTATAATGTCCCAGCCGTGGGCAGCAACTAAAAGTGTCTCCTCAGGTTTTGCTTTCATTTTATTAAGTACATATTGATAGGGCTTAGGATGCGGTTTAAAAGCCTTCGCTTCGTCTACACTATATATATTATTAAAAAGATGCTCGAGTTCTGCAGTTGCCATTTGTTCTTTAGCAACAGTAGAATTTCCATTGGTGAGAGCCACAAGCGTAAAACCTTCTTCTTTTAGCTTTGTAAGCGATTCAAGGACATCTGCGTGTGGCTGTAGTTTTTTTATCATTCCCAAAATACTTTTAATTTCTTCGTCAGGAATTACTTTTTTGAATTTAGCGGCAGTCATTTCAAATGTTGCCTTGGCTATTTTGCTGAAGTCCTCATGATGACCGGTTACAGCTTCTACTAATGAATAATGCAAAAGAGCACTAAACCAAATGTCGAAAGCAAGATCACTACTTAGAGAGGCGTTAATACGTCTTGCTAGGGGTTTAAGATCTAATAAGGTCTCATTAACATCAAATATTATATGTTTTGGTCTCAAATTTAATAGTTATAGGTTTATAGTATTTCCTTTAGGATAACGCACTTCATAACTAAAGTTTTTAGTAGAAGAAGCTTTAGAGGCAAGTTCTAGATTCCATTTGAGAATACCGGTCTTCTCATCATATTTTGCGTCACCATATGATTGGTCTGATACTTTTATATCTTTATTTTGAGAAACAGGAATACGGTCTTCTAGCAGTAAATTAATTGAAGAGCTTTTAGTATTACGTACCGAAATTTCAAACGCCTTAGTCATAACGCGGTTGCCACCTAAAAGTGATTTACTTTTAAAATTATCTTTCTTTTCGCGTTTTACGACAATATTAGGATCTATACCCAAAGAGATTTCCAGACTATCAGTAGTTGCCAGCGGATTTATAGCTGTCTTTCCTGCATAACTTCCTTCAAAATAAATATTGGCCTCACCCTGTAGTAAGTCAAAACCTTCCCAATTTGTTACCGTAGCCGTTAAAAAAACATTTTCGTTAAGTTCTGGAGCTGCATAGTGTTGGTAGTTTGCGGGTAACTCAAACGTATCAATTTCGATCGTTGTTATATCTGTATTAGAAACTATTGTATAACGCTTTTTGATTTCAAAACGCGTATTTGTTAAACTCTCTTGTTTAGTTTCAACATTTTCACTATATGATTTTTCTGGAGCAAGTGAGCTGTTTCCTCTAATAGTAATTCCGGTTGCCTTTCCGCTTAATGCACGAGAAACATCATCACCTCCATAACCTACCACTACAACTTCATCAAGTGATTGACTGTCTTCTTCAAGCTGCACATTCATCATTGAGGCATAAACCGGTAAAGATTCATCTCTAAAACCTAGAGAGGAGAAGCTTAGTTGCTGGCCGCCATTAGGTTGTATCGTTAATCTGTATTTGCCGTCAAAGTCTGTAGTAGTGCCATTTGATGTGCCTGTTTGAATAACATTAACGCCGGGTAGTGGTGCGCCCGAATTATCACTTAATATACCAGAAACACTGCGAATGGTAGGGTTATATTTAAGGTTGCTTCGATTTATAGCACCTGTACTAAGGTAATTAGCGCTTACAAAGTTGAGGTATTTAGTTTCCAGATTGGGTTTAAAATTATTGGTATTGGGATCACCTGTAGACAGCACAAGTTTAACATCCTCCCAGTCGATACCACTTTGTTGATAAATACTGGCCTTGTAATTTAGCTGTATGGGGCTTGAAGTATTTGCAGCACGTATATCGTAAAGAGGAAACCATCCTGCATTATGAATGATATAGGATAACGCTAAGTTTAAAGTTTTAGAGGTTTCACTTTGAAGCTTGATGGTAATCTCTCCACGTGTTTCTTTACGAGAATCATCAAGTTTTGACATTTGCTGACGGTAGGCATCTATTCTTTGAGTTAAATCCTGAAGCTCCAGGGTTAGCGTGTAGATGGTATTTTGAATTTCGGTGCTGCGTTCCCGATAATATGTGCTTATTTGCTTTACTTTTTCTATAGAAAGATCTGTATTGTCACTGTTGATTCGCTGATTTTGAGATAGCAAGTTTAGCTCTCTGTTAAAGCCTTCAATTTTATTTTGAATGGAGCTTTTACTGAAAAGCAATTTGTCTAATTCAGATTTTAAACCTTCATATTCTACCGAAGCAGCCTTCTTCTCCAGGTAATCAAGATCAAAGGCGATTGAAAGAATACTGGCATCCTCAACACCTCTTAACTGAATACTGTTTTCCAAAATGTCTGGAGAAAGATTATTGAAAACCAACTCATTTACTCCGGGTTTAATAACCACCGAAGCAGACCGTTCTACAGTAGCTCCCTGTAAAAAAACCGTTACCTTTTCAATCTTAGAAGTTTGCTTTAAGATAGGTTTATCTGTAGCAAAAGAACTCCAATTAAAAAAATAGAAGCAGAATAAAAGTGTAATTATAACTTTCATATAGAATATATTTTCCTTAAAAAATAAGGGAAAAGTTTAGATTAAAAAGCACGTTTTTAAACAGATAACAAATTATTATTCTAAGAAACGCGATTTAAGTTCTGGTGTAGGAATCATACAACTTTCTTTTTTACCGAACCACTTGTATCTGTTGCGGGCAATAAAATCATAAACGTAATTTCTAATAAAGCCGGGAATAATCATAAAGCCATACAGCAATGGGTAGCCTTTATCTAAAAATCGAGATATACGCAGTGCCGCAGTTGATTTTACAGAAACTTTATCTTCTTCTACGAGAATTATAGAATCTGTTTTTTGAGGATCAATTTTGTGCTTTTTTAAAAGCCGCATACCTGTTTCACTCTGTAGTGAAGCAAATTTAAAAACAGCTTTTGAATCTTGCTTTATAATAAAATTGATCGCTCCATTACACAAGTTACAAACCCCATCAAAAAGAATTATTTTAGAGTCCATCTACTGTTTTGCGCGTTGTACAAGTTCAAGTGTTTCTACATCTACATTTGTAGTAAACATCCCATAATCTACTATTGCTTTGCCTTTTTCTATGTTATGAATTGTGCCTACCGCTCTGCCATCTGGTAATCGCACGCGATCGCCTACTTTTAAAGTAACTTTGGGTTGCTCTTTTTCTATTTGAATTTCTTTCTGTTTTTGTTCTTTTTTCTTTTCGCGTATAACTTCGACTTTTTTCTCAGCTTCTTGTTTTATGCGATCTTCACGAGCCTTCTGTGCGCGTTTTTCTTTTGCAGATTGCTTGGCTCGTTTTGAGTTTTCGATCTGTACAACCTTAAACAACTCATCAATAAGCACTTTTTTATTCTTATTTGTATAAAACTTATCGCTGAGGTCGTTTAATTTTTGGCCAAGGTATATTAAACGCTGATTACTGTCGTAAAGCTCCTGATAGCTTTCTAATTTTTCCTGAATTTTTGTATTTATTTTAGAAAGTTCTTGCTTTTCTTTTGCCGCCTCCTGCTCTTTTGTTTTTAAAGATGTTGTGGTTTTAGCAAGTTTGCTGCGCTCTTTCTGTAAATCTGCAATACTCTTGTCAAAACGTATTTTGCCGCGCTCAACTTTCTTTTTTGACCTGTTAATAAGGGAATAGGGGATGCCATTTTTTTGTGCAACCTCAAATGTAAATGAACTACCGGCTTCACCTACGTGTAATTTATACAGTGGCTCTAAAGATCTCGAGTCAAAAAGCATATTTGCATTTGTGATTGCTTCAGTCTCATTAGCCATCATTTTTAAATTTGCATAATGGGTTGTAATAATACCATAACTACCGCGCTCATAAAATACTTCTAAGAAGGTTTCGGCTAAAGCACCACCTAATTCAGGATCACTACCGGTACCAAATTCATCAATAAGAAAAAGTGTATTCTCGTCACACTTTTTCAGAAAATAGTTCATATTTTTTAATCTGTAGCTATAGGTACTTAAATGGTTTTCTATGCTTTGATTGTCACCTATATCTGTAAGGATTTTTTCAAAAAGGCAGAATCTTGAATATTCATGAACCGGAATTAATAATCCGCTTTGCAGCATTATCTGTAATAAACCTACTGTTTTTAGGGTGATACTTTTACCACCTGCGTTAGGACCACTTATAACAATTATACGGTTTGCCTGATCTAAGGTTATATCCTGCGGAAAGGTTTTTTGACCCCGTTTCTTATTATTTATTAGAAGTAATGGGTGATAAGCATCTTTAATTTGTAGCTCACGGTCTTGCGTGATTTTGGGTAAAATCCCATTAAGTTTTTTTGCATATTTGGCTTTCGCCGAAATCACATCTATTGTGCTTAACAGTTTTTGATAATCATCTAGTAGCGGACTAAATGGCCTTACATAATCCGTTAATCCTTTTAAGATGCGTTTTACCTCTTCCTGCTCATCGTACTGCAGGTTGTTAAGTTCGCGCTGGTGATTTTGAGTCGCTTCAGGCTGAATGTAAACAATGCTTCCGGTTTTTGAATTTCCCAGAATAGAGCCTTTAACTTTACGTCTGTGCATGGCTGTTACCGCAAGTACACGTACGTTATCGACAATAGATTCACGTATCTCATCAAGATAACCGTACGATGCATATTGTGATAATGCCGAAGCAAAACTACTATTGATTTTTCCTTTAACTATATTAATAGATCTTCTGGTATTTAAAAGCAACGGTGATGCATCATCTTTAATCTCACCAAAGCGATCTACAATTGTATTAATCTCATCTGTTAAAGCTGTAGTGTACTCGGTATCCTCAACCGTTTTAAAAAGAGTAGGGTAGTAGGACTGAAATTTTCTAAAATATCTTAAATGGGTATTAGCCGTCTCAGATAAACTTCCTATTTTTCTAAAACTACCCACCTCAAGTGTGGTATCTTCAATACCCAGCATTTTGAGTTCGTGGTCAAGTGCATCAAAACCGTGATTAGGTATAGGCGTCTCGTGAGTATCTGAACTTATATACTCTTGTGTTTGATTAAGTGCAAAAATTGTCTTCTTAAAGCTTCTTTGTGGTATTAACTTAAGTGCCTTAAGTTTACCTTTATCTGTAACGCACAACTCACTTACCTGAGCACAAACGGTATGAAATTCTAAATCAGCAAGTGTTTTAGGGTGGATTTTTATCATAGCAATGCCTATTTTAAGGCCGAAAATAACTTAGTTTTTTTTGAAATTTAATTTGAATGAACAACACTGAATTTTATAGGGAATCAGTCTATTATTATTCACTAAAATTACACTAGACTTACAAATTTAAGATATTCATGAACGTTGACATACACCCCAGCTGGAAAGCTGTACTCGCGCCAGAATTTGAAAAACCGTATTTCAAATCGCTAATAAATTTTGTGAAGCAAGAATATAGCCAGCATAAGTGCTATCCTCCCGGAGCATCCATATTTAAAGCTTTTGATCTATGTCCTTTTGAAGAAGTAAAGGTAGTCATATTGGGTCAGGATCCCTATCACGGTGTGGGCCAGGCACACGGTTTGTGTTTTTCGGTACCAGAGGGGATTGCCGTGCCGCCTTCGTTAATTAATATATTTAAAGAAATAGCTACAGATCTCAACAATCCCATTCCGCAAAGCGGAAATCTGGAACGATGGGCAAAACAAGGCGTTTTACTTTTAAATGCAACATTAACTGTTAGAGCACATTTGGCAGGTTCACATCAAAAGCAAGGGTGGGAAACATTTACAGATCACGTAATCTCTGTGTTGTCCCAGCAGCGGCAGGGAATTGTTTTTCTACTTTGGGGTGGTTATGCACGAAAGAAGGCTAAAAAAATTGATACGAGCAAACATTTAGTTTTAGAAAGTGGGCATCCTTCTCCCTTAAGTGCAAACCGGGGGTTTTGGTTTGGAAATCGGCATTTTAGTAAAACAAATGACTATTTAAAAGAAAATGACAAGTCTCAAATAAACTGGTGATGCGCTAAAATAAAAAAGGCTCAATTGGTTAGGTTGAGCCTTTTATGAAAGGGTTTGATTTGAGATATCATCAGCAGTAATTTATGAAGCTCGTTCAAAAACTACCCGCTGATTCAAGGTTGTTTGTTTAGGGGCTACACGCTTCTGCGATTTCTCTACTTTAGGACCACCTGCTACACTAAATTTAAAAAGGATTAAATTAATGACAAGTAAACATCCTAAAACGATTAGAAAAGTAACCATAATTGTAATGTTTAAAGTAATATATTAATATTCCGCAAAGATTGACCTTTTTTTTAACTTACGAAATCTTTGTCCTGTAAAACTTTCATTAATTGATAGTTAAATAAAAATTAACGTCCTGCTCTTTGTCGATCATATTGAGACCTTTAAGATGTACTTGTACATTTTCGAGTTCATCGGTTTCAATTTGGGATTGTGACCAATTAGTTTTTGAAATCCAGACTTTTATATCTTCAAGCTTTTGATTATAACGTTTGGCGAGAAGCTCTTCAATTTCTGGTATTTCTTTAAATAATACTGTTTTGTTATTTAGCACTTCTAAAAATACCTCAAGAGTACTTTTTTTAGTTTTAATAGCATCTGTAGTTGCTGCAATTACAAAACTAGACCAGGGAGTGGGAAAGTCACTTACTCTTCTAAATACACCCGAATCTACTAAAGGCTTTGTAGTAAAATGTTCCCACATAAAATAATCTGCGTCACCCTTAGTTAGAGATTCTACAGCAGTCTCAAGATTATTAACAACTACACAATTAATTGCGGAACTTTCCCAACCTAATTCTTTAGCTTGTATAAAAGCCATAACATGAGAACCAGAACCAAATCTACTTATGGCAGGTCTTGTATCTTTTAAATCATCTATAGTCTTAAAATTACTTCCATCAGCAACATGAACTCCCCAAATTAGGGGACTAGAAACATAGTTTTGAATAATTCTTGAATGATTACCTGCAGCGATATCTTTAACGACACCTTCGGTAAGTATAATTGCAACATCAATGTCACCTGCTCGTAATGCAGCATTCATTGCACCCGTACCACCGGCATATTCAACCCACTCAACAGCTATCCCGGCATCTGCAAACAGACCCTCTTCAATACATAGATGTATAGGTAAATTAAAATGCTCTGGTACACCACCCACTTTTAAGGTATTCATTTGCTTAGTTTTTATTTTTTAGGTAATCATAAATTGCATATTGAGAACGTATTTGAGGCTCACCTTCTACGCGCTCTACATATAGATTCTGCTCGTTAGCGTCCTGTATTCTCGCTTTACAATTATCATTTAACTGTAATGTAAAAATATCTTTTAATTCAGTAAATAATTCTTTATCGTAAATAGGGGTAAGTACTTCTATTCTTCGATCAAGGTTACGTGTCATCCAGTCTGCAGAGCCAATATACATTTGTTCATCACCATTATTGTGAAATAGATATATACGACCGTGCTCGAGATACCGGTCTATAATGGAAGTGATATAAATATTTTCACTTAAACCTTTTACTCCGGGAATTAAACTTGTAAATCCTCTTACGATAAGTCGTATCTGCACACCTGCCTGACTGGCCTTGTATAATAACTCTATCATATCTTTATCCTCAAGACTATTCATCTTAGCAGTTATTTTTGCAGTTTTTCCGGCTTGAGCTGCTTCAATTTCTGAATGAATTAATTTTTCAAAAGTGCGTCTTGTGGTAAATGGAGATATAAGTAAATGCTTATTCCTTGGGATTATTAATTTTCCTTCAAGAACTTCAAATACCCTACTTAACTCTTTAGTAATTTTATTGTTAGCGGTAAATAAACCGTGATCACAGTAAATCTTAGAAGTTTCACCATTAAAGTTTCCTGTGCCTATATAGGCATATCGTTTAGCATTATCATCTTCTGCTCTAATAACCATTAAAATTTTAGAATGCACTTTAATTCGCGGATAGCTATAAATTACTCGTGCTCCTTTTTCCTCAAATTTTCGACCCCAGGTAATGTTGTTTTCTTCGTCAAAACGTGCTTTTGCCTCTATAAATATGGTAACCTGTTTTCCGTTTTCAATAGCTTTAAGTAGAGATGTGGTAAGTACAGACTCATCTGCAACCCTATAAAGAGAGATTTTGATATGCGTAACTGCGTCGTCTGAGGCAGCCTGTTCTACAAAGCGTTCTACGTAACCAAAGCTCATGAATGGGAAATGAAGCAAATGATCTTTAGCACGTATAGCTTCAAAATAATCTGTAGCCTTTTCTAAAGCCTTTAGCTTAATTACAGGCTTTTTATCATAATGTAAATCAGCATTTTCAGTTGGATCTGGAAATTTAAAGAAGTCATTAAAATTATGATAACGACCTCCCGGCATCATATCTATTTTCCCCAGCTTCAAAAGTTTACGAAGTTTTTTAGCAATTGGTTTTGGCATACTCGAGTCGTAAAGCAGGCGTGTAGGTTGCCCTTCTTGTCGCTGTTCTAGAGATTTATAAATGCGTTCTGCCAGTATCCCTTCTAATTCATCATCTATATAAAGCTCTGCATCTCGTGAAAGCTTAATTTCAAAAACACCGTCTATTGATTCTGAATTAAATATTGATGTAATTTCATGTCTTATAATATCATCTAGAAAGGTAATGTAGTAGATACCTTTATGTTTGCCTAATTCAATAAAACGATCGTTAGTGTCTGTTGGAATTTTTACAAAACCTATTTTTTTAGAGTCTGAAAAAGTAACACAGAAATAGAGGTTTTGATTTTCAAGAAAAATCTCTTTGTCTTTAACAGGATCAAAGAGTATGGGTTTAATCGTATTCTTTAAATGGGATACATACCAGATATTTGCAACCTTTTTCTGAATAGGTGTGTAGTCTTCTGAAGCAATAAGAACAATATTATTTGCAGCAAGCTCCGGTTTAATCTCATCATTAAAAATAGAGCCAAAAACTTCTTGCTGTTCTTTAACCTTAGCAATTATCTCTTTAACTGTTTTGTTAGGTCTAAGTGCTAATTTTTTTCTGATACTTTTTTCAACACGTTTAATTTGCCGTAGTTGACTCACGCGTACTCTAAAGTATTCATCAAGATTTGAAGAATAAATAGCCAAAAACTTCATACGTTCAAACAGCGGATTAAAACGTTTATCCTGTGCTTCCTGTAATACGCGAGCATTAAAGCTGAGCCAGTTTAAATCTCTATGTTTTAAGTTGTCAGCTAGTTCTGAATCCATGTATTCGTTTATTTTTTTTCAAAAATACGAAAGGCTTCTGCTGTCTGAATTAAGCTTTTGTTAAAAGAAAATTATAGTACTGCTATACGTTCAAGGGCGCTGCTTATCATTGCTTCGATAGTATTAGTACCATTTTCACTAAAGGTACCCATAATACGATTTGCCATAATCGCATTAATAGAAATTGCCCGATGTCCTAATAGCGCACTTAATGCATAAATACCAGAAGTTTCCATCTCTAGATTTGCAATCGTTTCAGTTTTAAACTCAAAATTTTCAATTTTCGAATTGAGTTCTGAATCTACTAAAGCAAGTCTGAGCGTCCTACCTTGAGGACCGTAAAAGCCTATATTTGTAGCTGTAATTCCTTTAAAAATCTTAGGATTAGAAAAGTGATTAATCAAAGTTTTACTACCATTAACACAGTATGGTTTACTTTTTTCTGAACTCCATGAGGTATGCGTTACAAATGCATCTTCAATATCGCGATCTCTAAGATTAGCTGAATCATAGTAATGAATTAAACCGTCAAATCCCAAAGCTTTCTCGCTAATCAATATAGAATCTACAGGAATATGCTTTTGTATAGCTCCGCTGGTTCCCAGACGTATGATGTTTAAAGCGGTATGCTTCTCTTTTATTTGCCGCGTTTTAAGATCAATATTTACAAGAGCATCAAGTTCGTTTAGTACAATATCAATATTGTCTGTACCAATTCCTGTAGAGATAACGGTTATGCGCTTATCTTTAAAATAACCGGTTTGGGTTTTAAATTCTCGTTTATGCCTTGTAAGTTCTATGGAATCAAAAAATTGGGTCACCGTTTCTACACGATCAGGGTCTCCTACAGTGATGATCGTATCTGCTATTTCGCCGGGTAAAAGATTAAGATGGTATATGCTTCCGTCAGCATTAAGAATTAATTCAGAGTGTGGGAGTTGCATTCTCACTGTGTTTAATTAATTTATGATTTGCAGGGTCATAGCGATATTTATATTTAGCTGTACCGCCAAACTGCATATCATTTTTTAATACATTATAAAAGTCTTCTGAGCCTTGCAGAACTTGAAGCCCTTTTTCTGTCAGCATCAAAACACCATCTTTGAGCATAAAGAAGGGTCTTAAATTTTTGATCATACTTATGATTTGTGTATCGCCATACCCGTAATACCCTTGATAATTTAGCGCATAGCCACATAATTGATGTTCTGAAGTGATCTCGTGAAGGTCTATAAGTTTAATAATATTTGTCTCAAGTGTATTGAGTCCGGTATTGATATTTGGAAAGCGCTCTATGTGCGCGCGTATGCAGCTTGATAAATAGTTGAAATTTGATTTTTTACTTATTTCAGCTTTAAGTTCTATGGGTTTTTCATCACAATAGAGTTTCCAGATGTGGTGAGCTAGTTCTAAATCGTCAGGTGAAAGTTTTAACTTATTGTCATAATGCATAGCTAATTGCTCATCGTTTAACTCTGATAAGCCTTTAAGTTGAGCAAGACCTTTAACCCAACCGCTACACACCATATATATAGGAGCTGTTTTTTTATTTTGAATAAGGTAGCTTAATGCAGCAAGCATATTAACATGACAAAAAAGATCAAACTCAAACCAGAGTACAATTTTATCGTAATTATTTATTACGGCAAGTTTATTAAGTTCGCTAACAAACTTATTCTCATAATCTACATTATCAATATGATATTGCTTTTTTAGAAACTTTTTGCGTTGTTCTATAAACTCCTTAGAACCAACAATTACCGGCGTAGGGCCTTCACAAAGCATTTCGCGCCAAACGATAATATCTCCTTTAAGATTTAAATTTTCAAGACGTGAAGTAAGACTATCACCGTTTGTGATATGCAATATAGAATTTCCCATAGCTTAGCAATTAACCTCCTACCCGTTTTGTTTTAAAGCCTTTATCTTTTAAGAAAGACATTATTTTATCACGGTAATCCCCTTGAATTATTATTTTTTCTTTTTTAAAACTACCCCCTACACCCAGCATTGTTTTTAATTCTTTAGCTAAAATTTTGAAGTCACTATCTGCACCGGTGTAGCCTTCTATAATGGTAATAGGTTTTCCTTTACGTTTTTCATATTTACATAACAACGGGTCATCCTGCATCCAGATGCCGAGGTCATTTGCGTCATCGCTATCTGTTGAGGGTTCTGGTTTGTGATCGGGAAATAAGTTTTTTAATTGGTCAGAAAGATCCATAAATTATTTTTTAATCAATCCTATCTCAACCAGGCGCTGATGTAAAAATTCACCTGCAGTAATATCTTCAAAAGCTTTAGGGTGCTCCTCACTTATACATTCTTCTAAACAATTAAGAGGCATCTCACTACGCGGATGCATAAAGAATGGTATAGAATATCTTGGAGTATCCCATTGTTCTTTAGGCGGATTTATAACCCGGTGTATTGTAGATCTTAGCTTATTGTTAGTTAGTCGTTCTAACATATCACCTACATTAATTACAAGTTCATCCTCATTGGGTATAGCATCTATCCATGCTCCATCTTTACGTAGTACTTGCAATCCTCCTGCAGAAGCTCCCATTAACAGTGTTATTAGATTGATATCTCCGTGCGCACCTGCACGCACAGCTCCTTTTGGTTCCTCTGTAATAGGTGGATAATGTATGGGCCTCAAAATACTGTTACCATTTTTCGCCCAGTGGTCAAAATAAAACTCATCTAACTCAAGGTACAATGCAAGAGCTCGTAAAACATATATTCCGGTTTTTTCAAGCATTTTATAGGCTTGCATACCCGTTTCATTAAATGTTTTTAATTCTTTGACCTGTACATTTTCAGGATATTCTTCAATAAGATTAGCGTCTGCATCTGGTTCCTGGCCAAAATGCCAAAATTCCTTTAAATCACCTTCTTTTTTGCCTTTAGCGTGTTCTTTACCAAAAGAAATATAACCACGTTGACCACCTAAACCTTCTATCTCATAACCTTGCTTAGTTTCTTCCGGAAGATCAAAAAATGACTTTACATCATTATATAGGTCGTCTACTAACGCATCGTTTAAGAAATGGTTTTTAAGAGATACAAAGCCTATTTCTTCATAGGCCGTCCCTATTTCATTTACAAATTTTAACTTTCGTTCTTTGTCTTCACTAAGAAAGTCTGCTAAGTCTACACTCGGGATATTATTCATAACAAATTGTGATTCAATAAAAATTTGACTTTCAAATATAAGATTTTCGGGTTGCAAATATTTTAAACTAAACTTAAATAAATGGGCTTTGATTGATAATGTCAAAAAATAATCGGGATATTAATTACTTTTAGATAATCAAACTCAATTATGATATCTGACATTAATGCTTCCAAAATGTTGAATTTTAAACGTGGTTTATTAAATGATACTACACTTGTAAGTCTTTATAAATCAATAATTAAACCCAGGCTTATCGAAGAAAAGATGCTTGTCTTGTTACGACAGGGGAAAATTTCAAAATGGTTTAGCGGAATAGGGCAGGAGGCTATTGCTGTGGGAGTTACAGCTGCTTTAGATACTGATGAATATATTTTACCGATGCACCGTAATCTGGGTGTTTTTACGGGTAGAAATATTCCTTTAGATCGTTTGTTTAGTCAGTGGCAGGGTAAGGCTAATGGTTTTACAAAAGGACGGGATCGCAGTTTTCACTTTGGCACTCAAGAATACAAGATAATAGGTATGATCTCTCATCTGGGACCCCAATTAGGTGTTGCAGATGGTATTGCATTAGCACATAAATTACGTTCAGAACAGAAGGTGACTGCCGTTTTTACGGGTGAAGGAGGTACTAGTGAAGGAGATTTTCACGAAGCGCTTAATGTTGCTTCTGTCTGGGATTTACCAGTTCTATTTTGTATAGAAAATAATGGCTATGGCTTATCAACTCCCACAAGCGAGCAGTACAGATGTGAGCATCTGGCAGATCGCGCACTTGGTTATGGTATGGAGAGCCATATAATAGATGGTAACAATATTATAGAAGTTTACGATCGTATACGCAGTGTGGTTGCCTCAATGCGCACTAACCCAAGACCTGTTTTAATAGAGTTTAAAACCTTTAGAATGCGCGGGCACGAAGAAGCCAGTGGAATTAAATATGTCCCAGACGATTTACTAAAGCATTGGGCCGCTCTTGATCCTGTTGAGAATTTTAAATCGTTTTTGCTGGCGGAAAACATCATCTCTTTAAAAGATGATGCGGCATTTAGATCAGAGATAATGACTGAAATTGAACAGGCTCTTTCTAAAACTTTTGCTGAGGACGATATTAGTTCTTCGGAAGAAAATGAACTTAATGACGTTTATGCCCATTCAAATTATAAAGCTGTAATTCCTGAGAAAATAGAAACTGAGGCTATTCGGTTTATTGATGCAGTTACCCAAGCCTTAGATTTAAGCATGCAAAAGAATGAAAACCTTATTATAATGGGGCAGGACATTGCAGAATATGGTGGTGCATTTAAGGTTACTGAAGGTTTTGTTACTAAATACGGCAGAGAACGCGTACGCAATACACCCATTTGCGAATCTGCAATTGTTGAGGTAGCTATGGGTTTAGCTATTAATAATTTTAAGGCTGTTGTCGAGATGCAATTTGCAGATTTTGTAAGCAGTGGTTTTAACCCAATAGTTAATTATTTAGCTAAATCTCATTACAGATGGGGGCAGGCTGCAGATGTAGTTATACGTATGCCTTGTGGTGCAGGAGTAGGCGCAGGACCATTTCACAGTCAGACTAACGAAGCCTGGTTTACTCACACTCCCGGATTAAAAGTAGTGTATCCTGCATTTCCTTATGACACAAAGGGACTGCTTGCTTCATCTATAGAAGATCCTAATCCTGTGTTATTTTTTGAGCATAAAGCCCTTTATAGAACTATAAGACAAGATGTACCTACAGCTTATTATAATTTAGAACTGGGCAAAGCGGCCCTTGTAACTACCGGGCATCAGCTTACCCTGGTTGCTTATGGCGCTGCCATACACTGGGCACTTGAAGCTTTAGAAACAGAAAACGAGTGGTCTGTAGATTTAATAGACTTAAGAACACTTGTTCCCTTAGATTTTGACACGATTTCAGAGTCGGTTAAAAAAACAGGAAAGGTTTTATTAATTTCTGAAGATTCTTCATTTGGTACCTTGATGGCAGATATATCTGCAAAAATAGGAGAAGAGCTATTTGTTTATTTAGATGCCCCCGTAAAGCGTTTGAGTAGTTTAGATATGCCCATTCCTTTTGCAGCTGCACTTGAAGATTTATACCTTCCTAAAAATAGAATTACTTCAGCTATCGCAGAAATTATCGCTTTCTAATGTTAAAATTTTATTGATTTCTAAAATCTCATTTGTTTTTGTTAACTCATTTTAACAGCGTGTAGTTAAACACTATTAATAAATAAAACTACAATCTAAGCTAACACTACTTTTGAAGCATTACTAACCAAAAAATCAAAAATTATGTTACGTTGGACAGTTATCTTTATCGTTATTGCAATTATTGCAGCAATCTTCGGATTCGGTGGAATCGCATCTGGTGCTGAAAGCATTGCCAAAATTTTATTCTTCATTTTTATCGTATTATTCTTAATTAGTCTTTTATCAAGATTATTTAAATAATATAAACGCTTATTCAATTATGAAAAAAGTAATCACTTTAGTTTTAGTATGTCTGGTTCTGGCTTCTTGCGGTACTAGTAAAGTTGTAAAAGAGTCTAGAAAAACCTTAAAGGGTTATTGGAATCTTGATAATATAAATTATAACAATGCCACTGGTATTTATGATGTTACCTTATTTGGTGATGCATCCTCAGAATGCTTCGTAGGAAGTACATGGAGATTTATTCCTAATAATAACTTTGGTAACTACGAGATTAATGGTAGTAAATGTTCTGATGGTCAACGATATTTCGTTTGGAGTATTCCAGACCAGCAGGAAGGTTCAACATCTTATGATATCTTACTCAAACCTACAGATGCTAAAATGAAATCTACAATGAACAATGCTGGTTTTAGATTGAATATAAATTATTTATCAGAAAACCAACTTACATTTACGCAAACTGTACAGGTAGATGGGAAACCATTCACTATCGTGATGAATTTTTCTAAAATTTCTGAATAACAAAAATATTTAAATAATGCTTTCTCTATGAGTGCTTTAACTTATACTGAAAGCATTATTTTTATGCTAACTATTAATACTACAAATATGAAATCTATATTAAGAAATGTTTCTGTTTTAGCAATTGCTATTACAATGCTTACAGGCTGTGAAGCCACTAAAAATGCAAATAATCAACAAAAAGGTACTGCTATTGGAGCAGCCGGTGGTGCAATCATAGGCGCTGTAATCGGTAATAACGTAGGTACTAAAGGTGACGGTGGTGCATTAGGTGCCGTTATAGGTGGCGTTGTAGGTGGTGCTGCTGGTAATGTACTTGGAAAACGTATGGATAACCAGGCAAAACGTATTGAAGAAGAGATTCCTGGAGCCCAGGTAGAGCGTGTTGACGATGGTATTATCGTAAACTTTGATGAAAATAGTGGGGTTTATTTTGCAACTGCAAAGTATGATATCAATGCTGCTTCTCAACAAACTTTAAATGGTCTTTCTAAAGTAATGAAAGAATATCCACAAACTAATGTTCTCGTAGTAGGTCACACAGATAGTAGTGGTGCTGCAGATTACAATATGACATTGTCTAAAAACAGAGCTCAGGCAGTTACTAATTATTTAACTTCTCAAGGTATAAGTGCGGGTAGATTTACTACACAATGGTACGGTGAGGAGCAACCTAAATATGATAACAACACAGCAGAAGGACGTTCTAAAAACCGTCGTGTAACTTTAGCAATTGTTCCTAACCAGGAAATGGTGAACGAAGCTAAAAAAGAGGCTGGCGAAGGTCAATAAAAGAAATTGTTCTTACGTTTTTACGTAAGCTAAATATTAAAAACCTCATTGCGATTTTAAATTGCAATGAGGTTTTTTTATGAACTAGAATGAGTATCTTGATACTGCTTTGAAAAAACCGATTAAAATAGCCATCATAGGCGGTGGACTTGCGGGTCTGACAGCTGCTTTGCACCTTTGTAAAGCAGGTTTTCATATTCAACTTTTTGAGAAAGAAAGCTATCCCAGACATAAAGTTTGCGGTGAATATATCTCTAATGAGATTCTTCCATACTGGCATTCTTTAGGTATAGATCCCTTTAAATGGGGCGCTGTTGCCATATCAAAATTTGAATTTACAACAACTACCGGGCAGCCTATTCAAACTCAGCTTCCGCTAGGTGGTTTTGGAATTAGCAGGTATACGTTAGATTTTAATCTCGCTGCAGAAGTTAAAAAGGCAGGTGCAAAGATCGTTCATGCACAAGTAGAATCGGTTATTTTTAAAGAAGATTCTTTTGAATTACAGATGCTTTCGGGAGCAGTTTACCATGCAGATTTTGTTATAGGTTCATTTGGAAAACGTTCAAATTTAGATATTTCGCTTTCGCGGAATTTTATCAAAACCAAAACACCCTGGTTGGGAGTCAAGGCCCATTATCTAGCTCCGGTTACAGAGAACACGGTAAGTCTTCATAATTTTAAGGGAGGATACTGCGGAATTTCCAAGGTTGAAAATAACAAGGTGAATGTGTGTTACCTAACACATTTAGATGCATTTAAAGCATCAGGAAATCTTGAAGGTTTTCAAAAAAATGTTCTCGAGCAAAATCCTAGACTAAAATCCTTTTTTGCGAGTGCAGCGCCTGTATTTGATAAACCTTTGAGCATTAGTCAGATTTCTTTTCAATCTAAAAATACGGTAGAAGAACACGTGCTTATGTGTGGTGATAGTGCAGGACTTATTCATCCGCTTTGTGGTAACGGTATGGCAATGGCAATAACCGGAGCACAAATTTTAGCCACATGTATTCAAGAAATGGTAACATCAGATTGGAGCAGATCTCAATTAGAGCATACGTACACTACACGGTGGAACAAGGAATTCAATTCCAGATTAAAAACTGGTAGAATTTTACAGGGTTTATTACAAAATGAGACCGCTACACACTATGGTCTACAGGCGATGCGTAAATTTCCATTCTTAATGAAACAAATCATAAAATCAACCCACGGTAAACCGGCAAGCTTTTGAAAAGTAGAAAACTTACTCCAGAATTAATGGATGACCCGTCATTAGACGAGGTGACGCTTAAAGCTGCTTTAAAAGATGTGACTTTAGTAAATAAATGGCTCGGCGGTCAACAAATTACAATTGATGGGCTTAATTATTTTTTTAGAAAATTTCCGCAAGACTCTTATAATATTGTTGATTTAGGTTGTGGTGATGGGGAGATGTTACGCACAATAGCAAGGTATGCCCGCAAACAAAATGTAAAAGTAGAATTACTGGGTCTTGATTTAAATGAGAAAAGCATCAACCTCGCAAAAGAGAAATCTAAAGATTACTCTGAGATTAGTTTTAAAAAGCAAGATATATTGACACTAGATCGTACATCTTTTCAATGCGATATTGTTGTGTCGGTTTTAACGATGCATCACTTTACAAATGAAGAGATACTTGTATTTATGCAGCAGTTTTTAGCGCTTTCAAAACTGGGTGTTGTTATAAATGACTTGCAACGCAGTAAGATTGCTCATTTTTTATTTAAAGGCTTTAGCGGTGTATTTATGAAGACACATATTGCCCGTCATGATGGTTTAATCTCTATTGAGCGCGCATTTAAAAAGAACGAATTATTAATGTTTACAAATAAGCTTCCCGTGAGTTCATTTCAATTAAAATGGCGCTGGGCTTTTAGATATTTATGGATTTTAGAAAAACAGAAGTAAAAATAGCCGCTGTAGGAAAAGCGATCCCACAATATCATAGGGAAACTCAGGATATCATGCCACTTTTAGACATTTGGTTAGAAGGGCAGGAGGAGCGTTTTCGCCGTAAGGTAAAAAAGATATTTAGTAATGCTGCAGTAGATAAACGTTACAGTATAATGGCTCCTGAAGAAGTATTTACAGCATCTTCTTTTGAAGAAAAAAATGATATTTATGTTCGGGAGGTGATTAAGCTTGGGGAAACTGCCCTGACTGAGGCTTTAGAAAAAACTGGTTGGGATGCTCAAAGTCTCGACTACATTATTACGGTGAGCTGTACAGGCATTATGATACCCTCATTAGATGCATATTTAATTAATAAATTAAAGTTACGCCAGGATATCACCAGACTTCCGGTAACCGAAATGGGTTGCGCAGCCGGCATTTCTGGCATTTTGTACGCAACTGATTTTTTAAAGGCAAATCCGGGGAAACGCGCTGCAGTAATTGCGGTAGAGAGTCCTACGGCTACCTTTCAGCTTGATGATTATTCTATGGCAAATGTGGTGAGCGCAGCAATTTTTGGAGATGGTGGCGCTTGTGTTTTATTATCTTCAAAAGAAGAAGATGAGGGGCCTAAAATTAAAGCGACCGGTATGTATCATTTTTATGAAGCAGAACATATGATGGGCTTTAAACTTACTAATACCGGGCTTAAAATGATTTTAGATCAAAGCGTTCCTGAAACTATTGCAAGTCATTTCCCGGCAATTATAAATCCGTTTTTAGAAACTAATAATCTTACGATTGAACAAATTAATCATTTGATATTCCACCCCGGTGGAAAAAAAATAGTTCAGACAGTAGAAGGATTATTTGGCGAGATGGGTAAAAATATTGATGATACCAAAGAAGTTTTACGTTTGTATGGCAATATGAGTAGCGTAACAGTGTTGTATGTTTTAGAGCGCTTTTTAACTAGAAAAATTCCTGAAGGTGATTACGGCTTAATGCTTAGTTTTGGTCCGGGATTTTCTGCACAACGTATCTTATTAGAATGGTAAATTTTGAATTTAATGCAGCTCCGGGATCTAATTCCTGGGCTCTTATATTAGGCGGAAGTAGTGGTTTAGGTTTTGCATCGGCAAAAAAACTAGCACAGCACGGCCTTAACATCTGTATTGTACACAGAACCAGACGTAGTAAATTAGTAGAATTTGAGGCCGAATGTGATATCCTACGCGAAACTGGTGTTCAAGTTATAAGTTTTAATAAAGACGCCTTGCAGGAACAAACCAGAGCAGAACTCATTACTTTTTTTACTGAAAAGCAAGCGACACTAAAGCTACTATTACATAGTATTGCAAAAGGTAATTTGAAGCCAATTTATAGTGCAAATGCTTCCGCAGCGACTCTTAAGGGTAACGATTTTATGCTCACCGCAGAGGCAATGGCGGTGAGCTTATACGACTGGGCAAATGCTTTCGCGAAAGCAAGCCTCTTTGAAAAAAATGCGTCAATACTTACATTTACAAGTGAGGGAAGTACAAAACCGCTACCTAATTACGCCGCAGTCTCTATGGCTAAAGCGGCTTTAGAGGCTATTGTGCGCAGCCTGGCTTATGAATTTGCACCCTTACAAATCACAGCAAATTGCATACAGGCAGGTGTTACAAACACCGAAAGTTTACAATTAATTCCCGGAAGTGAAATTTTAATAGAACAAGCGCTTGCCCGCAATCCTCAAAAGCGATTAACAACCCCTGAAGATGTAGCCAATGTAGTTTACTTATTAATTAAACCAGAAGCAAACTGGATTAATGGAGCTGTAATTCCCGTAGACGGTGGTGAGCATCTTAGATAAACAGATTAGACAACCTAAATTAGAATACAATGAGAATAGATTTGCGTAGCGACACCTTAACTAAACCTTCGCAAGGTATGCTGGAGGCTATGATGCATGCAGAAGTAGGTGATGATGTATATAAAGAAGACCCTAGTGTAAATAAACTTGAAGCTCATATAGCAGAGCTTTTTGGGATGGATAGTGCCCTGTATTTCCCTACCGGAAGTATGACTAACCAGGCAGCGATTAAAATACATACGCAGCCGGGTGAACAGCTTATCGCAGATAAATATGCACATGTATACAATTATGAAGGCGGTGGTGTTTCTTTTAACAGTGGGGTATCGTGTAGATTACTAGATGGTCATAGAGGAATGATTACTGCAGATCAGGTTGAAGAAAGTATAAATCCGCCAGATTTTTATCATAGTCCGTTAACTTCACTCGTATGTCTTGAGAATACTACAAATAAGGGAGGTGGCGCCTGTTATGATTTTAGAGAAATACTAAAAATACGTAAGGTGTGTGACGACCATGGTTTAGGCCTGCATCTTGATGGAGCCCGTTTATGGAATGCCCTTGTCGTAACCGATGAGTCTCCTAAAGATTATGGTGCTGCGTTTGACACAATTTCTGTTTGTTTATCAAAAGGTCTGGGAGCACCTATGGGATCTGTTCTTGTAGGTAAACAAAAATATATGGACAAGGCGATGCGCGTGCGTAAAGTATTAGGAGGTGGTATGCGGCAGGTAGGTTTTGCAGCTGCTGCCGGTCTTTATGCTTTAGAGCATAATTGGCAACGTATGGATGAAGATCATAAAAAAGCTCAGGAGCTTTCTGTAGCATTAATGCAGCATCCAGATGTGGCTCACGTAGAGCCGGTAGAAACAAATATTTTGATTTTTAACTTAAAAGCAGAAGTTGACGAATTACAATTTATTGAAAAACTAAAAGCTGCCCAGATTTATATAAGTGCCTTAGGTAAAGGGAAATTACGCATCGTTACGCATTATGATTATACAACCGAGATGCACAAAAGGTTTATTGAATTTTTAAAAAAATAGAATTAATAACTTCAATCTTGCGAGAGCATTCCCGATTGTTGTAAGACTTAAAACAAAGCGGTTTTTTAAGATTTCAGCTTATAAAATTGTTTATTATAAAGTCTGTAAGTCGTTTTTTATCAATTCGCTAAAAATTGGTTTTAGAATTATACTTTTTATCACATCCTGCTCAATTAACTACAGGGTGTGCTATATTTAGTACAAATTAGTTTATATAGGAAGGTATATTATAATTTATAAAAACAGCTGTGTATGGCGTTAAAAGTCGTTATTTCTCATAAAACCAAATATAAATATGACAAGCGTATAGCGCTATCACCGCACCTATTTAGATTACGACCTGCACCTCATAGCAGAACACCTATAGAAGCATATTCTTTAAAAATAAAGCCTGAAAATCATTTCTTTAACTGGCAGCAGGATCCCTTTGGAAACTATCTGGCACGAGTTGTTTTTCCTGAAAAAACAGATGAGTTATCTATAGAAGTTGAAATTCTGGCTGATTTAAAAACTATAAATCCGTTTGATTTTTTTGTTGAAAAATCTGTTGAAGATTTTCCGTTTCAATATTCAGAATCCTTAAAGAAAGAATTGCTACCCTATCTTGAAGTAACAGATAAAGGCCCGTTATTAGCAGAATTTTTAAAGACGATAGATACTTCAAAACAACTTACTATTTATTTTCTAATAGGTATTAACAGGCATATTAATGAATACCTAAACTATACCGTGCGTATGGAGCCCGGTGTTCAAACCTGTGAAGAAACGCTCGAAAAAAAATTAGGTAGTTGTCGTGACTTTGCGTGGCTACTTGTGCAGAGTTTGCGCCATCTAGGTATGGCAGCACGTTTTGTGTCAGGATATCTTGTACAGTTAAAGTCTGACGAAAAATCGCTTGACGGCCCGTCTGGTCCAGAAGAAGATTTTACAGACTTGCATGCCTGGGCAGAAGTTTATGTGCCGGGTGCAGGCTGGATAGGTCTTGATGCAACATCAGGATTATTAGCTAGCGAAGGGCATATTCCGTTAGCGTGTACACCCTCATTTGAAAGTGCCGCACCGGTGGTGGGTTTTTCAGATCCTGCAGAAACCGAATTTGAATTTGATAATTCTGTTACCCGAATTTTTGAATCTCCGCGCGTAACAAAACCATATACCGAAAGCCAATGGAAAGCGATTTACAATCTGGGGTTTGAGGTTGAGAATGAATTACAAGAAAATGATGTACGTCTTACCATGGGTGGCGAACCTACATTTGTTTCTATAGATGATATGGAGTCTGAGCAGTGGAATACTGCAGCAGATGGCCCTGAAAAACGCAAACTATCTGAGGGCTTATCAAACCGGTTATTACACAAATTTGCACCCGGCGGTATGTTTCATCACGCTCAGGGAAAATGGTATCCCGGCGAACCCATTCCACGCTGGGCAATAGGTATGCATTGGCGTAAAGATGGTTTACCCATCTGGAAAGAAGAACGCCTTATGGCTTCCTTTACAAATGAATATGAATTACCAGAGGGAATAAGCAAAACCTTTTTGCAGGAATTGGCAATAAATTTAGGCGTTCGATTAGAATACATTATGCCGGCCTACGAAGATGTATTTTATTTTATGTGGGAGGAAGGGAGATTACCTGTAGATGTAGATCCCTTAAAAGGGGATGACACTGCAACATCGGTACGTAATCGTCTTAATAAAATATTAGAACAAGGTCTTAATAAGAAAATAGGCCATGTGATGCCTCTTGCTAACATACGCGGGAAATGGGTTACAAATGCATGGGAATTTAGAAGAAAAAATTTATTCCTAATCCCGGGAAATTCACCTGTGGGATATAGACTTCCTTTAAACTCATTAATTGAAAATCCGGAGGTAGCTTCTCAGGATATCTCAGAGCCAGATTTATTTGATAAACGAAAACCTTTTGGTAACTACGGTGAAGCTCTTGAGCAACGTTTAGCTTCCGCGAAAGCGAAAAAAGGAAAAAAAGTAGACTATAACGCAGATAAAAAAGAAAAGAATCCTTTTGCGCGTACTGCTATTTGTGCTGAGGTTAGAGAAAAACGTTTATATCTTTTTCTTCCGCCACTTGACGATGCAGAGACCTTTTTAGATCTTATCGCTTCGATAGAAGCTACAGCAAAAAAGCTGGATGTTCCTGTTTTAATAGAAGGCTATGAGCCTCCACGTGATATACGTTTAGAAGTATTAAAAGTTACACCAGATCCCGGTGTAATCGAAGTAAATGTACACCCATCAAAGACCTGGGGTGAGCTTACAAATACAACTTTAACACTGTATGAGGAAGCGAAAAAGAGTCGCCTGGGTACCGAGAAATTTATGTTAGATGGTAAACATACCGGCACTGGTGGTGGTAATCACGTTACTTTAGGAGGTACAACACCTTCAGATAGTCCGTTGTTACGCAGACCAGATATGCTGCGTAGTCTATTAACCTTCTGGCAACATCACCCGGGATTATCCTATTTATTCTCAGGTGGTTTTATAGGTTCAACGAGCCAGGCACCGCGTATAGATGAGGGCAGAGCCGAAAATTTATATGAGTTAGAAATAGCATTTTCGCAGATTCCTGAAGGAGAAGAAGTTCCGTTTTGGTTAACAGATCGCTTATTTAGGCATTTATTAACAGATATTACAGGAAATACGCACCGTGCAGAATTTTGTATAGATAAGTTGTATTCGCCAGATTCTTCATCGGGCAGATTGGGTATTTTAGAACTTCGTGCTTTTGATATGCCACCGCATCCTCAAATGAGTTTAATGCAAATGCTACTTGTACGTACACTGGTTTCCTGGTTTTGGAAAGAGCCTTACAAGCATAAACTTGTGCGCTGGGGAACGCAACTGCACGATAAATTCTTGATGGAGCATTATGTCAAAGAAGATATTAAGGATATTGTAAGTCAGTTGAATGCTGCCGGTTATCCATTTGAATTAGATTGGTTCGATCCGTTTTTTGAGTTTCGTTTTCCACTTTATGGATTGATTAAAATTAAAGATATGCAGGTAGAACTGCGCGCCGCAATCGAACCATGGAATGTTCTTGGGGAAGAAATGACAGGTGGTGGTACCGCGCGTTATGTAGACTCATCACTCGAGCGTGTTCAAATAAAAATATCAAACTTCAACGATGAGCGGTATGTAGTTACTTGCAATGGTGTAAAAGTTCAATTGAGCAGCACCGATGTTAAAGGTGAGTATGTAGCTGGTGTTCGTTATAAAGCCTGGGATCCCTGGTCTGCTTTGCACCCCACTATAGGGGTAGATACGCCATTAGTTTTTGATGTAGTTGATTTATGGAATAAGCGTTCTATAGGTGGCTGCACTTATTTTGTATCACATCCCGGTGGAAGAAGTTATGAAACCTATCCTATTAACAGTTTAGAAGCAGAGTCACGCCGTATAAACAGATTCTGGGAAATGGGACATACGCAGGGAACAATAGATCCTTCTGAAACAGAGCCTAATAGCGGTGCTGTGAAACGCAGTTTAAAATCAACACATTCAGAAAAAACATTTAATTTTAAAGAAATTCCTGTCAACCCAGAATTCCCACATTTACTGGATTTACGTAAGAAATAATTTTATACCCTACATATGACCGTGGCTACAAACGCTTGGTTTACTAAGTATTTTACAGACAATACCTACGATGAGATGTTTAAACCAGATCTTAGCGTTAAAGGGGATTGGAATACGCTTTTAGAAAATTTTAAACAAATAGGTGTCGAGGGCTTAACTCAGCGTCAGAACGATATTAATTGGCTTCTTGAAGAAAATGGTGTTACCTATAATGTCTATAATGATCCTAATGGTCTCAATAGACCCTGGAATTTAAATGTAGTTCCATTTTTATTAGATATTAAAGAGTGGCAGCAAATTGAAAAAGGACTTAAACAGCGTGCAGATCTTTTAGACAAGGTTCTCAAAGACGTTTACGGGGAGCGCAAATTAATTAAAGAAGGTATTGTACCTCACGAAGTAATTTACGGGCATCGGGGCTTTTTAAGACAATGCGATAAAATACATTATAAGATAGACAGACATTTGCTTTTGTATGCTGCAGATTTGGCGCGTGGGAGTGATGGCAGAATGTGGGTTGTAAATGACCGGTCGCAGGCGCCTTCGGGTATGGGTTATGCTTTAGAAAACAGATCTACTGCTAATCGTGTCTTTGCAGATATTTTTGCAGATATGAATATTAAGCGACTCTCAGAATTTTTTAAAGAATTTAATGAGTTGCTGGTAGAAGCTTCTCCTGAGAAAATTGAAAATCCCAATATTGTTATTTTAACGCCGGGATCACATAATGAGACGTACTTTGAGCACGCTTATTTAGCATCTTTTTTGGGGTATCCACTGGTTCAGGGAAATGACCTGGTTGTTAGAGATGGTCATTTATATATGAAATCTTTAAAGGGTTTAAAACGCGTGCACGTCGTATTGCGTAGGGTAGATGATGTATTTACAGATCCTCTTGAATTGCGAGAAGATTCACATCTGGGCGTAGCCGGTTTGCTTGATGTGGTAAGACGCCAGAATGTCTCCATAGTAAACCCGATAGGCAGTGGTATCTTAGAAAACCCAGGTTTAATCCCTTTTATGCCGGCTATAAGCAGGTTTTTCCTGAAAGAAGAATTGCATCTTCCGCAAATTGCATCCTGGTGGTGTGGTCAGGAAAAAGAACGAAAATATGTACTTGAGAATCTCTCAAAGCTGGTGATCAAACCTATAGATCGTACAAACCGAGAACACATTCATTTTGGCGAATTGCTTTCAGAAATAGAATTAGAAGCGCTGAGAAAAGAAATAGAAAAGAAACCTTATCATTTTGTAGCTCAGGAGCACATTAGCTTTTCTACAACCCCTAATTTTAGTAAAGGAAACTTTGAGCCGCGCAATATGGTTGCGCGTACGTTTACAATGGCCGGTAAAAATGGCTACAATGTAATGCCCGGTGGTCTCGTACGTGTTGCTTCAGAACGCGATAACTTAAGAGTTTCTAATCAGCGGGGTGGTACCAGTAAAGATTTTTGGATTATAGGAAATAATAAAAATGAAGAGCAGCCCAGTTTTAACTGGAATAGAAAATCTGCAGTTTCAGTAAGTGGCCTTGATGATTTACCAAGTTTAACTGCAGAGAATTTATACTGGGCGGGAAGATATGTGGGTCGTACACTGGTAAATGCTCGTTTTTTACGAATGGTACTCAAACAAATGAATTCTACTGAAGCGAGTCATCAACAGGTAGGAGCTGTTAAACTAGACACACTTTATAAAGCAGTAACCCAAATGACGGGAACCTATCCTGGTTTTATGGAAGACAGCACAAATGGTAAATCTGCTCTTGAAAATCCACTTGAAGAGATAGTATCTGTTGTGCTCAATCGGAATCGAGTAGGAAGTCTTGCTAATACAATGAGTATGTTTAGCAATTCATATTACTCAATTCGTAATTTATGGAGTAGTGATATGTGGCGGGTTTTCGAAAATATTCAGAAGATTTGGCGCAATCTCGAAAATGAAAAAGACCTCACTATAACAAAGCTAATTAGAGCACTTAATCAGCTTATAACACGACTCATAGCCTTTATGGGGCTTATCGAAGAAAGTATAATGGTAGATCAGGGATTGCTGCTTTATTTTATAGGTTTACAGCTAGAACAAAGTATGCTTACCATTACCAAGTGCCGGTCTTTGCTTGTGATTAAACAACCGGGACAAACAGAATATGAAGTTTTAGAATCTTTGTTAAGTAGTCATGAGAGTTTAAATATTTACCGGTATAGTTACCGTTCCTATATACGTATAGAACCTGTAATAAGCTTACTACTTATGGATTTGCATTACCCAAGATCGCTTGCATTTCAGTTAGGTCGTCTTCAAAAAGATATCGCCAGATTACCACATTCAATAAAATCTGATGTGTTAATGAATTATGAGAAATATGTCTTTGAAGCTTTTGCCAGTCTGCGTTTAGCAAGTTCAGAATCTCTTGCTAAAATAAATAGTGAGGATAGTTTAATTAGAGAGGACTTAGATAAATTATTAGAAAAACTAAGTGATTTGCTTTTTCAAACATCACAGGCTATATCAAATACCTATTTTAATCATACCTATAAGCAGAGTCAATTAGTTGACCAAAACTTCCCATTATAATGCTTTATTCAATCTCACATACAACCAAATACGATTACGACGCACCGGTAAGTTATTGCCATAATATAGCAGTATTAAAATCGAGACGTTCTCTTGGTCAGGAATTATTAGAATACAAAATACATATAAGTCCTGAAGCAGATGAGATTTCTGAACGTGTTGATTTCTTCGGAAATTATATAACTCGTTTTTCAATTCAGAAAGAGCATAGGCAGTTAAAAGTTACTACTGTGAGTAAAATACGCAGGGAGTATGAGCAATTTAAAAACGACTTTAGATCTGATGCCTGTTCTAAAGTAACCTTAGAACAAGCTTTATCATTACTTAGCAAAACTGAACCAGATATTTTAGAAGCAAAGCAATTTGTTCTCGAGTCTATTTTCATTAAAAAGACAGATGAGTCTATTCTTAATTATGCTAAAGAAAGCTTTATACCCGGTCGCTCTGTTTTTGAGGCAGCAGAAGAGTTAATGCAGCGTATTTATATAGATTTTGATTTTGTCTCGGGTTTTACGAGTGTGAGCACACCTATAAATGAAGTGATGAAGAATCGTAAAGGGGTTTGTCAGGATTTTGCACAGATAGCAATTGCCTGTATACGATCTATAGGATTGCCTGCACGCTATGTAAGTGGTTATATAGAAACCTTACCGCCTCCGGGACAGCAAAAATTAGTAGGAGCAGACGCGAGCCACGCCTGGTTTTCAATTTTTATTCCCGGTTTTGGATGGGTAGATTTTGACCCTACAAACAATCAAATTCCCGGCGATCAACATCTTGTTGTAGGATGGGGAAGAGATTATTATGATGTACCACCTTTAAAAGGTGTGGTTTATGGTAGCGGTAAAAGTAAATTAAAGGTTGAGGTAGATATATCGCGCGTAATCTAGGCGAAACTAAGCACCAGCCAGATATTTAATAAAACACATACTACCGCCTACGCCACTGTATTGCCCGTAATTAGGGATAATATCATAATGTCTTCTCTTGTAAAGAGCAATTGCCGGAGGTTGAAAGATACCTGTCTCTAAAATACATTTTGTGTACCCTAATTCTGCTCCCCAGTTTTCTAAAGCTTCCAGTATTAAACTAGCGTAACCTCGTTTTCTATACAGCGGTTTAGTATACATTCTTTTTATTTCTAAACTCTTAGGGCCGTATTCTCTAAACGCTCCGCAGCCCACTGCGATCCCGCTTTCATAAGCTACAATGACATTATTGATACGTTCTAAAGAATTAAATTGATTATAAAATGCGTGATCATCGCCATCAGTTAGTTTGAGGGTTTCATCGAGTTCTTTTATCAATTTTAAGAAATCAGCATTTTTTGAGTCTGTACGGATTAGATTTAGCATATTTCTAAAAGATCAAATTGGTTGGTTGAACTCGAAAGATACATTTCCTATCAGCTAATGTCAAGAATTACTAATATTATTTATAGTCTAAAGTTGAAAAAAGAATTATGAGAAATGCATTAATAGTTTAAATAATAGACATATAATTAATAAAGACTATAAATTAAATTGCATTAAAAAAAAATGCTCTAAGGACTTCCGAATTTTAAATAAAATTCAATTATAAGAAACGCTCAAATTAGGGCAAGAATAGCATTAAAGCCTGAAAATCTCAATTTGAATTTGTAAAATCAGTTTCTTGATTTGTAGTAGAATAGAAATTGCGATTAATAGATTAGTTATTAAAATCAGGAAGGATTACCAATTCACCAACAGAAAGTCCCAAACAGTAAAGTTCTTTTTTGATACGTTCATAAACACTAGGTTTAAAATAATCTACAGATATGGTGTTTTTGTTTAGATTAACTTCTAAAACACGCACTTCCATAATTCGGTTTAAGCACTGTTTAATAACCTCTTGCGTGCATTCGATATTGCTTTCGATAATTTTAAACGTTGCTTTCATTACTGTAAATTTTAATTCTGTTCGTAATTACGGTTTAAAATTACGATAGACTTACTTATAAAAACAACGTTATAGTAAAATAAGACACTTGATATTCAGTTAATTAAATGTTAATTACAACTAAACCGATTAATGTAGCCTTAAAACTAATAAAGTGAATTTATTATTCCTATCTTTTTTTATTATTAAAAATTATGAAAAGTTCTTTGAATATCAATTGAATGTGATTTATGAACTAAAAAAAAGGCATCCCTAAGGATGCCTTTGCTATATTAAATAAAACTTTTTTTAGAATGAATTAGCTACAAGCTGCTCATACAATTCTTGCTGGCCACTAAACGATTTAGGTTCACCATTGCTTCTCCCTATATCACTTAGTTGCTCTAGAGTAAGTGTACCTTTCTCAAAAGCAGCACCATTGCCAGAATCAAATGATTCATAACGTGATTTACGCAATGCTTTATAATTTGTATTCTCTAAGATGTGATCTGCTGCTATTAACCCACGTGCAAACGTATCCATACCGGCGATGTGTGCGATAAATTTGTCATTAAGATCTGTAGAGTTTCTACGTACTTTAGCGTCAAAATTAATACCGCCGCCTTGTATACCACCACCTTCTAAGATAACCAGCATAGACTGTGTGATTTCAAAAACATTAATAGGAAACTGGTCTGTGTCCCATCCGTTTTGATAATCCCCACGGTTTGCATCAATGCTTCCTAACATACCTGCATCTACTGCAACTTGTAATTCGTGCTCAAAAGTATGACTCGCCAGTGTAGCATGGTTTACTTCAAGATTCAATTTAAAATCGTTTTGTAAGCCATATTTATTGATAAAACCTAAAGTAGTTGCTGCATCAAAATCATATTGATGTTTGGTGGGTTCCATAGGTTTTGGTTCAATCAAGAAATTACCAGTAAACCCTTGTTTGCGACCGTAATCCTTACACATATTTAAAAACTGACCCAGGTGATCAAGCTCACGGTTCATATCTGTATTTAATAAACTCATATAGCCTTCTCGACCACCCCAAAACACATAATTAGAGCCACCTAGTTCTATTGTTGCATCTAATGCAATTTTAAGCTGAGCCCCCGCGTAAGCTAATACATCAAAATTAGGATTAGTAGCTGCACCGTTCATGTAACGCGGATTGCTAAAGAGATTAGATGTACCCCATAAAAGATCTATGCCACTATCTTTTTGTTTGATTTTTGCATAATCTACCAGAGCGCGCATTCTGTTTTCAAATTCTCCAAGAGTAGGGGCCTCATCAACCACGTCTATATCATGAAAGCAATAGTAAGGAAGTCCTAACTTTGTCATAAATTCAAAAGCAGCATCCATTTTATCTTTTGCACGTGCTACAGGATCTGAATTTTTATCCCATTCAAATGTTTCAGTAGGTGCTCCAAAAGGATCACTACCCCTATTATTTAAAGTATGCCAATAGGCCATTGCAAAACGCATATGCTCTTTTAACGTTTTACCGGCTACTACTTTGTTTTCATCATAATATTTAAAGGCCAGGGGGTTGTCGCTTCCTTTTCCTTCAAACTGAATTTTACTAACGTCTTTAAAATACGTGCTCATAATTAATTATTTATTTGAATGTTATTTTTCCACAGGGCATACCATTCTGCATAGGATGAACTTAAAGCTGCAGTGGGCTCTATGGTTTTAATTCGTTTTAGACTTTCATTTGCTTCGTTTAGTGTTTTATAGTGACCAAAACCATAAGCGGCACCTCTGGCGGCACCTTCGGCGCCATTAGTCTCGTAAAGCTCTAAACTGGTTTGTGTTGTATTTACAAAAATCTCTCTAAAGACAGGACTTAAAAACAAGTTAGCGTGCGTGGCTTTAACCAGATTGCCCCCGGCACCTATTTCCTGCATAATTTCAAAACCGTAATTCATCGCAAAAACAATTCCTTCACATGCAGATCGCACAAGATGTGAGGTTTCATGCCTATTGAAGTTGAGGTTTTGTAATCCTGATGTTGCTTCTTTGTTATTAAAAATGCGTTCCACACCGTTTCCGAATGGGTAAAACCGAAGACCATCACTTCCCGCAGTCACTTTTGAAGCTTGTTCATTTAAGAAATCATAAGAGATTAGATGTTCTGAACCTCCAGAGATAATTTTACGCAGCCATTGGTATAAAATACCAGACCCATTTATACATAACAGGATACCATTGCGCTTTTGTACTTCAGTATCATTAACATGTAAAAATGTGTTTACGCGGTTATTTTTATCAAAAGCGTTTGTATCACTAACCGAATAAATTACCGCTGAAGTTCCTGCGGTTGTCGCAATCTCTCCAGGTTCATTAACATTTAATGAAAGTGCATTGTTAGGTTGATCACCTGCTCTATAAGTTATTTGCACATCCTCTGCCAGTCCTAACTCTTGTGCTATTTTAGGGAGTATTGTTGCTTGATTTTCAAAATTAGATACAATCTCAGGAATAAGATGTACGGGTAATCCCATGGCATCTAAAACATCTGTAGCAAGTTCCCCTTTTTTAAAATTCCACAGGGCGGCTTCAGAAAGGCCAGATTTACTTGTCTGGGCTACGCCCGAAAATTTAGCAGCTATGAAATCTCCAGGAAGCATCATATGAGCTGCCTGTTCAAAAAGATGAGGTTCATTTTTCTGAATCCATTTTAGTTTTGAAGCAGTAAAATTACCAGGACTACCTAATATCTTATCCTGAAAAAAAGCAGAACCTTTCTCTTTGTATATGTTATCACCTAAGGGAGCTGCTCTGCTATCGCACCATATTATAGAAGGGCGTAATACATTAAGATTACGATCTGTAAGCACTAGACCGTGCATTTGATAGGAAATGCCTATAGCCTTAATAGTTTTAAGATCTACCCCTCCAGATTTAAGCTGTTTAATGCCGTTGCAAATATACTTCCACCAGAGTTCTGGGTCTTGCTCTGCCCAGCCTTGTTTAGGAGCAAGCATTTGCATCTCTTTGTCTGGCACCGTTGCATTTGCAATTGCTTTGCCGGTATTCCCATCTAGAACAGCAAGTTTAATTGATGAACTTCCTAAATCTATTCCTAAAAAATACATGTGTGTGCAATTAATGGATTAAAAATTTAAAAAAACTACTCTTATAGTTTATTTGACTACAAGTATATACATAAAAATCTATTCCACATAATTTTTATAATTTAGAGCCGTAAAAAATTCGAACTAATATATATACATTATAAGTTAATGAGTAGTGATCACAATGAGCCAAAAGCTATCATATTAGACAGCATAACTATAGATTGTGTAATATTTGGTTTAAAAGAAGGCTCGCTTGAGGTACTTCTTGTTCAGCATGCAGAAGGTATAAATAAAAATAAATGGGCACTTCCCGGGGGTTGGATATATGAGAATGAAAGTATTGATGCCGCAGCAAATAGACTTTTGCTCGAGCTTACCGGTATTGAAGATGTTTATTTAGAGCAGCTTAAAGCTTTTGGAGATCCTGATCGTTTTCCATTATCTAGGGTTATTACTATAGGATATTATGCATTAATAAAGGAAGAAGATTATGATCTTAAGCCGGGATTTACAGCTGTAAATGTAGCGTGGTTCAAAGTATCTCAAGTAGAAGATTTAATATTTGACCATGCTCAAATTCTAGAAACAGGTTTAAAAAGACTACGTCGTAGAATACGTCAAGAGCCAATAGGATTTAATTTACTTCCGCAGAAATTTACCTTATTGCAATTAATGCATCTTTATGAGCAAATTTTAGGTAAAGAGATGGATAAGCCTAATTTTAGAAGAAAAATATTAAAGATGAATTTGTTAACTCCGTTAAATGAAAAGGAGAAAGATGTTTCTCATCGAGCGGCTAAGCTATATCAATTTAATCCCGACACCTACCAAAGTTTATTAGAAAAGGGTTTTAATTTTGAATTTTAAGCATCTGGTTCTTCCTTTTCTACGCTAACCTGGTTTGTATTTTGAGCTTTACTTCTTAGACCTTCTAATTGGTTTTCTTTAAAAATAAGAGTTCTGTGAGGAAATGGAATTTCTATACCTTCCTTATCAAATCGTTTTTTAATGCTTTCATACAAATCACATTTCATAGAAAACGCCTGATTGTAATTACTGGCCCAGGCCCAGGCACGTATTGTAACAGAAGAGTCACCCAGAGCTATAACACGAACAACAACTTTATTTTCTTCATTATATTTCTCGAGTTCGCTACGGTGATCAATTAGATTAGGATGGTCTTCGCACTCTTCGCGCATAATACGTTTGGCAAGATCAATATCACTATCATATGAGATGCCCACCTCTATCCATTGGCAACAAATATGAGTACCTAAGTCATAATTAATAAGTTTTTCCTTATTAATAATAGCATTGGGTATTACAATCATTTTATTTTCATAATTGCGTATAATCGTATGTCTAAGTGTAATATCTGTAACTGTACCCACCATAGATTCATCAACTTTGATTATATCGCCAAGTTTAAATGGTTTAAAAAATATAATAAAAAGACCGCCTACGAGGTTAGACAATGCTTCTTGTGATGCTACACCTGCCACTACAGCAACGATACCGGCACCACCTAAAGCCGTAGCTGCGAAGCTACGCATAGATTTAAATGCTATAAGCATAAGTATACCACCTAGAAAATAAACAGCAAAAATCGCTATGTATCGTAAAAATTTATAACTGGTGGTATCTTCATTATTAGCAACTCTGTGTTTAATACTTCTTTTAAACCACGTTTGCACAAGCGATGCGGCGAAGAGTGTTAAAACAGCTACAATGCCTAAATAGAGAACGATGTAGAAGTTTTCTCTGGCGGTTTTATATTGTTCTTCATCAATAAATATAAATCCCAGCGCCATAATTCCTAAAACTAACCAAAGAGCGTTGAGAATTTTTTGGGCAAGATGAATATTAGAAGGCGCGTCATTAGGATATTTAATTTGTGTACGCTTTTCTAACCAGTTGTATAGTTTTTTAGTTAAAAACCGAAGTATCAAAACAATGGTTATAACAATGGCAGCATAGATAATAGCTTCTTTATGGTTTGTCCAGAATTCATTCATACTGTAGATATTGAAGGTAGGAGAATATCAGATTTTTATACAATTGCCAAAGCACCATAAATTTTTCAGATAGTGTTCAATTTTCAAAATTAAGGTTAATTAATTTCTGCGGAAACAATTAGAATCAATTCATATTTAAAACACGATTATTGAAAAATACATTAAGCTATAGCTTTTTCAACACGACCTTGCCCAGATTTAAAGAATCTTTCCCTTTTAAGGGCTTCTTTTTTAGAATTAAAAACCTCTATATGAATAACCATCCACGGTCTGTAGGCTTTAGTCCATCCCTTATTTGCTAATTCATTATGCGATTTAACTCTAGATATTAGATATGTAGTAACTCCAGTGTAGTTTTTTTTAAACTCTTTAGAATATAAAATATAGACAACGTATTCAGACATAATTAAAAATAAAAAAGGCTTCACAATGCTGTGAAGCCTTTAGTAGCGAGAGGGGGGCACGATCCCCCGTCCGCCTCTGGCGGATATGAAACCTCCTAATTATTTGTTTAAAAAAGTATCTATAATTTTAGCTTTTTCAACACGACCTTGCCCAGATTTAAAGAATTTTTCCCTTTTAAGGGCTTCATTTTTAGAATTAAAAACCTCTATATGAATAGCCATCCACGGTCTGTAGGCTTTAGTCCATCCCTTATTTGCTAATTCATTATGCGATTTAAATCTAGATATCAGATCTGTAGTAACTCCAGTGTAGTTTTTTTTAAACTCTTTTGAATATAAAATATAGACAACGTGTTCAGACATAATTAAAAATAAAAAAGGCTTCACAATGCTGTGAAGCCTTTAGTAGCGAGAGGGGGGCACGATCCCCC